>NZ_JAOCCY010000020.1:0-75293 GCF_029840625.1 Agrobacterium sp. GD03872
TATAGGTGAAGTCGGCCACCCATTTCTGGTTCGGCCGCTCTGCCATGAACTGACGGTCCAGCACGTTCGGCATGATGACGGCACGGTCACCGGCATCTTTCGGCAAGCCACGCCGTCTCGGCCTCGCCCTGAGCGCATTCAAGCGCATCAGCCGCTCGATACGATGGAGACCACAGGATAATCCTTCTTCCGGCACGTCATGCCATACACGGCGAGCACCATAAGTGCGGTCGCTGGCTTTGAAGCTCTGCCTGATCTTGTCCAGCAGAACCTCATCATAGCGAGCGCGTTCACTCGCAGAACGATTGAACCAGGCATGGAAACCTGAACGAGAAACCCCTAGCGCTTCGCAGAGCCATGCCACCGGCCAGATCGAACGGTGCTTTGCAATGAACGCGAACCTCATATCGCGTCCCTGGCAAAGTAGGCTGCGGCCTTCCTAAGAAACACTCTCAGCATCGGGAATGGGATCAAGTTGATATCCCAAAGAGCGAGCACGGCGCTGCAGGTTTGCCAAGACTCGACCGCGATGGCGCTCGTCATATGCCGCCGCACCGGGATCACGATAAGCCATGCCGAACCGAAGGGCATTGAAGAAGAGAACCGCGATCTTACGTGCCGTCGCCGTCACGGCTTTCTGCTTTCCGATGCGCCTTGCCAAACGTCGATAAAATGCACCCAGTGCCGTGTCGCTTCGGCCAATCGTGGTGGCTGCCAACCGCAAGAGTGCGGCTGCCCGGTTCGATGATCGGCGCGTTCTCGAGGAGAGAAGTCTTCCGCCAGATATTTTGTTGCCGGGAGCCAGGCAGAGCCATGATGTGAAGTGCTTGGCGGTGGGCCATGCTCGTAGGTCAGTTCCGCATTCGCCGATGAGCTTGAGGGCGAGCGAGGAGCCGAGGCCGTGAATCTGTGTTAAGTCGGTGCCCGTAAGGCCGTATAGAGCGGCCCGGACATCAAAGGACGGTGCATTCGTCTGCTTGGTCTTTGTCCGGATTTTTGGCAGCGGCGCGAGCGGCACTTCGACTTCCACAGTCATCATGGCGATCGCCGTTTCCAGCTTGCGGTCGCATTCGAGCATCTTCAATTGATAGAAGTCGTAAAGCTCCAGTGATTGGGAAAGAGCAAACACGTGTTCATCACGATCGTTGCCGACCAGCGATGCTTTGATCGTTTCGATAGAAGAGTGGCAGCGAACGTCACGCAAAGAGGCCAGGGCGTCAGGATCGCGCTCGCCGGAAACGATTGCCCGGATAATCTTCATACCGGTCACGCCGGTGATGTCGGAGACAACATGATGGAGCTGCAGGTTCATTTCCATCAGAGCCTTCTGCATGTGCTGGATATGAGCTGCCGCATACTCGACCAGACGTTCTCGCTGGCGCAGATAAGCACGCAAAGTGGCAACCTGCGCATTGGGACGAAAGCTGCCGCGTAACAGACCATAGGAATGCAACTGGCGAAGCCATGCCGCATCATTGACGTCGGTCTTCCGCCCTGGGACGTTCTTCGCGTAACGCGCATTGACCAGGATTACCTCAAAGCCATGCTCCTCCAGAATCTCGAAAGACGGTATCCAGTAGACGCCGGTCGACTCCATAGCCACGCTCGTGACGCCGCAAGATCGGAACCAGGCAGCGAGATCATGCAGATCATGGGTGAAGGTGCCGAAAGCGCGGATTGGCATGTCATCGCTGTCCGGATTGACCGCCGCCATATGCATTGTGGACCCGATGTCGATCGCGGCTGCGCTCGGGTTCAGGCGGGTGAGGTTCTGCGGGGCAGATAATCTTGTCTTGGGCATGGCTTCTCCTCCTTCGGTTCGGGAGGGGCTGGGCCGCACAAGTTCGTCATTTTCCTAATCGGGATCGCTGCTGAAGCCGCGTCACCACTCTCAAGTTCGCAACAGCCCATGTGCCACGTTTTTTAACGGGGTCGAACGCCTCCAATAAGCAGTCGGCAACTCCCCTCCGGAGTGCAGCGTAGCACAGCCTGTTTCTACCGCGCACAGGCGGACCAAAGCCCGTGATCGTTTTTTAGGATGTCGCGCTCCGCCTTCAACTTGGCGACTTCACGACGGAGCCGATCAATCTCAAGCTGCTCTGGCTTCATCTGGCCTTTTCCAGGAAAGGACTGGCTGGGATCGTCGCCGTATTCGCGAACCCATTTGCGCAACACATTCTCGTGGACATCAAGGTCACGGGCCGCCTGGGCAACAGAGACCCCACGCTCCTTGACCAACTTCACCGCCTCAAGCTTGTACTCGCGGCTGAACTTCCTTCGTTGCATTCATGCTCTCCGGTTTCAGGAGGAACACCTTAACTCGGTGTCCATGAAACCGGCAGCAGGCCAGATCTCACATCACGTTCACACGATCCCCCTTTTCTCGAAGGCTAGTTCGCGCGGGCGCATGAGGGCGGGAACAATTTCAAGGGTGGAACATTCCCTGACAGCCGTGCGAGATTGTTCGCCGGACATAGGATATGTCCATGCTTCCACGAATTGCGATCATCGGCACGGGTCCAACCGGCCTCTACACGTTCAAACAACTGATCGGCTCGACCGTTCCCCTGTCGATCACCCTTTATGAAGCAGAGGGAGAGCCGGGCAAGGGTACGCCCTATCACCCCGATATGAATGACCCGGCGATGCTCTCCAACATTCCGAGCATCGAGCTTCCGGCTTTCACCGAGACCCTGGTCGAATGGCTGCGGCGGCAGGATGAGGACACGCTGATGCGCCACGGCATCCGCCGCGAGGCGATTGATGAGCGGGAATTCTATCCCCGCCTCGTGCTCGGCGACTACATGCAGGCGCAGTTTGCCCGGATGCAAAATCTGGCCGGCGAACGCGGCCACGAAATCCACGTGCTGGCCCGCCATAAGGTCACCGATATCGAGATACAGGCGGCCGCAGTGCGGCTGAGGGTATCCCGTCCCGACGCAGAGGAGGACGCAGTCTTCGACCACGTCGTGATGGCGACCGGCCACAATTGGCCCGACAGCACCGAAATACGACCCGGCTACTTCGTTTCGCCCTGGCCGGCCACTGTTTTGAAGTCGATCCGCAATGAACCCGTCGGCATTCTCGGCACCTCGCTGAGCGGGATCGACGCCCTGATGACCGTGGCGACGGCCCACGGCATGTTCTACAGCGATGCGGCGGGTGATCTGCAATATCAGCCGGCTGCCGGGACTGAGGATTTTCGCGCGACGCTGATGTCCCGCAAGGGCATCCTGCCGGAGGCCGACTTCTACTGCCCGCTGCCCTATGTGACGCCGCTCGTCTGCACGGAAGAGGCCATAGACGCGCTGATCGCGACAGGTCGTCACGACCTGCTCGATGAGGTCTTCGAGCTGTTCCGCGGAGAAATCGTCGCCCGCGACCCGGATTATGCCACCCGCATCGGCCTTTCGCAGCTGACCGTCGAGACCTTCGCAGCCGCCTACTATGCCGACCGAGCCGAAAGCGATCCGTTCGTCTGGGCCGCGAAGAACCTGGCCGAGGCCGAGGACAATAGGGTGAAGCGCTATACCGTGCCGTGGCGCTATGCGATCCTGATCACCCACGAGATTGTCGCGCGCGTCATTCCGCATCTGGACGAGAAAGACCTCAAGCGCTTCCACCGCCACTTCAAGGGCATCTTCATCGACGACTATGCAACCGTGCCGCTGATGTCGATCCGCCGTCTGCTCGCGCTGTCGCGTGTCGGCAAACTGTCCATCCTGCGGCTCGGCGAAGACTATACGATCCGCACGGCCGAGGTCGGTCTGGAGCGGGGCGCAGAGGTCGAGGTGTCAGGCACGGTGCATCGCTTCGGCGCCTTCATCGATGCGACCGGTCAGGAAACCCTCTCGGCGACGGATCTCCCCTTTCCGACGCTTGTCGATCAGGGAGGCGTGCGCGAAGCCGCGACGCCCAAGGTCGAGGCGATCATGTCGCTCGATCGCGATCCCGATATGGTGCGCACCGGCGGCATCGATGTCGATGAATTCTATCGCCCGCGTCTCGGCCTGATGTCGGAAGGCCGGCTCTATTGCGCGGCAATCGCCTTCCTCCTGCACAAGGAGCCCTTCGTTCAGGGCATCACCAGTGCCCGGGATATCGGCGAGACTGTCGGCCGGGCAATCCTCAAGGATATCTCGCAGGCGGAAACGCCGCTCTTTCAGATCTCGGCATAGACGGCATCGCCGACACTGATGGTCACGCCCTCGATGGGCGTGGCATAGACGCCGAGATTGCGCTTGTTGTGGCGCATGATCCCGCGCAGCACATCGGGCTCTTCCGCCATGCCGGGCTGTGCGACAAGCGTCATGCCACAGCGGCGCGACGCCTCGGTGACGCGGATATCCGTGTCTCCGATGCGTAACGTATGGTCAACCCACTCGTTTTCGATGAAACCTTCGCCTTCTTCCGTTTCGATCAGCACGGAGGGGCGGAACCGTCTTGCGTCGAGTGGCGGAAGGCCTGTTACCGCGGCAAGCGCCTCCGTCGAAGCGGTCGTCACAAGGTGAAGCGGCGCTGGCTTGTAACGATTGGAGACGACGGGGAAGCGGTAATCGCCAGACCCGACGAGCCCGACCGCGACCGGGAAGCCGAAATGCTCTGCCAGGCGGTCCGGCAATGCACCGTCGTCGAGCGCATGTTCGGCGCCGTCGGCAAAGCGCAGCACCGGCAGTCCGGAGGCCGGTTGCCAGGCGGTGATGAAGAGGGCAGGACGCCAGCGCGTTTCCTTCTCGGGGGCGGCGGCGAGGCCGGTTTCCGGATCGAACAGCGCGAACCGTCGGTCGCCTGCGATGCCCTCGGGCGACACGGTGATCGAGGCGAGCGTCTCCCCGCCAAGAGAACTCACCGGATAGCGCCAGACTTCCCGCACTCGACCGATTTTTCGCATAGTTGTTCCTTCATTCACCAATATTCAATATCCACCGAACACGGCTTGATGTTCCAGAAAACTGGGACCCGGGACTAGTTTGCAATCTTTTTGCGAAGATTGATGCAGCAACCTAACGCCTTTCTACAGATCTTGATTCGGACTGCCCAAACGGGGATTTTTGAAGGTTGGCTGACGCCAACTTGTTTGCCAGCGTTCCAAGCCGGTCCACGCGGTTTGGTAGGGCCGATTGTGAGATACCCATTTCAATTCTCGTCTAGCCACGATTGGCCAGAGAGAGTTCGCAGAGTTCCTAGCTGCGAAGCAGGCGCAGGCGCAGGCAGACAGTCTGCTCTTATTGGGCGAACTATTGAAGCGCGCGAAGCCTTCAGTGAGGACCTACATCCGGTCCCTGAACTCTTTCACACTCATTCCAACCCATGATTTGAAAGTCCTTTGGAAATACGCGCTATCCTGAAAGCCCAGCCTGCTGGCGATTTCGTCGATGGGCATTTCTCCTGCGGCCAAGAGCAATCGTGCCCTTTCCATTCGACGTCGGAGCACGTGCTGGTATGGGGTCTCTCCGGTGGACGCCTTGAAGGCCCTGCTGAAATGGAACCGACTTAGGCCCGCGAGTGCAGCAAGGCTCGATAGGCTGAGATCTGAGCCAAGGTTCTCCTCGATAAACTCGTCGATCAGAGCCAGAGGCGCTCTGCCAAGGGGCGGCGGCTGTCTCAATGCCGGCATTGTTGCTTTGTGGATCGCCAAGATCGTGATCAGGCCCAATGCTTCTTCGTATAGAGCATCAGAATGATCTCGCTTTAGCAGGCCGGCCCATTGGCGCAGGTATCCCGCGACTTCGTCGCTTCGGTAATAAACCTTTTCATCGACATGTTCGGCGAAGCGAGTGTCCAGCTCCTGCCGGATAGCTGCCGGATCTAAATAGATAGCTGCGAACGAGTTGTTCCGCCTTTGGAGTTCGGACCAGCCAGTGACGCGTGCACCCCGCGGGACATAAGTCAGCGTGTGGCGGAGGTCACGGCGGTTGTCCTCCAATCCATCCCCTGCACGTATGCCCCCATCTTCCAGGACAATGTCATGGTAATGGAGGTCGCTCGTCCAGTCGTAACTGAAAGCAGCACCCAACTCTGGTTGAAGGTACTCCACCGTGAAGCCGCTGAGCTTCCTTGCGTGACGTTGCGGCGAATGGGCCAACCCCTGAAGGGCAAGCAACTCATTTCGTTCCATTTTTAGCGTAATCTTGCTTTCCTCATAAAATTATTGCTACCTAGGACTCTATTCAAGTTGACGTGATCGGCGGGAGTGGATGGGACACAGCAACCACACGCTTTGCGACCCCGCTAGCCATTTCCCGCATCCGATGCCGTCACTCTTACGTGATAATATCATCTGACCGAGTTTTTAGAGACCTTCTGATGCACAGAAAAACATCCGCACTTACAGGCAACAGAATGCTCGGTCTGGAGCGAAATGCCCTCATCGGCGCAGCGACCGCGATCTTCTTTTTCGTCATCAGCACCGCGCTAACCGTTTACACAGTCCAGAACGTCAGAGACAGCAATGCGAGAGTGACGCAAACGCATGGTCTTGTGGTGGCGCTCGACCTGCTTTTGATCGACATACAAGATGCAGAAACGGGATTACGTGGCTTTCTCCTGACCTCTGAGGAGGCCTATCTTGCGCCATATCACCGTGCCCTCCCACAGGTTCAGAGCCGAATGGACACAATCAGCTCGGCTGCCACAGCCGAGATGCGCGAACGTGGGAGTGTCGAGGAACTCCGAGCGTTTGTCTCGTCCAAACTTGAAGTGATGGCGCTAACACTGGAGGTCTTCCAGACACGAGGGTCCGTCGAAGCGTTGACCCTTGTAAAATCAGACCGCGGCCGCAGCGACATGGACGGCATCCGCAACGTCATCTCCCAACTGCGTAACGAGGCTGGTGAAGAGCGGAGCCAGCGCCTTGAGGAGATGAATGCGTCATACATTATTGCCTGGGCGAGCGCGCTAGCTTCGGGGCTGCTTGGCATCGTCCTGACCCTCGCGATCTCCGCACTGGTGAGAAAATCCACTCTGGCGCAGAAGCGCGAACAGTGGTTGCGGGATGCACAATTGGGCTTGGCTGCATCCGTCAGCGGTGAGCAGCAAATCGCGAAACTTGGCGAAAACATCCTGGGCTTCCTCACCAACTATCTCGGTGCCGTTGCAGGTGCCATTTATGTCGAAAATGCCGGCCGCTTTCATCGCATGGCCGTCCACGGCGTACCTGCAGACGTGATCCTGCCTACGAGCTTTGGCCAAAACGACAGCTTGTTCGGCCATGTGTTGCGGGATCACCGTCCGATCGCGGTTGGCGAGGTTCCGGATGGCTATATCAACTTCGGCTCGGCTCTTGGACAGCAGAAGCCACGTTATCTCGCCTTGGCGCCTGCGATCGTTGAAGGGGACATAAGAGGCGTTTTCGAACTCGGCTTCCTGTCTCCCATCAGCGATCAGACGTTAGTTCTTCTTGAACAGGTCTCAGAGCTGATTGCTGTCGCCATCCGATCAGCGGAATTCAGAACCCGCCTCCAGGCTCTTTTGGAAGAGACCCAGCGGCAATCGGAAGAGCTGCAGGTGCAGGGCGAGGAGCTGCGCGTTTCCAACGAAGAGCTCGAAGAACAGGGGCGCGCGCTTCGCGAACAGCAAACCCGCCTGGAACAGCAGCAGGCGGAACTCGAACAGACCAACTCCCAGCTTGAAGAACAGGCGGAGGAACTGGAACGGCAGCGCGACAATCTGGAACGGTCAAAGGACGCAATCGAAGCCAAGGCAAAGGAAGTGGAACTTGCCAGCCGCTACAAATCGGACTTCCTGGCGAACATGTCGCATGAGCTGCGCACACCACTCAACTCTTCGCTCATCCTTGCCAAACTTCTGGCCGACAATTCCGAAGGCAATCTAACGGCACAGCAGATCCAGTTCGCCCAGACGATCCAGTCTTCGGGCAATGACCTCCTGAATCTGATCAATGACATTCTCGACCTCTCCAAGATCGAGGCGGGCCATGTCGAGATAAATCCGGAAGCGGTGTCCATCGAACGGACCGTCAACGGACTGCGCCACATGTTCGAACCGCTCGCAACCAACAAGGGCCTCCAGCTCAACGTCTCCGTGGAGGCCGGCGTGCCGGCCGTCATCCAGACCGATCCGCAGCGCCTGGAGCAGGTGTTGAAGAACCTTTTGGCGAATGCCCTGAAGTTTACGGAGAAGGGCAGTGTGTCGCTCGCGGTCAGCCGTCACGGCGACAATCAACTGGCCTTTGCGATCAAGGACAGCGGCATCGGGATTGCCGAAGAACAGCAGAAGCGGATCTTCGAGGCCTTCCATCAGGCAGACAGCACCATCAGCCGCAAGTTCGGTGGCACCGGGCTCGGGCTTTCGATCTCCCGCGAACTAGTGCGCCTGCTCGGCGGCCGCTTCCGGCTGGAGAGCAAGCTCGGCCAAGGCAGCACGTTTACCATCGTCATTCCGGCCGAGTTCGACAGTGCGCTGGTCCAGGCTCCGAAACAGGATTTTGCCCCGCCCGTCGCGTCCGCTGCAGAACCCGTCTTGCGCGCTGAAGCAGAGACCATTGCACAAAAGCCGAAGGCAGTCGCAATCGTCGATGACGACCGTGCAGCATCCGAGCCGACGGCCCGCAAGCTGCTGATTGTCGAGGACGATCAATCCTTTGCACTCATCCTGCGCGATCTCGCCCGTGAGCTGAAGTTCCAGGCGCTCGTAGCCGGAACCGCTCAAGAAGCCCTGGAACTCGCCCATCAGTATCTGCCGAACGCCATCCTGCTCGATGTCGGTCTTCCGGATCAATCCGGCCTCTCGGTGCTTGACCGCCTGAAGCGTGACGTGCGGACGCGCCATATTCCGATCCACATCCTCTCCGCCGAAGATTATTCCGACCGGGCTCTCTCATTGGGCGCCGTCGGCTACGCGCTGAAGCCCGTACAACGCGATCACCTGGTGTCGATGATCGAGTCCCTAGGCGCGAAAGCCGAACAAACGCTGCGGCGCGTGTTGATCGTTGAAGATAACGCCGTTCAACGGGACGCTCTGTCGAAACTCCTGTGGTCGCATGACGTCGAAACGGTGGGGGCCGGGACTGCGGCAGAGTGCATCTCGTTGCTGGCTGAACAGACCTTCGACTGCATGGTGCTGGATCTGTCGTTACCAGATACATCCGGCTTTGCGCTTCTGGAAACGTTGAGCGAAGCGGGCATGCATTCCTTCCCGCCTGTCATCGTCTACACCGGACGCGTTCTCTCGTCCGAAGAAGAACAGAGACTTCGCCGTTACTCGAAATCTATCATCATCAAGGGTGCAAAATCGCCGGAGCGTCTTCTCGACGAAGTTACCCTCTTCCTGCACCAGGTGGTCTCCGAGCTGCCGGACGAGCAGCAGCAAATGATCCGCAAAGCGCGCAATCGCGATGAACTGCTGGAAGGGCGCCGCATTCTGATCGTCGAGGACGACGTGCGCAACGTCTACGCCCTGACCAACATCCTCGAACCACGCGGGGTGATCGTCGATATCGCCAGAAACGGCGAGGAGGCGCTGGAAAAACTGGAGCAATCGATAACAAACCCAGACGGGCGGATCGATCTGGTTTTGATGGATGTAATGATGCCGGTCATGGATGGCCTCACCGCTACCCGCCACATCCGCAAGAACTCAGCATGGCAGAAGTTGCCGATCATCACCTTGACGGCAAAGGCCATGCCGGACGACCAGAAGCGCTGCATCGAAGCCGGCGCCAATGACTACATGGCAAAGCCGCTTGACGTCGAAAAGCTTCTGTCTCTCGTGCGCGTCTGGATGCCGCAATGACGGAGACGTTCGAAAAGGTGGAGGATATAGAGATCCGGCTGCTGCTGGAGGCGCTTTATCATCGCTACCACTATGACTTTCGCAGCTACGCCATGTCGTCGATCCGGCGGCGGTTGCGCCAGGCACGCGAACAGTTGGGCTTTGCGACCATCTCAGCCATGCAGGAGCGCGTCCTTCATCATCCCGAGATGCTTGACGACATGCTCCGCTTCCTTACGGTCCAGGTCAGCGAGATGTTTCGCGACCCGTCCTACTTCGCGGCGATCCGGGAGAAGGTCGTTCCGCATCTTCGCACTTACCCCTCCTTGAAGATCTGGATTGCCGGATGCAGTTCGGGCGAAGAGCTCTATTCCTTTGTCATCCTTTTTCGCGAGGAAGGGCTTGAGGAGCGAACCCTCTTTTATGCGACGGATATCAATCCAGAGGCCCTCGCCCAGGCGGAAGCCGGAATTTATGACATCGAACGGGTCAGATTGTTCACCGAGAACCATCGTGACTCCGGCGGCAAGGGATCTTTGTCTGACTATTACACGACGGGCTACAACCGGTGCATCCTGGACAAAAGCCTGCGGCGCAATGTCGTGTTCTCAGATCATAGTCTTGTGACGGACCAGGTCTTTGGTGAGATGCATCTGGTCTCCTGCCGGAACGTCATGATCTATTTCGACCGGGATCTCCAGGACAGGGCTGTCGGTCTTTTCCGGGATGCGCTGCCACGCAACGGCTTTCTCGGGCTGGGCTCGAAGGAAACACTGCGGTTTTCGGCACACGCCGATGGCTTCCGGGAGTTCGTCCGAGATGAGAAGATCTATCAGAGGATCGGCTCGTGAAGGACAATCCGAACGGTGCGATCATCATCGGCGCCTCCGCTGGGGCGCTGGAAGCGCTGTCCATGATATTGCCGCCACTGCCTGCGACTTATCCGTATCCTATCTTCGTCGTGGTGCACTTACCGCCAAACAAACGCAGTGTGCTGGCCGCGATTTTTGACCTCAAATGTCAGCTTCGCGCGATCGAGGCGGAAGACAAGGAGCCCGTGGAAGCCGGGTTCATCTACTTCGCGCCCCCTAATTATCATTTGTCGCTCGAGGGGCGAACGCATGTCGCTTTATCCAGCGAGGAAGAGGTTCTCTTCTCGCGGCCATCGATCGACGTGGCATTCGAGAGCGCGGCAGACGCCTGGGGCAGCCAACTGACAGCTATTGTCCTGACGGGCGCCAATCATGACGGTTCCCAAGGCCTTTCGGCCGTCGTTCGTTCTGGCGGAACGGCAATCGTTCAGGATCCGTCCGAGGCTTTCGCTCGGGCCATGCCCGAAGCTGCCATCCGCGCATGCCCAAGCGCTCAAGTTTTGACCTTGTCGAAGATTTCAACCTATTTGCAGAACATCGAAAATGAACACTGACGTCAAATTCCTCTTGGTTGACGACCTTCCAGAGAACCTGCTTTCTCTGGAAGCTCTGCTACAACGCGACGAGCTGATGCTATTGAAGGCGCGGTCCGGCGATGAGGCTCTCGAGCTTCTGCTCCAACATGATGTGGCACTGGCGCTGATTGACGTTCAGATGCCAGGACTGAACGGCTTCGAACTTGCCGAACTTATGCGAGGCAATGAGCGGACACGGCGGGTTCCGATCATTTTCGTGACTGCCGGTACCCATACAGCCGAGCGGCGGTTCCAGGGATATGAAGCGGGCGCCGTCGACTTTATTCAAAAACCGATCGAGCCGGATATTCTGCGCAGCAAGGCAGAGATTTTTGCAGAGCTCTATCGTCAGCGTAAAATGATTTCCGAACAGCGCGACCTTCTCGAGGCACAGACTCGCGCGCTTCAGCTCGCCGACAAGCGTAAGAACGAGTTCATCGGCGTTCTCGTCCATGAACTGCGCAACCCACTTGCCGCTCTCAATGGCGGGCTGAAGCTTCTTTCGAGAAAGCCGGATGCTGGCAAGGTGGAGCAGATCCATGGCCTCATGCACCAACAGATGGACCACATCATCAGGCTCGTTGACGACCTGCTCGATGTGTCACGGATAACGCAGGGCAAAATCAATCTCGTAAAGTCTGACTTTGACTTGAGAGATGCCATTCACTCCGCGCTGGATATGACAAAAGAGGCAATCGAGGAGCGAAACCATGCTTTGTCCATCAACGTTCCGGATCAGCCGTGCATGATGTTCGCTGACAAGGTTCGGCTGACGCAGTGCGTTTCAAACCTCGTGAACAATGCCGCAAAATACACGCCGATGGGCGGTCAGATTGAGGTAGCGCTGGAATTACTTCCGCGCACCTATCGCATCAGCGTCACTGACAATGGTCTCGGCCTCAGTGCCGAGGCCGCTGGCGCAATTTTCAGGATGTTCGAGCAAGTCGAAGAGCATCGGAATCATGCTCATGGGGGACTTGGGATCGGCCTCGCCCTCGTCAAACAACTCATGGAGTTACACGGCGGCGATGTTTCGGTATGGAGTGATGGTCCGGGGTTGGGCAGCGTTTTCACGCTTGAGCTACCGATACAGGCAGCGATAGCTCCATAGTGGAGAATGACTGCTTCCAGGATGTGTTCTGGCGCCCTCGAATGACGGAAATGACGGCGCGTAGCCGCCTGGCAGCTATCTGTGCCGGAATATATCCTTCGGGCCGGAAGGCGAATTTATTCAGCGCACTGAGAGGGGAGAAAGGCGCTCTGCCCTCTCTCCCCCACAAGCACTAAACCCGTCTCCCCATGCTTCGGCCTGCGGCCTGCAGCACCGGCCGCATTTCCATGAAATACGTCTCGGCCCTCCGGGTGGGTGATCCCCCTCCGGTTTAGCGCTTGTCCGGCATCACCGGAATACGCAGTCAGGGTACCGGGCTCAGCTTGAACGAGCGCTAACGCCGAGGTCAGGAAATCGGCGACATCGCTCTCCTTTCCGGGCCTGGCCTTCAATGGCACGTACAGCGCAAGTTTGGGCATGATCAACTCCTCAATGTAAACCAACAGATCCAGTCCTGCGTTTCGGCGAAGGCATATGCCGCAGAGCCAGCCAGTACCGGGATCGACAGCAATCCGGTTCCAACGATGCCGAGGCTGAACAGGACAAAGGCAAAATTGCCGGCGATCGGCTTCAGCGCTTCGGCGACATCAGCCGCCGACTTGATATCCGTCTTGCCATTAGCGTGCAGTGTCGCAGCCGCACACATCATGATCGCGACAGCGACGATGGTGGAAACGGCCATACCCGCGAGGGTATCAAGCTCGATCCGGTTGAGCTCTTTGGGAGCTTGACGCGGCGCCTCCTCAAGCGGCTTGGCTTCGTCCTGCGAACGATCTCTTCCACCTCCTGGCTCGACTGCCAGAAGAACAAGTACGGACTGATTGTCGTGCCGAGGATCGCAACGACCACGGTGAAACTGTCGGTGTTCAAGGGAAAGGTTGGCCAGACAAATCCTTTCAACGTCGCCATCCAGTCGATCTTTACCACAAACAGGACGGCGATGTAGGCGAACAGGACCAGCGTCAGCCACTTCAGGATGTTGGCATATCGCTCATAGGGAATGAACATCTGCAGCCCTAGTGACAAGAGGGCGAAGAAGATGGTGATCGGCAGGCTCGGCATTCCCGTCGCGAGCTCGACCGACGCACCCATCGCCGCGAGGTTCGCGCCAATATTGATGCAGTTGGCAACGAATAGCAGACAGACCAACCCGGTGACGAGCCATTTCGGCCAGATGGCACCCATGTTGACCGCCAGCCCCGATCCGGTCCCGCGGCCAATTCTGGCACTGACAAGCTGGATTGCCGACATCAGCGGATAAGACAGTAACATGGTCCAGACCATGTTGAAGCCGAACTAGGCGCCGGCCTGGGAGTAGGTTGCGATCCCACTTGGATCGTCGTCGGCGGCTCCAGTGATTAGGCCAGGGCCAAGCTTCTTCAGAACCGAGCCTGATGTCGGACGCGACGTGGCATGCCCGGAAGGGGGCGCGGGTAGCGGGCCGTCAATTGAGGTCTTCACATCAGTCGTCCCGATTAGCGGGTCGCGCCAAAGATCCAGGCGACCGCAGTTGTGAGGGCTACAGCAGTGAGCGGGTTTTCCTTGATTCAGCCGCGAACGCTACTTGTGAAATCCTCGCTTTGCTGGTTCTCAGGAGCGCTGGCTTTGACGCGCTCAGCCTCTTTCGGGTCGGTGCGGCCTGCCGGTACGGACGTTATCGTGTGAGAAACAGGATCCGACGCGGGAAAGGTATCTTCGAGGCCTTTATCGAGATCGCCCTTGTCCTCCTCTTGCCGCTGTCGTGCCTTCTCCAACTCCTAAGCCTGAACTGCGGAGATTTGGGATCGTCGGCATCAGCACCGTACCCTGTCGTACATTCTTCTTGTTGACGTCCCCCTCTACTTGTCGCTGTTTTGCTGAGCATTAGTTCATCGTGATGGAAAGATGACGACATTCCACAAAAACGAAACCGCGAGAAGAGCTCCTTGGCGGACAGGAAGCAACGCTTCGACGCAACGCATGCCAGCGCCATGGCGTCAATCAAGGCGGAGGCGGAGGAGCGGCGGCTGAAGACCGAGCGCTTGCGCAAGATGCGGCTTCAGTCGGGAAGTTGACGGAATTTACCCGCCTACACACTCTCGCTTGAGCGGCGAAACGTATCGTTGGGGGCAAGGCCTGACCTGACGCATCCGGAAACGCGCCTGAGAATGCAAATCTGACTTTGAGCGGACCAGACGCGTTCTGACATCGCGCTGTCATCTCCCTTCGCTATCTCATCTTCGAATGGAGAAGGTGATGGCAAGAGAACTGGCATCAGACATTGAGGATATCGCGCGGACGATCGCCGAACTCGCTCTCCCGGCAATGCGACCGAAGGATCTCGTAGACGCGGTCAGAAAGAAACACGCTGCTGCGTCTAAAAAAAGAAATATGTCGGGCCGCCTTCTACGCGGTTATTCTGGCCGCTGTCGAGGAGCCAGGCCGCGCCGAGGGGCTCCACGAGTTGGCGAGCGTCACACGAAACGAGCTCGACGAATAGAAGGGTCTCGCCGAGTAGTCGTCGTCAATGAAACGCAATAAACCGCTTAGGAGCGATACAGTCCCGCCCGGCGTGATGATCCGTTGCGAACTGGATCGTCTCGACCAATTCAAGGTCCATCACCGGCTTTGAGATCACCCCGAGGGCGCCATCGACGCCTGAGCCAAGCTGTTCCGGGTTGCCGGTCATGAAGACGACGGTGACGCCGTCTGCCGCCAGGCGTCGGCCGATTTCCGGTCCGGTCGCACCATCGATTAGATTGACGTCGACAAAGGCAACCTCTGCCTTGTCGGCAAGCTCATACGCTTCCTTTGCCGTGGTTAACGTCCCGATGGCCTCATGCCCGAGCGACAATACCGCCTCTTCGACCGCGCCAGGTAGCAGCCACTGGTCTTCGACGATCAGGATATTCATCATGCTTATCCAACCTTTCCTCGTGAGCCACAAAATCACTGCGTAACACTTTGTTCCGGCCTTGGGCGATTTTCGCTCAGCTGGTGACGTTTGACCTTTTTCAAGGAACCAAGGTGGACTCCGCTCGTTCAATGCTTGTCGCAACAATCTGGAATGCGGATGACCAAGCCTGACGAGAAACTCTCGCTGATCGAAGAACAGCTTGTCATCGACAAGCGCGCCGTGCGCGACGGCAGCGTCCGCGTCAGCACCAAAACCGAGTTTGTTACAGAAGCAGCGGAGGCACGCCTCGACAGCGAGAATGTCGAGGTCACGCGTGTGGCAATCGGACGTGAAGTGTCAGAAGCGCCGGCCGTTCGCACGGACGGTGACGTGACCATCGTGCCTGTGATGGAGGAGGTTCTCGTTGTCGAGAAGCGTCTGATGCTGGTCGAAGAGATCCACATCCGCCGCGTCGCCACCACCGAGGACGTTTCCATTCCGGTCGAACTGCGCAAGCAACGTGCCAGCATCGAGCGCGACGACCCCTGAGCTAATTATCAATCCGAGAAAAGGAGAAACTCATGACCTACAGCGAAACCACATCGTCATACGGCGCCTCTTCGTCTAACACCGTGACGGCCTTCTTCGAAAACCGCAGCGATGCGGATGCCGCCGTCGAACGCCTTGTCGAAGCCGGGATTGCCCGCGACGGCATTCGCGTCGTCGCCGGCAAGGAGTCTACAACCTCGACTGAAGTTGCCTCCGAGCACAAGGGCTTTTGGGAGAAGCTGGAAGACTTCTTCTTTCCCGACGAGGACCGCGCCGTCTATTCCGAAGGTCTTCGCCGCGGTGGCTATCTTGTGACGGTCAGCAACGTCACCGCCGCCTCTTATGACAAGGTGATCGATATCCTCGATGACGAGGGCAGCATCGATCTCGATCAGCGCGCAGAGAGCTGGCGCTCGGAAGGGTGGAACCAGCAGGAGACCGTGAGTTCGTATGGCGCCTCCGCCAATCGTGCCAGCGCAACCGGAACGGCAGCTCTGGAGGCCGGCCGTGAAGAGGTTATCCCGGTGGTCGAGGAAGAGCTTCGCGTCGGCAAGCGTGACCTCAATCATGGCCGCGTGCGTGTCCGTTCTTACGTGGTCGAAAATCCTGTCAGCGAACAGGTATCGCTGCGCGACGAAAACGTCAGCATCGAGCGCCGCGCCGTCGATCGCCCGGTGACTGGAACGGAAAACGCCTTCGTCGACCGCACGATTGAGGCAGAAGAGCACCATGAAGAGGCTGTCGTCTCGAAGGATGCGCGCGTTGTCGAAGAGATCGCGCTGCGCAAGACCGCCGAGCAGCGCGAGGAGACCATCAACGATAGCGTCCGCCATACCGAGGTGGAAGTCGAAGACGAGCGGTCCGATCGTATTGTCCGCAAGGACTAATCAAGGCTCTTCGTTTGATGTAACTGCAGCAGAGACCGGCGATCCCATCGCCGGTCTTTTTTGTATCCTGCTGGACGGGAACCGAACGGCGATTGCGGCGTTAGTATGGCACTCACATTCCCGTGATGAAGAGGATGCACCATGACCGAACCTGTCTCCGTCCACGTGTCGCGCGAAGCGGCCTATGTCGACCCCTCCCTTACGGCCACTTTGCATAAGGTGTCATGGGGTGCGATCTTCGCCGGCGTCGTTCTGGCACTTGCCGTCCAGTTTCTCCTCAATCTTCTAGGCGTGGGCATTGGCGCCGCCGTGATCGATCCGGCAACCTACGACAACCCGAATGCGAGCACCTTCTCCATTGCCGGTGGCGCGTGGTTCGTTGTGGCCGGTATCATTGCTTCCTTCGTCGGCGGTTATGCCGCCAGCCGCCTTTCCGGACGTCCGAGCCGCTCGACCGGCGGGTATCAGGGCGTAACCACCTGGGCTGTCACCACTCTTGTCATCCTCTACCTGCTGACCACGTCGGTCGGTGCCCTCATCGGCGGCGCGTTCAGCGGTCTGTCGAGCATTGTCGGCGGTGTCGGCCAAACGGCCGCGACCGCTGCCACGTCGGCAGCCCCTGCCCTTGCGACTTCTGCAAACCCGATGGCCGGGATCGAGCAACAGATCCGTGACGCGTCTGGCGGCAACGATCCGGCAGCCCTGCGTGATGCAGCCGTTTCGGCGGTCCAGGCCGCGGTGACCGGTGACCAGGCAAAGGCCGCAGATGCCCGCAATCGCGCCGCTGATGCGATCGCCAAGGCGCAGAACATCCCGGTAGATCAGGCCCGCACCCAGGTCGAGCAGTACGAGAAGACCTACCGCGATAACATCGCTGCCGCAAAGCAGCAGGCGCTCGATGCCGCCCAGACGGCCACCAAGGCAGTGTCGGCCGGCGCGATCCTTGGCTTCTTCGCCCTCCTGCTCGGGGCTGTGGCGGCCTGGTTCGGCGGTTCCTACGGCACGAAGAAGGCGTTGCTTCTGGCCGAAACCACCACTCGCCGCACGATTTGACAAGATGAAGGCCGCCGGAAACGGCGGCCTTCTTCCTTGCTTGACCTTTCTCCAATGAAGCCTCTCCATCCACCGGGTGGAGAGTCTCTCCCTAATTTATCGGTAGCCTCCATGCAGAATGCCTTTCGGTACTTTTCACTGACCGCCGCTCTAACGCTCTGTTCCCCAGCCTTTGCAGCGCCGATCGACGCACAAGCCGTCAATACCGCGGCGATCGCGTCCCTTCCGATCGAGGCGCCGGCGGAAAAACAGACCGAGCCCAATCCCGCCATCGTGCATCTGCAGGTCCTGCTCGACCGGGCTGGTTCATCGCCGGGCGTCATCGACGGGTATTTCGGCGACAACCTGACGAAAGCGATCGCCGGCTTCGAGGCGCTTCAACGTCTGCCAGTGGATGGGAAGCTCGATCCCGACGTATTGGGCCGCTTGACCGATGATGCCCCGGCCATCCAGGCCTATGCCATCATTCAGGAAGACAGCAAGGATATCGTCGAGAGCATTCCGAAAGACTATGCCGAACAGGCCAGGATGGAGCATCTCGGCTACACCAGCATTGCGGAGAAGCTGGCCGAGCGGTTCCACATGCATATCGCGCTGATCAAGGCCCTCAATCCGACGGCGGCCTTCAAGCCGGGCGAAACGATCGCTGTCGCCATTCCCGGCGCTGCCAGGACCGGATCGGTCAAGCGGATCGAGGTTCATCGCAAACTGGCGCAGGTTTTCGCTTTTGCCGACGACAGCTCGCTGCTCGCGGTCTATCCAGCGACGATCGGCAGCGAGGATTCACCCTCTCCAACCGGGACACACAAGGTCAAGGGCGTGTCGCGAATGCCGACGTACACCTACAATCCGAAGATCAATTTTCAGCAGGGCAACAACAAGAAAATCCTTGAGCTGCCGAGCGGGCCGAACGGTCCTGTGGGTACCGTGTGGATCGACCTGACGGAGCCGACCTACGGCATACACGGCACGCCTGAACCGGAACTGATAGGCAAGGTTGGATCGCATGGATGTGTTCGGCTGGCCAACTGGGACGTCGAGGAACTGGCCGGCATGGTCAAGCCGGGCGTCATGGTCGAATTTGTCGAGTAGGTCCAGCTCACCGCCATTAGAAGAGCGGAGCCCATTATCGATGGCCCGGCTGGTTAACCCGTATCAGCGAAGCAAGACTGGTTCGCTCGATGTCCCGAAAGGGTTGCTTCGCGCCTTCGGCGCGGCGAACCGCCAGGCTTGACCACATCGTCCATCATCTCGGACTTGCACTGGGTGGCAGGCCAGCGGCCACCTTTGCCAAAAGGCTGATGTTGCCGGTCAGCAACGATACGCTGCTGCGCGTCGTGCGGCGACGCGGCAGTCCGCGCTTTGTCCCACCCACCGTGATCGGTATCGACGACTGGGCGTGGCGACGAAATCAACGCTATGGGACCATCATCTGCGATCTGGAACGGCGCAAAACCATTGCTCTCCTGCCGGATCGGGAGCCGTCGACGGCCCAGGCCTGGCTCTCGGACCAACCTCAGATCAGCATCGTCGCTCGCGACCGCGGCGGCGGTTACGCGACGGCTGCAGCCAAGGCGTTGCCACACGCCACCCAGGTCGCTGACCGCTGGCACTTAATGGAGAACGCCAGCCGGGCATTCCTCGATGCGGTGCGCAAATCGATGCGCCAGATCCGAACTGCGATCGGAGCGGCCACGATCAACCCCGAACTGCTGACGGCCGCCGAGAGGATCCAGTACGAGGGATATCTTCGACGGGAAGACACCAACGCCGCAATTCTCGACATGGCCAAGTCCGGAGCAACAATCAAGGAGATCGTGCGCCGGACCGGATACAGTCGCGGCCTTGTCCGACGCGTACTGCGTGGTCAACGTTCGGATGTCTTCCGCGTCCGTGAGAACTCGCTTGAACTCTACCTGCCCTGGCTTGACGCTCAATGGATGGCCGGACACCGGAATGGAACGGAGCTATGGCGGCAACTCAAGAGCCAAGGGTTCCGCGGCTGTCTTCGAGTTGTCACCGAGTGGGCCACACGCCGTCGAAAAGCAGAGAAGGTCGATGCGGGCGCGTTGAGCCGAGCGCCTTCAGCCAGGACCATTGCACGTCTCATGACCATCGGCCGCGACGACCTTTCCAAATCTGAGACCGTGACGGTTGCGGCGATTGAGGGTGGCGTGCCGCTGCTGGTTGAGGCGCGGGAAGTCATCGCCGCCTTCCAGGCCATGATCCGCAAGAAATCTCTCGCTGATCTCGATCCGTGGTTGGAACGCGCTCGATCGGGCTTGGTCGCCTCCTTCGCCAACGGTGTCGTTAGAGACCGAGCAGCCGTCAGCGCAGCGATCTCTTCACCATGGTCCAACGGCCAGAGGAGGGGCAGATCACCAAGCTCAAACTTGTGAAACGCCAGATGTACGGCCGCGGAAAAATTGATCTCCTCCAAGCCCGCGTCATCGGCGCGGGATAAAATCCATCACCACCAAAACTGATGGTGTGGAACGGCCCTTCGCACCGGCATCAAGGATGCCTATCGTGGTGACGCCAATCGCCACAAGAGAGAAGGAACCGCTCCGTGAAGAAGATTATCACAATCGGACTGGATTTGGCCAAGTCGGTCTTCCAGGCCCACGCCATCGCCGAAGACGGGCACGTCGTCGTTCGACGTGCCCTGCGACGCTCCCAGGTGTTGGAGTTCTTTCGTCAGATCGAACCGTGCCTCGTCGGTATCGAGGCTTGCGGAAGTGCCCACTACTGGGCCAACGCCATCGGCGAATTCGGTCATACGGTGCGGTTAATGCCGCCAGCCTATGTGAAGCCCTACGTCAAACGGAACAAGACCGACGCGGCTGATGCGGAGGCGATCTGCGAGGCGGTCACGCGCCCTACGATGCGTTTTGTGCCTATCAAAACACCTGAGGAGCAGGCCGCAAGCATGGTCTTGAAGACCAGAGAGTTATTCGTGCGCCAGCGAAGCCAGACTGCAAACGCCATGCGCGGCCACATGGCTGAGCTTGGGATTATTGCTGCTACTGGGATGACGAGTATAGCCAAGCTCATTGCTGTTTTGCGTGATGATCGAGACGAACGTTTGCCGAACTCGGCCAGGGCTGCCCTTCTGGAAATGGCCGAACAAATAGAAAAGCTGACGGCCAAGATTGAGGCGCTCGACACCAAGATTGCCGCAGCTGTGAAAGCCGATGATGCGGCTCGTCGACTGACGACCATTCCTGGCGTCGGGCCAATCATTGCTGCAACCGTCCGGACCGCCGTCCAAAATCCCGCGGCCTTTCGAACGGGACGAGATTTGGCGGCTTGGATAGGCATCACCCCAAGGGCGAATTCCAGCGGAGGAAAGGAGAGGCTCGGCAAGATATCGAAGCAGGGCAACAAGCAGTTGCGAACTCTATTGATTGTCGGTGCGACTTCAATTCTTAAACAGGTGCGCCGAGGCGTTAAGTTGCCCGCCTGGGTGATCTCCCTGATCGCGCGCCGTCCCTACAAAGTCGCCGCGGTAGCGCTTGCAAACAAGATGGCGCGCACCATCTGGGCGCTGCTCGTCAAGGGCGGAACCTATCAACCACCGACGACATTGGTGACCGCTTAGAGACGAAATTCCCAGCGCCATAGCGTTGGGATAAAATGGCAAGGTGCCAAAGCAGGATGAACTTGAGGGACGATACCTCGACGCCGATCAGACCGTCTGACGCAGTGCGCTTTTGAGCGCGAGAAATTGATTAGGCAATCGGCATCGCGGAAATCATCGTGGCCAGCGGTCGATGACCGCGCTAACAGGCCGGACATATGACCGCACCGTCCAATGGAGATTCATGTAACAAAAACCTTGCTAACCGGGCCGTTCCACATATGCGTCAGAGCCCCGTTTCGATGCCGATTGACAATATCGACCTGCGTTCTGTTCCCAATCACCGCTTTTTCGGGAAGAACGACATTATCGAAAGACTGCGCCGTGCCGTCCCGTTCGACTACATCTTCATCTCTGGTCTTGACGTCGACCACTACCGCTTCGGAAACGGCTTCTCGATCGACACGGACCTTCCCCCTGGTTACGTGGAAGCCTATCACGCTGACCGCTTATACGCCGAGGACCCTTTTGTTGCGGCCGCCAAAGCGGCGAAATCGGTGGTGGTCGAGCACGAGGTCTATGCCGAGCACTCGCCGCCACAGCGCTTGCTGTATCTTCAGCGCACATTCGGCGTACACAATAGGACCCTTTTCCCAATCGCGCGCGAGAGCGTCACATACGGAGCGGTTGGCGTTACCAGGGCCACGCCGTTCGATGACGAGGAACTGACCTTCCTCTCGCTGGTTGCTGAAACGATCCACACCGTCGTCACGAAGCCGCTGATGGAAAAGTTCGCAGCCGAACACTTGCGCCTCTCCAAAGGCGAGATGGCGTGTCTGTCTCAGGCAAGTCTCGGCCGCTCGCGCGGGTCCGGTGCGCCATTGCCACGCGCGAATTCGTCGCCCCGGCCATGCGGCAAGGGAAATTGTTCGTCCCGCTCGCCCAGCCGGCCGAGATCGTCCGACAGGTCGAATAGCCGCTGCGCGACAAGGTGAACGACGTCCCCTTCCCGCTGGATTCTTCCGTTGATCGCCATCATCGAAGCGGAGGGCGTTGTCACGTAAACCTCCTGTGAGTGAGTGGTGGGTAGAGACGGTGGGATGAAGAAACCGGCCATCAGCTACAAGCGTCACCGTTTCCCGCAACAGATCATCGCCCATGCGGTCTGGCTGTACTTTCGGTTCCCGCTGAGCCTGCGCCTGGCCGAGGAGTTGCTGCTGGAGCGTGGCATCGTCGTCTCGTATGAAACGATCCGGCGATGGGGTCTGAAATTCGGACCGGCCTACGCAAAGCAGCTTCGTCGCCGGCGGTCTTCGCTTCAGGATGTCTGGCATCTGGATGAGGTGGTGATTTCCATCGCGGGCAGGAAGCACCGGCTTTGGCGTGCCGTTGATCAAGATGGCTACGTTCTCGATGAGATTGTTCAGAGCCGACGCGACACCAAGGCCGCGAAGCGATTGCTCATCAGGTTACTGAAGAAAACAGGCATGCCGCCAAGGCGGATCGTCACCGACAAGCTCCGCTCATATGGCGCAGCCAGGCGTGACATTATGCCAACGGTTGAACACCGGTCCCATAAAGGTCTCAACAACCGAGCGGAAAACTCTCACCTGCCGCTTCGAAAACGAGAGCGGACGATGCAGGGTTTCCGATCAGCCGGAGGCTTGCAGCGTTTCATCTCGATTTTCTCGGCGCTGCGAAATCTCTTTGTCACCCCACGTCATAACCGCTCCGCTCTCGCCACCCACATCCATCGCATCCGCGCAATTGCGCATTGGAAAGCTGTGACGGGCGCGGTTGCCTGATTTCCGAGAGCCGTCGGCAGAGCGCAATCACCGCTCGATAACGTGACATCGCCTCTCTGCCTCCTCATCCCGCTTGTTGTCGGGGACAATCAAGTAGATAGAGCGTCCAACAGCTTCCACCTCGGAATAGCCGAACATTCGCTCGGCGGCCTTATTCCAACTGACGATCGTGCCGGAGAGATCCTTGCTGGTGATCGCGTCGAACGACGACTCGACAATGGCCCCAAGGCGTTCTTCGGTATGTTTTTCCATGTCCGATGAGTTTCACTGTTGAGGCTGCTGCCGGGACATTTAGGTGCCGGTCTCAGAGATCAAGTCATCGGCGAAGACAATTTTTTATCGCATTGAGGCAAGTCGGCGTGCCACAAGCGCAAAGCGCCTTCATCGACAAGACAATTCAACTCCTGATTCCTGGCGCCCCGCTTATGGGACAGGCATAAGGCTTGGGAGCCTGTACCCCGGCCATAAACGGCCGCGGGCTCATTGCAACAAAAAGCCGGAATGCTGCGTGGCAGCTTCCGGCTCGTTTGAAACGGTTGATTGGCCCGGGACTATCGGACGATCTGCACCACGGTATGGGTGCGAGGGTCAATGATCACACGCTGGTCATTAACCACCGCGTATGCGTAATGCTCGTTGCTCGGAACAGGCGTCAACACGGCCAGCATGTCTTCGACCATCCGCAGGCTCAGAGGGAAGCGGAACTAGAGCCACACCGCGAGGGCAATGATTTCAGCGGGAAAGCGGTGGCGACGGTAGAGCGGATCACGGGTGGTCATGCCCCTTCATCGCCTATCAAACTCCAAGTTCCGTTAACCTTACGATGCCAGTTCTGTCTCATGGGCGCAGATGTCAAACATACTATGAACGTTTGGCTGGTGTGCACCGTCATACGGCTCTCCACATATCCCTGTTTATTTATTTTGATTCAAGTAAGCACTGAGCGTGGCATTGGTCAGTCAACTTTTTGTTACGTTCGTCGTTGTAAAGGCGCGAACGTGAGCGAAGCTGGATTGTTCCGGTAGCTCACTGGCCCTTCACCAAGGCCTAGTTGTAAGTGTATGTCTGCACGAGCCCCAGTGTGTTTTTTGAGAGTAGCCTGAGCCAGATAGCCAGCAGCGGCGGGACATTTGCTTTACCTCGGCTCATTGCCTCCACGACTGACAGATCGCATTGGAGTACTTCTGCCAAGTCTGGAAGTGACCACTGGAGATTGTACAGGCAACGGCGAAACTCTTCGGGCGCCATGGTCTTGCCACTTTACTTCGCTTCAAGCAAAGGAACCCACCATTCTCGGCGGGTTCCCTCACGATGCACTACCATACGTTGGAGCGCGGTCTTCTGGTCCCGCGCACGCTCATAGTGTGGCACTGCGGTTAATGATGGGTTAACGGCCAAAAAGAAATCTGCCGGAGCAGGTCTCATGCAAAGACACCATCAGACAAGGCCGCTTGAACCACCAGGCCAAAGCGGCGTCACGACACGAAAGTGTTGAATCTGTCCGACTTTTGAGAACGTATGGTGATCACGCTGCGAGGATGGATGTTTCGCGCCGTAGCGGCCTGAGATCGAGGCTTTCCGTCGAGGTCCAAATGTAATCGCCACTGAGCCTGATGTGTCGCCACCCGAGCGGGGTGATCTGTTTGACTAGGTCGGGCGATACCCTCCCGGTTGAGTTGGGCGAAGGCCGGTTGGAGATAGAGAGTGTTCCAGTAGACGATGGCATTGAACAGCAGGTTCAGCCCGGACGCCCGGTAGAACTGACTCTCGAAGGTCCTGTCTCGCAGTTCTCCGAGCCGGTTGAAGAACAGCGCACGGGCCAAGGTGTTCTGGGATTCGCTCTTGTTGAGGCCGGCCGTCGCGTTCCTGCGCATTTCGGGGTTCTGCCACCACTGAGGCAGACAGATGGACCGATTGATGCGACCGAGAGCGCGTAGCGCCAACGGCAGTCCGTTATGGCGTGGGAATGCGGACAGCTTTGCCAACAGGGTCGAAAGCCGAACCAGCCCGGAACGGATCGGCGCGACCAGCCGCAGGATGTCGTTCCAGTTTGCCTTGTTCCGCTCGAGGTCGATGGGGTCGCCAACGAGCGATGCAAGGTTTTCGGGAGGTGTGTCGCCCGGAAGAGATAGAGCTTGCGATCCTTGAAACCGCGCAGCCTGGGCACAATCTGGAAACCAACGAGATGGCAAAGGGCGAAGCTCATATCGCTTACCCCGCCGGTATAGACATAGTGGGTTTCGATGGGGAGATCGCTTCCATGATAGAGCAGTCCGTCGAGGACATAGATGGCTTCGCTCGCATTGGCATTCATGGCGATGATGTAGAAAACGCCGGACCGGTCAGAGGTGAACCGTAGAAGTTGGCGCCGGGGTTGGGACCATAGCAGGCGTTGAGGTCGCCGATCGCCTCGGCGTGTCCGCCCGCCGCAAAATACTGGCCATCGGAGGATGACGTTGTTCCATCGCCCCACAAGCTTGCCAGAGGCAATTGCCTCTTGGCGTTGACGAGAATGGCGTGCGCGGCCGTGTCCCCTTCCTCGCGAATATGCCAATCGTGCGCCCAGGCGAGTTGGCCGCGAACAGTGGTGCTTGAACTGCACCCCATTTTGACCGGGCAGTCGGCATAAGCAGAAAGGCTCAAGCACAGGCTTGAGGACATGTGTGACGCCTCCGGGGTCGCAAGAAGAATCTTTGTTTGACGGCGTCGAAGTTTGGTGCGGACATGTGTTCGGCTTCTTTTGCGGCGAAGCACCGCCGCCAGCCAGTATGGATTACGCGAGCTCGATCCACTTCAGGCTTACGTGCTGTCAGCACTTATCCTCAATCAGGTTCTCCGAGCCCCGTTCAAACTCTTCGGCCATTCAATCCTTAGACCTTCATTGCTGCGCGGGAATTCGTCAGGCTGGCTGCATGTAAGACCCTCCGTGCTTTAGAATTGCCCAGGCGATGCGAGCCATCTTGTTCGCTAGCGCTACGATCGCGAGCATCGGTGGCTTTCTGTGGAGGATGCTGGCAAGCCAAGCGCTTGGCCTGATCTTCCCACGCCTTACCCAAGAAACGACGGCACTGGCCCCCATGATCAGCAGACGTCTGAGCGTCCGTTCGCCCATCTTGGATATTCGTCCGAACCGCTGCTTTCCTCCGGTGGATCGCTCGAGCGGGGTTAAGCCAACCCATGCCGCGAAGTCACGTCCCTTCCGGAAAGTCGTCGGATCGGGAGCCAGGGCCGCGATTGCTGCCGCTGTCACAGGTCCGATCCCTGGCACAGAAGTCAATCGACTCGCATCAAGGTCGTCACGCGCCCGCTTTTGGATTTCCCTGTCGAACTCTGTTAGCTGAGCTTCACACGATGAGAGATGCTGCTATAGTGAACGCAGGATGCCTTGAGCTGCGGGCGGCAGATTATCATCACTCTCGATGATCTCCTGCATCTTTGCAGAAGCGGCGGCACCCTGAGGGAAGATGTAACCAAATTCCGCCAAATGGCTTCGTATCGCATTCAGAAGCTGGGTCTTCTGGCGTACCACCAGATCTCGTGCGCGAAAGACAATACTCGCGGCCTGCGATGCCTCACTCTTCACATGAACGAAGCGCATGTCCGGCCGCTGCGCCGCCTCCGCGATGGCCTCGGCGTCAGCAGCACCGTTCTTCTGCCTCTTCACAAACGGCTTGACGTAATCCGGAGGTATCAGAAGCACTTCATGCCCCAACTCTCGCAGCTGCCGCCCCCAATAATGCGCGGTGCCGCAAGCCTCCATCGCTACCCGGCAGTGGGGAAGTGACATCAGCAGCATGATGAGTTGTGCTCGCCGGACCTGTCGGCGGAAAACGACATGTCCGTCTGCAGCTACGGCATGCAGTTGGAAAACATGCTTGGCGACATCCAAGCCGATGAGAACGATCTGGGTCATTGCGTCAACCTCCTGGTGCTGGACATCCTCGATACTGCCACAAGGTGGCGAAGAAGGCGTCCACTCCATCAGGCTTATGTCTAACGAGTATCGACATGTTGAATTGCTGACGGGTGATGTGCGCCGCAGGCGGTGGACAACCGAGCAAAAGCTGACGATCATTGAGCAGAGTTTCGAACCAGGCGAGACGGTATCGTCCACCGCTCGCCGCCATGGCGTCGCGCCCAATCTGCTTTACCGGTGGCGCAGGCTCTTGAGCGAGGGAGGTGCTGCAGCTGTGGATTCTGACGAGCCGGTGGTCGGCAATTCGGAAGTGAAGAAGCTGGACGATCGCGTCCGCGAGCTGGAGCGCATGCTTGGCCGCAAGACGATGGAGGTCGAAATCCTCCACGAAGCTCTTTCCAAAGCGGACTCAAAAAAACGGATATCGCGGCCGATCTTGTTGCCGAAGGACGGTTCGCGATGAAGGCCGTCGCAGATACGCTGGGAGTGTCCCGTTCCAACCTCATCGAGCGGCGGAAAGGCCGATCGAAGCCGCGCGGCTCCTATCACAAGGCCGAGGATGCAGAGCTTACCCATCATTCGCAGGCTGGTAGATCAAAGGCCAACCTATGGCTATCGGCGGATCGCCGCGCTCCTCAATCGCGAAAGGCGAGCCGCCGATAAGCCTGTCGTCAACGCAAAACGGGTTCACCGCATTATGGGCAACCACGCCATGTTGCTGGAGAAGCATACGGCCGTTCGCAAGGGCCGCATCCATGACGGCAAGGTCATGTCATGCGCTCGAACTGCGCTGGTGCTCGGATGGGCTGGAGTTCACTTGCTGGAACGGCGAGGTGATCCGTCTCGCCTTCATCATCGACGCTTTCCACCGGGAGATCATCGCATGGACGGCGGTTGCCAATGCAGGCATTTCCGGCTCGGACGTGCGTGACATGATGCTGGAGGCGGTCGAGAAACGCTTCCATGCAACCCGAGCCCCGCACGCTATCGAGCATCTCTCTGACAATGGCTCTGCTTACACCGCGAGGGACACGAGGCTGTTTGCACAAGCACTCAATCTCACACCTTGCTTCACGCCGGTCGCCAGCCCTCAATCGAACGGCATGTCGGAGGCATTCGTCAAAACCCTGAAACGGGATTAAGTGCGCATATCACCTCTGCCGGACGCCGAAACAGCGCTCCGGCTCATCGACGGATGGATCGCGGATTATAATGAAATCCATCCCCATTCTGCCCTCAAGATGGCTTCCCCTCGGCAGTTCATCAGGGCTAAATCAACCTAGCCGACTTGTCCGGTCAAACGGGGTGCACTCCATCACCCGATTCGAGACAATCAGCGATGAATGCCTCAAGTTCAGGTGTCAGCGATACGTTTCGGGTCAATCGATTGGCCATTGTCAAGATGTGCCCCAGGTCGAGCACTGTGTCAAAGTGTGGCCATATACCCCCCCTGCGGGGCGGGAAAGAACAAAGTGAAACGGCTTTTACCGACTGCATGGCAATGGCGGCAGACGCCGGTGTCCCAGGTTGAAGGCACAGAATTGGCCAGGCATGAAACCTGGAGAGGTCCTCGGGCGATAAGGTTTTCGCCTGACGATCAACCGCTTGGGCGCCACCCTATACCGGCATGGAGTGTATAGCTTGCCCGAATTGAAACGTTGGAACTCCGCCTACGCGCCTAAAACTGGCGGCTCCAATAGCAACCCCTCTTGCTCGTCGATAGCGACCGTGCTCGCTGTTAACACGAAATATGTCATGCCGACCCTGATGCAAATCGGTCTATTGTTGGGAAGCGCCGCAAGCAGCGCGACTAGATCTGCTGCCATCACAGGTGTTTCAGGCCTTCTGCGGTTATACCAGTGAATGATCCGATTCATCGTCCTAAGGCACTCCAACCCACGTGAACTTCTGGGACGCGGCCCCTCGAAATCGCACCGCTCGCTATTGTCTCGCGGGAGCGGAAATCGTCTCCGCCTCGCCAAATAAGGGTCATCTGCCCAAAACATCTCGCTTTAGGCGTCCCTCATCGTCTGACATCAAATCCTCGCCAGTCCCTGCAGCCGCCAACGACGTCCTGATGGCATCTTCAATCGGCTGTGGCCGGCCGAAAAGGTAGCCCTGACCGAGATCACAGCCAAGCTGCTGAAGGTATTGCAGTTGGCTTTGCTCCTCGATTCCTTCGGCGGTGACCTCAACGCCCAAACCATGACCAAGCGCGATCATGGCGCGGACGACCTTATCCTGCCTTTCGCTTGCCTCGAATGTCTGAACGAAACTCCTGTCAATCTTGATCTTCTGGAACTGGTAATTCGACAGCTGCGAAAGGCTCGAATAGCCGGTCCCAAAGTCGTCCAGAGCAATCCGGATACCCGCCTTGGTAAGATCCTCCAGAACTTCCTTGGCCGCAACTGCGTCCTTGATCAGCGCACTTTCCGTGATCTCGATTTCCAGGCGCTGAACCGGCAGGCCGCTTTCGCCCATGATTTTCAGCAGTCGCAGCCCGAGCAGCCGATCGCACAATTGCGTCGGTGAGACATTGAAAGACAAAATGTGTCGACCGGCCAGGACATTGCATCCTTGCAGGCTCGCCTGAACAATTGTTCTGTTAGCTCGACAATGAGCCCGGCATCTTCGGCGATCGGGATGAAATCAGACGGGGGAATAAAGGTGCCATCAGCTGTTTTCCACCGGGCAAGTGCTTCAAACCCCGCCAGCTTCCGGGTGCTGAGTTCTACAAAAGGCTGGTAATAGGGCTCGATTACACCCTCTCTCATGGCTTGGCGCAAACGAGCCTCAAGTTGTATGCGATTGTTGAGCTCATCAAGCATTGCCGGAGTAAAGGCCGAGGCATTGTTGCGGCCCATTTTTTTCGAAGCATACATGGCGCAGTCCGATTGGTGGATTGCATCTGCGAGCGTTCCGCCGTTAATGCCTGCAACGGTATATCCAACGCTTGCGCCAAGATCGACCGTCGCGCCTTTGATTGTCAGTGGCTTGGATATCGCACGTACGATTCGGGCCGACAGCGCTTTGAGATCGACCTGCCCCCTAAGCTTCGCCAGCACGACAAACTCGTCACCCCCTAGCCGATAGATATGCTCGTCTGGGAAAACCTCCGCCAGCCGTTCGGACGTAATTTTGAGAGCAGCATCGCCGCTATCATGCCCAAGCAGATCGTTGACCTTTTTAAACCCATCCAGATCGATGCTGAACACCCCATAGCGGTCACCGGAAAGGAAATCTTCCCGGGCGGCCACGGCATCAAGAAGACGGCGATTTGGCAGCTTTGTCAGTGGGTCATGGAAAGCAATCCAGTCGACGTCACGCTCGGCGAGAATGCGGCGAGAGATTTCGTGAGACATATCCTTGATACGGAGGACAGAGTAGGCCAGTCCCAGGAAACCACCGATGTTAAGAGCGGTAAACACCTCATCGAGATTGTAACTCTCATGATCTCGGAAATAATGGTCCAGAACCTCATGGGCATTAAAATACGAGGCAAGGCCGTAGAGCAAAACGAATGCACCGATCCAGATAAAGATCTCGACGTTGGCGCGATTATGACGGAAGTTTGGCATGGAACCTCTGTGCGCGGCCTTGATAGTAGTTCAAGCGCGTGCGGTGGAAACTACTTTCGATTTTACTCAAATCCATTGTTTTTCGGTTAAAAGCGCGCGGCGGTCTTTGCTTTGAGCTCGTTTGTCACAGCGTTTTTTAATAGGATGCCGAACTCGGCCCGCTGGGTTAAATTAGCGCCATGGATAATCATAAATTAATCAGTTCGTTAGATAGTGAAGGCCTAATTCTTCAAGGCGGAGGCTTTCGTGAACCTGAACACCATCCTGGCCGGCAGTCTCTATTCTGTCATGCAGGCTTTCGAACGATCGCAAGCCATTATCTCGTTCAAAACCGACGGCACGATCCTCGACGCCAATGAGAACTTCTGCAAGGCGGTCGGTTATAGTCGTGACGAGATTATCGGCAAAAGCCATCGGATGTTTGTCAAGCCGGATGATGCCCAGTCTGCAGAATACACAGCATTCTGGAAACGTCTTAGTTCCGGTGAGTTCGACCGCGGCCAATATAAGAGGATCGGCAAGAATGGTCGGGAAATTTGGCTGGAAGCTTCCTATAATCCCGTTATCCGTGGCGGCAAGGTCATCAAGGTCGTGAAGATCGCAACCGACATCACAGACATCAAACGCGAGAGCCTGGAAAGCAAGGGCAAGCTGGATGCCCTCTCCCGTGCCCAGGCCGTGATCGAATTTACACCTGATGGCAAGATTCTGACGGCCAACAAGAACTTCCTCGACACACTTGGCTATTCCCTTGACGAGATTGTCGGCAAGCACCACCAGATTTTCTGTGAGGCGGATTATCTTGCATCAAAGGAGTATGCCGACTTCTGGCCACGCCTCGCGAGAGGCGAGTTCTTCAACGACGAATTCAAGCGCTTGAGGAAGGACGGAAGTTCCGTCTATATTCAGGCAACCTACAATCCGATCATGGACGACGAAGGCAAAGTCTTCAAGGTTGTCAAATTCGCCACCGATGTCTCGGGCCGAGTGACCGCACTGCAGCAGATCGGAGCAGGCCTTGAACGTCTCTCGGATAACAATATACGCATCACGATTGACGAGCCGTTTGTCGATGAGTTTGAGCACCTCAGACACGATTTCAATGAGTCGCTAGCGAAGTTCCAGGGAACGCTGGAAGAGGTCCTCAGCCAAACGTCAATGTTAACGGAAAAAAGCGGGGACATGAGTTCCAGCGCCAACGGAATTGCTCATCGTTCAGAACAGCAGGCGGCGGCTCTTGAAGAAACATCCGCCGCTCTGGAACAGATCACGGTCACAGTGCGGCAGTCGGCCGAACGGACTGCCGAAGCCCATAGACTGGTTACCGAAGCCAACACGGTCGCAGCAAACTCTGTTCAAGTTGTCACGGCTACCGTCGATGCCATCGGACGCATCGAATCCGCTTCAAAGGAGATCACCAGCATCATCAGCGTGATTGACGAAATTGCCTTTCAGACAAACCTCCTCGCACTCAACGCAGGCGTTGAGGCGGCGCGTGCCGGCGAAGCGGGTAAAGGCTTCGCCGTTGTCGCACAGGAAGTCCGCGAGCTCGCACAACGCTCGGCCAGTGCTGCGAAACAGATTTCCGGTCTTATTGCCAATTCTTCGGCTGAGGTAAAGGAAGGTGTTCGGCTCGTTGGTGAAACAGGTCAAGCCCTGAAACATATTGAAGAGTATGTGAAGTCGATCAATGCTAACATCGAAAGCATTTCCGTCGGCGCGCGAGAACAATCGACCAGTCTGAACGAAATCAATGCCGCGGTGAACTCGCTGGACCAAATGACGCAGCAAAACGCTGGCATGGTCAGCAGCATGGGTGCCATTGCCGAATCCGTCTCTGCCGCCGCAAGCGAGCTGGAAACCCTGGTGAAACGCTTCAAGCTCAACCGGCGCAAGTGGATTCGCGAGCCCGGCTCTGAAGCGTCCAAACTCGGCCCAGAGGCAAGGGGATACGGCAAGAAGACGATCTACCAAAATAGAGCGAACGGTGCAGCTCCGCAAATCGGCGGCGAGAAGAACCAACGATCAGCGGCTTAGACGAAGTCGTGTTTTGGTGGTTCCGCATGGAAGATCAGTTCACTTGAATTGGTCATCGTCGGAAACGCATCAGCTCCAAGGTCTAGCTGGAGGTCTGCGCCGCTCCTAGATTGATGGTTTCGGTCTCGTCCGGGATCAGACGGTGGAAAGACGCCAATGGATCGAGATACTCGATAACGGCGTGTTCGCTGCATCAGCGGACGCATAGCAGGGAATAGCGAGATTGAAAGGGCGGTTTTCCACTTGTCTGCTCCGTTGTCGCCGTCGGAAGCTGAGTGGTGTAACAATGCCCCACACCAAACGTGCTAGCGATATGAGATTCGATTAGTATATTCGAACAGACTGATTCGAAATTGTCCTCCCGATGCAAAACGGATAGTCAAGATGGTTGTGGTCAAAAATACTTTCAAACTTCAGGTGGAAGCTTCCCCACGCCTACTTTCCATCATGTCTAATCCGAGGGCAAGATCGAGCCCAGGTTTCACGCGACTTCGCGCCCTATCATCGCCGAGCGGGAAGCGACGCATCGGGCGATCTCGCTTGCCGAACTTTCAGATGTTCCCCTGATGGTCGTCCACGTTTCGAACAGAGAAGCGATGGAAGAAATCCGGCGAGCCCGCCAGCGAGGTTTGAAAATCTTCGGCGAGACCTGCCCGCAATATCTCGTGCTGACCGAAAACAATCTGGAAGGGCTGAACATGGAAGGCGCGAAATACGTATGCTCGCCTCCGCCGCGCGACGCGGACAGCCAGGAGGCATGCTGGCAAGGGCTCCAGCAGGAGGTCTTCTCGGTTTTTTCGTCCGATCATTGCCCGTTCCGATACGACGATCCGCAGGGAAAGCTGACGCCGAAGGGCAGTACCAGCTTCCGCTGGGTTCCGAACGGTATTCCGGGCGTTGGCGCACGATTGCCGATCCTGTTTTCCGAAGGTGTCATGAAGGGCCGGATCGACATCAACAGGTTCGTCGCCCTGACATCGACCAATCATGCCAAGACCTATGGGCTTTATCCGCGCAAGGGCACGATCGCCGTCAGCGCAGACGCCGATATTGCCATCTGGGATCCTCATCGGCGGCAAACACTGACCCACGCGATGCTGGGCGACGGATCCGATTACACGCCATATGAAGGCCTGGAAATCACCGGATGGCCGGAGACCACAATGGTACGCGGTAAGGTGATTGTGCGGGACGGCTCCTTGGAAGGTGCCAAGGGATCGGGAACGTATCTACCCCGAGATATCAGCTCCTACGCGTGAGCCAGTTCAATAATGCGACTCTTGACGGGATTCGAACCGACGTCACCTTAGTCTGAGTCAGATATTTTGCGGCAATCTCAGCATCTTAGGAAGGACCGCGCGAGTTTATTGGCTTCAAGCTTGTTCCAGCTGACGATCGTGCCTGAAAGATCCTTGCTGATGATCGCGTCGAAGGAGACTCGACAATGGCTGCGAGGCGCTCCGCGCTGTGTTCAGCCATGCCCGATACCTCTGCTATTAGGGGTCGGAACAAGATCTGCTCCAAATCGTACGCTAAGGCCGAACGGAACGTGAACCTTCGTCGCGGATCCGCATGATGGTCTGTCGACTTGTTGCGAACTTCCTTGCGACGGCTGAAACGCTCAGCCCGGCGGCGAGCTCGACACGTGCATCCTGTTTCTGCTTTTCGCTTAGAATTGACGGTCGTCCGAGAGTTCGCCCCTCTGCCTTGGCACGTTTGAGGCCCGATTGCGTCCGCTCGATAAGAAGATCTCGCTCGAACTGTGCGACGGCATTGAGCACGTTCATGGTCATGGTACCGGCCGAGCTGGCGAGATCGACGCCACCGAGCGCGAGACAGTGAACCCGCACGCCGATTTCAGCCATTGCCTTTACCGTTGAGCTGACATCGATGGCATCGCGCCCGAGACGGTCGAGTTTGGTCACGATCAGAACATCACCGGATTCCAGCCGCTCCATGAGTTTGATGAACCCCCGCCTTCGGGCGATGGCCGTGCTTCCGGAAATCGTCTCAGTGATGATCCGCCTTGGCTCGACGTAGAAACCTGCGGCCTGGATCTCCAGAATCTGGTTCTCGGTGGTTTGTCCCGTTGTCGAGACGCGGACATAGGCGAAGGTGCGTGGCATGGGGTCAATTTCGTCCAAATAGGCTGTCCGAAATATCTCTCCTGTTCGTTAGTATGTCAATCTAATTTGTGGACAGGGCGTTTTCCCCCTGTACGAAACCGACCGTTTCCGGACAGAGGCTGCGCCACTGGCGCATAATCGTAAGGAGTAAAAGATGGCCCGACGGACGCTTCTCAAGGTTCAGGATCGACGGGAGCTTTTCGACATCCCGACTGATGAGGAAAGCCTGATCCGTCATTACACCCTATCGCCAGCCGACCGCCTCGAAATTGAACTTCGTCGCCGCAAGCATAACCAGCTCGGCTTTGCGGTGCAGCTCTGCCTGATGCGCTATCCGGGCCGTCCACTCCTGCCGAATGAAACCCCTCCGAAGGCTGAAGTCAAGGGCTGCTGGTTTGTGAGAGACGTAGAAAAGGAGTTTGTTTACAAAGGTTTGCGGGAGTTACCGTTGAGGCTTCCACCCTACAGGTTTTCCGCGTAAGCACTGCGTAAGCAACAGGCACCCATAGCTCAGCTGGATAGAGCGCTACCCTCCGAAGGTAGAGGTCTCAGGTTCGAATCCTGATGGGTGCGCCACCCCTCTCTTTGGGGATGGCGCTACAAGCGCTCGCCGAGCACTCAATAAGATGACACTGTTGCGGTATGTGAGCGTGCCGGCGATTGGCGCCCAGTCGAGTTGCGCGGCACTGACCGTGCCCTCTTAAACCGACCGTAACGAGATCGCCTCGGCGTTAGGCCCATCGGAGTGGCGGTGATCGTAAGATGGTTCAGTAGGAACACTCTCGGGAAGGCGTATGGGCATTTGCATCCCGGACGTCATTATCGCGTCGAACGCGACTTCCGTGATCATGACGGACGCCTCCATCGCCAGGGGCAACAATGGCGCTACCGCACATACACATTTCTTCCCTATGAAGATGGCCTGTCGCTTTTCTTTCTCACCAAGGACGGCGACGATCTGGAGATTCGCCTTCAGGATCGAACCGGTGCCGAAGCAGCGATTATTGCAGCCCTGAGTGATGTCCTCCCGCAATGCGAGCCGTTTTATCGAAGCGTGTTTGCTGGCCTGCTAGCCGTCGATGGCGACAAGCTGGTTTCCTTCGACGGCGTCGATCGAGTGGCCTTCGGTTGGCAGGACGTTACTACGGTCGCCGCTTTCTATGGGCAGCAGCACTACGACGAGACGCGTTGCCTCACGATCAGCCATCGCCGTGGAACCGCAATCTTCCTGGCAGAGACTCATAGCGTGTGGCACCCCTTCCTCGACGGCTTGGAAACGAGGTTAGAGCGGGTCGTGCCTCGCCAGAGATGGCTGAAAACCTTGGACGAGGATCGATCCCGATCCATCCCAGTGTTCAAGCGTTCACGTCTTTAGATGCGTCCGTGAATCCTGCTGGCCATCGTTTTAAAAAAAATAGGAAGCAGCGCGGACGGCGGCTTCTCAGAAAAGGTACCATCGATCTTTCGCTCGAAGTTGTTGGCAGTTCGGTCGTTCTGACAGATGCCGATACAGCCGTGGCTACTCGGGAAGCGCGTTCTCCGAAAAATGCTTGCGGATGAAGTCGAGCTTGGGATCGATGTATCGACGACAAAAGGGTCTGTTTGGGTCGGTGCGATAATAGTTCTGGTATCTCTCGTCCGAAGCCTTGAAGCCCACGAACGGCAGGATGAGGGTGTGGACCGGCTTGCCGGCCTCCTCAGCGAGTCCGCGTATCGCCTCTTCGGCTTCGACCCGCTGACTCTCGTCGAAGATATAGATCGCGCTTCGGTATTTGTTTTCAACCGAGCGGGCACGTGTAGCGGAGTGTGTGCGCAGGTGCACCTCGGACAGTGTCCCCAGCCCGATAACGGAGGGTTCGAACGTCACGACCACCCCCTCAGCCCAGGTGTTCGCCGGGGCGGCCGATTGTAGGAAACCCTGCTCGACCTGCGTGACGCCACGCAACGCTTGGAAAACGCCCTCGGTGCACCAGTGGCAACCTCCTCCAAAGCCAACCTTTGCCATACTTAACTCCTGCGCAAAGGCACAACGGCCGGGCCAGACTTATCGAGCTGGCGGACGAACGCGATGATCCGCTGTCCGACATCGTTCGCCATTTCGACATGAGGGTAGTGTCCAGCGCCCTCGACAATCATGGTTTCGGCATGGAGCCTCGAAGCCAAGCTCCGGGCTTCTTCGACAGGGTCCGTGAAGTCGGGATCCTTTGTGCCCATGACGATGAGGCTCGGCACAGAGATCTCGTCCAAGATCGCTGCGGTGTCGGACTTCGACAATGAGAGCATCGTCAAGAGAGCCTGCATGCGCTTTGGCTCCCTGAGGTTTGCAGCAATCGCCGCTTTTACCTCAGCATGATCCGGCGCCGGTTTCGTCGGGAATAGGCTGCTCCAGTAAGTGGTCCAGAACCAGGTTCGCCATGGCCCCGCGAATCCGAGCCCAAGGACAAGTTTCTGGATCGTCGTGAGGGGAAGATCGCGAACGATCGGACCGAGCAGCACCACCCCGTTGACGTGACTAGGAGCTTCCTTGGCAGCCCAAAGCGCGGAGCCGGCTGCGAACGAGTTGCCCATGATCACGGCTGGCCCGTCAGCCAACTGTCGGAGGATGGCGACGGCGTCACGGCCGACCGCTCGCGCGGAGTAATCCGACCACTCCGGCGACGATTGGCCGAATCCGCGGACGTCCATCGTCACCACTCGGCATCCCGCATGCTGCAGCATGGGCTTGATGAGCCGATACTCGGAGCGCAGGTCTCCCATTCCTGGGATGCCTACGACGAGAGGTCCGGTTCCACCCGTATCGTCGAAGGCTATCCTACCGCCCTCTGTCTGAAGGAACTGGGTCTGCACATCGTTAGGCGCCATGAAACGATCCGATCCGTTGAGCAGCAGACCTATCGGCTGACTTCGAAAAGGAACCACGCTCGGCGTTCCGCTTCGTCGGTCCAGGTATCGATCAGGCCGGAGGTCGCGTTGTCCTTCGCCTCGTCGGCGACTTCCTTTGCGCGGCGCAGCGACTCGACCATGTGAAGATTATCGGCGCGCAGCTCCGCCAGCATGTCCTGCGGCGTGACGAACTCAGCGTCGTTGTCCTTGATCGTCTGGTGGCGGGCGATATCGCCGATCGATCGTATGGTCGTATTTCCGGTCTTCCGGGCGCGCTCCGCCATCGCATCGGTCGCTGCGAGGATTTCCGCAGCTTGCTCATCGAGAAGGAGATGGTAGTCCCTGAAGTACGGGCCCGAGACATGCCAGTGAAAGTTCTTTGTCTTGAGGTAGACCGCATAGCTGTTCGCCAATATTATCTTCAGCGCGTCGGCAACCGTCATGGTCGCGTTCTCGTCGAGGTCAGATGGTGAAGGCACGGTTGCAGCACTGGAGTTTGTCATCGCGTGAACTTCCTCGATGATGGCTTGCGCAAAAGATCAGCGCCGATTCTCTGGCACGCTGAGGTATAGAGGATGAATTTACCTCAGATCGAAGTCCAATGGCTTGTGTCTATAGTTTCGATAGTTCTGGCGACCAGAAGGGCGCTTGGAGCGGCACGGGAACATGGGAAGGCAGCGAACCCCACATGCTCATCAGGCATTCGGCTGATAGCCCAATACGAAAGCGATAACCTTCTCCGAGGACATCTCGCACGGCTTCAGCGACGCACTGCCCGAAGCAACGCGATACAGATTGAAGCTGACGATGTCGTTCCCGGCTAGTTCTCGAGCAAAAAGGCTGTTCCTCCGTCCATCCTCCGACCGACGAACCGTCACGCCGAAACGCCTGCCTTCGTAAGCGCCTTCGCTATACCCCTCAGGCAGACGCTCGAAAGCCGTATCGAATTCTGGATGGTCCATTCTGCATCACCGCCAATCGGCCTTCGCCCTGCGAACGTGAGTGCCGCGCCATGCGATTGGAGTCATCGCGTCAGTCTGACGTTGCGGCCCCAAAGAAACCCCGCGTCATTAGCGCTAGCGAAGTCCGGGTCTACGTAGATGAAAACACGCTTGATAAGCGCGCCGTCGAACTCGAATACGTTGGCGAAACGGCCTTCGGATCGGCCTTCAACCGGCCACGCCGTGCCGTCAGCCATAACGCCACCTTCAAAGCCTTCCACGATCACGTGGTCGCGGGCTACGTGGAAGGTCATGCGATCGAAATCGTGCTCGATCCGCTGAAGCGACCCCAACAGACCCTTGGCGACTTCCATGAATTCGGCTTTGCCATATCCAACTCCGAACTTCGGGAAGTACGTCACGACATCGTCAGTCAGAATGTCGAGAATGGTGGGATCGCCACTGTCGATTTTCCGGAAATAGTCGGTGGCGACGGCGATGCGCTCTTGGGTCAGCTCTGCATTCGGCACTCTATGAACTCCTGAAATGCGGAAGCATTATCCGCTGTGGCTTCGAGAATAATGGGCCCTGCAGGATCAGCCGATCTGCTGCCCGGAATTCAACGGAGCGCTGAGGCGCGGAAGCGATCGTCCTTCAGTTATCCGCGTGACACGCCCGTCGCGCATCGATTCAGACCAGGACGCCCCCTGACACATCTATCACCGCGCCAGCTGTGTAGCTTGCAGCGGGACTAACGAGGTAACTGACGGCGCCCGCCACTTCTTCAATCGTGGCGATCCGACGGATGGGATGCATATCGATGACGGCCTGCGGAAAATTCTCAGCGACTTCCCCGGTCATGTCGGTCGGCATGATGCCAGGTTGGACGACGTTGACGGTAATGTTGCGTGGGCCAAGATCACGTTGCACCCCGCGGGCATATCCTGCGATTGCTGCCTTGGTTCCTGCGTAGTCGGCAATTCCCGGCACGATCGCTCGGGTGCCCAGGCCGGAACCGATGAAGACAATGCGGCCACCGTCAGAGATTTTCTGCGCCGCCGCACGCGTGATCGCCACGGTCCCAAGCACATTTACCATCCACTGCCTGTCGAACGCAGCGGAATCGAGCGTCGGATCGTCGACCAATTTTCCTTGGACGGCGATTGCGGCGTTGTTGATCAAGATGTCGAGCTTGCCGAGTTCAGCTACGACCTGCTCGACCATGGGCTGGGCGGCGGACGTATCCGCTTGATCGCATCGGATCGCGAGAGCGCGAACGCCTTTGGCCCTCACCACCTCGGCGACGGACTCGGCTTTATCGGCCGAAGCAGCGTAGGTGATAGCAATATCGGCTCCCTGATCGGCGAGCGTCGCCGCCAGCACGGCGCCAAGGCCCCGAGAGCCACCCGTGATGATAGCGACTTTGCCGTCCAAAACTTTCGACATCGGCGGTTCCTTTCTGAAGTCTAATGGCGGGCTGACGGCTAAGCGACGTTGACGCCTTTCCAGAAGGCGATGTGATCCTTGATGGAGTGCGCCGCCGGAGAAGGGTCGGCGTAGGTCCAGGCGGCGTTTGCATTGCGCCGGTCGCCGACCTGGAGATGAAAGTATTGCGCCGTCCCCTTCACGGGACAGACAGACGTGTGCTCGCTCGGTGCCAGATACTGCCGGTCAACCGATTGAGGCGGGAAATAATGGTTTCCATCCACGACCATAGTCTCGTCGCTGACCGCGAGGGTGGCATCGTTCCAAACTGCTGAGACCAAACCGGACTCCTCTTTTAATTTTCAGCCACTTGCATCGACCAGTGGCCCTATCTGGCGGGACAAATCAGTTTGCCGGAGTTTGTCCGGCAAGCAGCTTGTCGAGCGAGCCATCTGCATCGAGCGCAGCGAGATCGTCGGAGCCGCCGACATGCGTCTCGTTGATGAAGATCTGCGGCACGGTGCTTCGCCCCGACGACTCGATCATCGCCTTCCGGTGTGCAGGATCGGCTTCGATATCAAGCTCGGTGAATGCCACGCCCTTCTCTTGAAGGAGCGCCTTCGCGCGGCGGCAGAACGGGCACCAACTCGTGGTGTAGATGAGAACCTCAGGCTTCATGTTGTGTCTCCAATCGTTGAGGGATGACGGGCCGGCCGGATTCGCGGGGGTCATCCGAAGGTGAAGGCAAAGGCTTGCGCCCCCGGGTAGAGAAGCTCGATTTCGAAGGTGCACTCGTGGACCTCACCGCTCTGGCGTCCGAGTTGTTTGAGGCGCTGGCCATCACGCCGCCATCTTCCGGACCGTGTCCAAAACCCGGTCTTGCCGGTATGGCTTGGCGAAGAACACAACGTCCGCTGGAACGACGGCCTCGACCGGCCAAGGCCTCCCGGACGTGATGATGATCTGGATGGTCGGCCACCGCCGGCGGATGCAAATGGCGAGCATGATGCCATCGATCCCGCCGGGCATGTTCACGTCCGTGAACACGACGCGCACATCCAGTCGTTCCTCCAAGGTCATAAGCGCGGCGGATGCATTCGGCGCCTGCAAGACTTCGAAACCTGCCTCCTCGATCATGTCCGTCGCAAACAGACGGAGAAGTGGTTCGTCTTCGACGACGAGCACCACGGGTTTCACCATTCCACCCATACTCCCATCAACCTTGAACCAGGTGACGCATGGAGGCGTGCAGATCGGCCGTTAACCCGGCGGGCTCGTAGCGAACATCGACGCCCCCGGTGCCGACCAGGCCGATGTTGATCAGCTTCGATCCAAAGCCTCGGCGAGTTGGCGGCACAACCGGAGGCCCACCCCGTTCTCGCCATTTCACGCGGAGAAGGTCGTCGTCCAGGCCGACCTCGACTTCCCACGACAGCGAGACGTGGCCATCGTCACTGGTCAGCGCGCCGTATTTGCAGGCGTTGGTCAGTAACTCGTGGACGATGAGGGAGAACGAGAGCGCCGCTCGTGGCCCCAGCGCCACCGCCGGCCCACTCATGTCGACCCGATCTGAGAACCCGATCGCGTCGATCACTGTCGCTGCGACAGCTTGTAGATCAGCTTGTGTCCAACTCTTTTGAAGCAAGGCGTCGTGCGCCGCGCTCAGAGCCATCAGCCGACGCTCGAAGGCGTAGACCGCTTCGCGATCGGTGACGCTTCGCAGCGTTTGGCTGGCGATGGCCTGAACCATGGTGAGCATGTTCTTCAGGCGGTGAGCAATTTCGCCGTTCACTATGAGTTGCTGCTGCTCGGTACGATGCCTCGCGACGCCTGCCTCAAGCCGGTCCGCCGCACTTCGCAGGAACGAGATTTCCTCTGCGGGCCAAGGTCGGGGATGCGCCGAATGAACGAAGAAGACGGCGATGGTTTTGCCACGATCTCGAACCGGCATATCGACCAACGACCGAACGCCGACCCGCATTGCGCTCTCGAGATTGTGCAGAGTGCGATCGTCGGTCAGGGCGTCCCAAACGACGAGCGGGTCGCCAACGACGAGCGGCTCGCGCAAGCTCCCATACTCGTCGAGACGGTGGCGCCCGGCAATGCTCACGGCCCCCGGCGCCGTCCAATCGGTTTCGACGTCAATCGTATCGACGTCCTCGTTGACGGATCCGAACCCGGCTCGGTCTGCGGAGAGCGCTCGGCCGACGATGGCGGCGGTCGCCGAAGCCATCCCTGCGGTATCGTGGCTGCTCCGAATGGTTTCGCCGATTTCGACCAGGGCGGTCTGCAAGGCTGTGAGGCGCTCGCTCGCCGTTGCGATCCGGCGGAGTTCGAGATTTTCGCTGGCGAGACGGGCGAGCGCCTGCAGCATCGCCTTTTCCATCTCGCTGAGCCCTTCAGGCCGCGGAACGGTATCGATGACGCACAGGCGACCTACGATCGCTCCGGATCGCAGGACGAGCGGTGCGCCAGCGTAGGCGCGAAAGTGCCGGGCGCCTGTGACGAGCGGATTGCGCTTGGTCCGCGCATCATTTGTGAGATCGACGATCTCGAGAAGATCGCCCTGATCGATCTCGATCCGACAGACCGAGTGTTCGATCTCCGTCTCGCATACCTCAAGCCCGTACTTGGCTTTGAACCATTGCCGGTCAGTATCCAGCAGGGTGATGAGCGCGATGGGAACGTCACAGGCCTTTGCGGCGACAAAAACGAGATCGTCGAAGGCTTGCTCATCCGGTGTGTCGAGCACCATGAGGTCTGCAAGCGCCCGCACCCGCTGTGCCGCCCCGAAATCGGTTCTGTCAGCGCTCAGGCTCACCGCAGTTCTCCTGGATGATGCCTCGAAGGTCGAGCGTGGCCGATCATCGGCGTTTCCCGCGTCATGTCAGTGCCCCCTCATGCGGGGCGGCCACTGCGATGACGGCACGCCCGCTTGGCCGCTCTGATCGGCGATGGGGTTACCGACGGCGAGGACGATCTTGCCCTGGATATGGCCTGCCTCTGCGCGTTCGTGAGCGGCGGCCGCTTCGGAAAGGGGGTATGTGCTGTCGACGGCGACGCGAACCGCGCCGCTGTCGAGCAAGCGAGCTAGCTGGGCCAACTGGTCGCCACTGGAACGCACCTGCGTCGCCGAAACGGTCACTCCCCGGTCGGCAGCTTCATCATGTCCGGCAAAGCCAAGGGGAAAAATCGGGAACAGCGCTCCGCCCCGACGTATGGTCCGAAGGAAGCGGCCGGAGGTCGGACCGCCGACGGCATCGACGACAAGATCGATGTCTCGCACATCGTCTTCGGGTTTGGTCTTCGTGTAGTCGATGAACTCGTCGGCACCCAGTTCGCGGAGGAACGCTTCGTGCCGGGTTGAAGCGACAGCGATGACACGCGCGCCTTCGTGCTTTGCCAACTGCAATGCCAGATGACCGACACCCCCTGCAGCGCCGTTGATCATAACGCTCTTCCCAGCCAACGGGACCGGGCTGTGGCGCTCGGACTGCAGCGGGTTCTGCTCGTTATGGCCTAGCTCGATCAGGAACTGCCAAGCGGTCAGCCCCGACATGGGAACGGCGGCTGCATGAATGTGGTCCAGGTGTCGGGGCTTGGCCGCAAGGTCGGAAGCAGGCGCGGAAACATACTCGGCGTATCCCAGGCTCTCGCCGAAGCTGGGAAAGCGGATCATTCCGAAAACTTCATCGCCCGGCGAGAACGCGGTCACATCGTCGGCGACCTTCTCGACGATCCCGGACACATCCGAGCCCGGTATGGCGGGGAATGTCACCGACGGCCGCCACTCGGGCGGCAGAGCCTTGTATCCCTCGCGGAGATACCAGTCGGGCGGGTTGAGGCCTGCCGCTTGTACACGGACGAGCACCTCTCCCGGCTTTATCACAGGTGTCAGCGCGTCCTCATAGCGAAGAACATCGGGAGCGCCGAACTCATGGAAGCGGATCGCCTTCATTTTTTTGTCCTCCGATCAGATGCGTTCGAGGAGGGCGACAGTGCCTTGACCACCATCGGCGCAGATGCTGACGATCCCTCGAGATCCGACCGGCATGGCCCACAGCTCTTTCACAGCTTGGCTGAGATCACGCGCGCCGGTCGCGCCGAAGGGATGTCCGATGGCTACCGAGCCGCCGTTCGGATTGACGCGATCCCAATCGAAGTTGCCCATCTCAGCCGAAACACGGGCCTTCTCTCGGACCCAGTTCGGATCGGTGATGGCCGCGACGTTGGCCAGCACCTGTGCCGCGAAGGCCTCGTGGATTTCCCAAAGTGCGATGTCGGCGAAGCCAAGGTGATGGCGCGCGAGAAGTCGTGGAACGGCATATGACGGCGCCATCAGCAGCCCCTCCGTGCGCAGGTCGACCGCCGAGACTTCGTAGTCGATTATCCGCGCATAGGGCGTGCCATCGGGCAGCCTCTTCAGACCCTCCTCGTTGGACACCCAACAGCCGGCCGCCCCATCCGTGATGGGGGAGCTGTTGCCGGCTGTCAGGCTACCCATTCCGCTCTCACGATCGAAGGCGGGCTTCAAACCGGATAGACGTTCGGCGGATGTGTCCGCGCGCGGGTTCGCATCGCGGGAAAGCTCCGGCAACGAGATCACGAGGTCATCGAAGAAGCCGCCGTTCCAGCCGGCGACGGCGCGCTGGTGGCTTTTTAGAGCCCAGTCATCCTGAGCCTCACGCGAGATGCGCCACGCCTTGGCGGTCTCCTCCATGTGATCGCCCATCGTCCTGCCCGTAAGGCGGTTGGCCCAGCCCTTCGTGGGGAGCACATAGTCTTGAGGGGTCAACGCCCCCAGGGCGGCAAGTGCTGCGGCCGGATCCTGCGCGAAGAGATCGGTGAGTCGTTTAGATGCCTCAGCGGTGAGAGCGAGCGATGGTCGGCTCATGACCTCAGACCCGCCGACCAGTATCAGGTTGAGCCCGCCGCCGAGCATCCCGGCTGCGGCGAAGCTCGCGGTCATGCTGGTCGAGCACGCTAGGACTACGGAGAATGCTGGAACGTTGGGGTTGAGCTTCGCGTCCAGCCAGATTTCGCGAGCGATATTGCTCCAGCCCAGGTTCGGGATGACGGTTCCCCAGATCGTCAGATCGGGCTCCGCAAGCTTCGCCATTTCTTGGACGACTGGCACTGACAATGAGGCCGCGTCATAATTTGCCAGCGCTCCTCCGCCACGGCCGAATGGTGTCCGCAAGCCTGCGGCTATGAAAACTGGTTCAGCGAAGCGGCTCACGGTGATCTCCCAAAGCAAAAGATTCTAATTAGACGAGGTGGCGTGGTGCGGTCCGCTGACGGCAGGCGCCGCCCGTCAGGGCGTCTCCCCATCCCTGAGGTCGATAACCATCTTTCCGATGTTTTTTCCGGCGAAGAGATCGAGGAACGCCGACGGGGTTCTCTCGAGGCCGTGAACAACCGTCTCCTGCCATTTGACCTTCCCATCGGCGATCCACCGGGTGACGTCGCGCTGGAAATCCTCCCAAACCGACATGTTGTGGATGGTGACGAAGCCTTGCAGCAGGAGGCTCTTCTCAATAACCGCATAGATATTGCGGGGACCGACCGGCTCGCTGTTGTATTGCTCGATCATTCCGCACAGAGCGAAGCGTGCGAAGTCATTGGCCGCCTCAAGCGCCGCTTCCAGGTGCGTGCCACCGACGTTGTCGAAATAGATGTCGACACCCTTAGGCGCAGCTTCGCGAAGTGCTGCGACCATGTCGTCCGTATTCTTGTAGTTTATCGTGGCATCAGCGCCTGCTTCCTCGCGCAGCCAACGCAATTTGTCCTCGCCGCCCGCGGACGCAACGACTCGGCATTCCTTGATCTTTGCGATTTGGACAGCGAGCGATCCGACAGAACCCGCTGCTGCTGACACGAACACAGTTTCGCCAGCTCGCGGCTTTCCGATCTGGAGCATGCCGATGTAGGCGGCGAAGCCTGGGAAACCGAGCGGGCCCAGATACGCCTGCTCTGGAATCGTCGTATCGATCCTAGTAGCGGATGCGGCGTCGATGATCGCGCGGTCGCGCCAGCCGGCAAAGTGGCTCACGACCTCGCCAGGGCTGAACCGTTCATCCTTGCTTTCGACTATGACGCCGATCGCGGCGCCATCCAGAGGCTCGCCAACTTGGAAGGGCGGCATATAGCTTTCTCGACCGGTCATGCGGCCGCGCATGTAAGGGTCAACGGAGAGCCACCGGTTGGCGACGAGCAGTTGTCCTCGCTCTGGCGCGGGGAGATCCTGCTCGACGAGTTCGAAGTTGTTGGCCTGCGGTAGCCCTTCGGGACGACTTTTAAGGTGAAATTGACGGGCCATGATGGTCATGGGCGAAGCCTTTCCCGGACAGAGCTTGAGCTGGGCGCTCCCGCGTGATGGGATGCGATCATCTGGCCGCCCCTACCCACCGTAGCGCTCGGTCTTGATGATCGAGACGCCCAGCCCTGCCGACAATGCGCCGTCCGTCGCGATGTTGACGAAACCGTTCGACCCGCAAACGAACACGTGGCCCGGGTCGCGACCGAGACGTGCGATTGTCGCCTGGACCATCCCATCGTCGATCCGTCGGCCATAGTCCGAGGCGCGCTTTGGCGCTTCTCGCGTAATCGCGAGCGTCAAGATGAACGTGGGATCGCTCATCTCGATTGAGTGGAGTTCGCTGGAGAAGAGCACGTCCTCAGCGGTTCGCGCCGACAAGAGCAGAGCGACTGGAACGGCCTGTGCCGATGCCCGACGCTGCCGGATCATCGCCATCAGCGGCACCACGCCTGAACCTGCGCCGATCAGCAGCACCGGCTTGTCGGTAGGCTCGGGCCAAAGAAAGTGGCCTCCAAGCGGTCCCCTGAGTTCGATCTCGTCGCCGGCTGCGGCGACGTCGTGGAAGAATGGCGAAACTTCGCCATTCGGCAGGCGCTCGATGGCGAGTTCCAGGATCGGTGAAGAGCCCGCCGACGATGCGATCGAATAACTGCGCATCGCCTGATAGCCGTCTGGGGCGGTCAGCCGGACGTCGACGTGCTGGCCTGCTGTATGGACGAATGGTTCCTGCAATCGCAGGAAAAAGCTCTTGATACTCGGTGTCTGTTGGACGATTTCGTCGATCACGCCTGACTGCCACGACGCGGGTTGCGCATCGAACTCAGTCATGGGTGTACCGTTGCTCGCGCCACGGATCACCGTAGATGTGATAACCGCGCAACTCCCAGAACCCGGCCTCGTCGCGAGTGGTGAACTGCAGCGCATTCACCCACTTGGCGGACTTCCAGAAGTAGAGATGCGGAACAAGAAGGCGCGCCGGTCCGCCATGGTCGCGGGGAAGCGGCTGGCCCGCGTAGCTCAGCGCGACCATAGCTTTGCCGGACAACATGTCCGCGAGCGGAACATTCGTCGAATAGCCATCGTAGCAGTGCGCGAGAACGAAGTCTGTTGGCTGTTTAACTTCAGCGTCAGCGAGGATGTCCTCGATCAGCACGCCTTCCCACTTCGTGTCGAGCTTGGACCAGGACGTGACGCAGTGAATGTCTTTGGTCACTTTGGTCTTTGGAAGGGCGTTGAATTCACTCCAACTCCAGACCTTCACGGGTCTCGGACCGATCTTGACCGTGAACTTCCAGTCGGACGTCTCGATACGAGGCGTTGGCCCAGCGGTAAGAACGGGAAAGTTCTCCACGAGATGTTGACCTGGCGGAATACGGCCCTCGTGGTCGCCGCCTGAACCGCGGCCGGTGAAACCTCTGGTGACCATGCCGAACCCCCTTGCTCGTCACGACAGACCGACCGACTTCATCTCAGGCTAATGCGTAGATGACCCTCGCAAAGGAAAGATATCGAGCGGATCGCAAAGCTGATGTTCAGACAACCGGGTGTTAAATCAGTAGAGACACGCAATTCATCACTATGACTCGCGATAATCCCGCCTCGACTATAGCTTTATATCAGACTGCTTTCCCAATGCCCTGTCGCTATAGTTTCGATAGCTTTGAATCGGTGTTGCGTGAGCGTTATGGCTCGTGGGACAGAGAAGCTTCGCGAGGTGAGGTCGCCAGCATGCGACTGCGGCGTGCCCAGGAGGTCGTCATTCCCATCCAAGACGAGATTATCGCAGCGCTCGGCGTTTCGGCGTCGTTCGATGCCCGACGCGAGGCGGCAGAACGCGCCGCCTTCCTCCGCGACTATCTGAGGTCGTCGGGGCAGCGAGCGTATGTGCTTGGAATCAGCGGCGGCGTCGATTCCCTGACGGCGGGCCTAATCGCGCAATCGGCCGTGAAGGATCTGCGTCAGATCGGGTACGAATGCGAGTTTGTAGCGGTGCGGCTGCCCTATGGCGAACAGATGGACGAGCGCGATGCTCAGCTTGCCTTGTCAGCCATCAGGCCCGACCGCGTTGCGGTGATCAATATAAAGCCCGCGACCGACGCGCTGTGGAGCGAGATGACAGGCTCCAATTACGAGTCCGCCGACCCCGGCCTGCGCAGTACGGTGCTCGGGAACATCAAGGCACGCCAACGGATGGTCGCCCAGTTTGCTCTCGCGGGGACCCTGGGCGGCCTTGTGATTGGCACGGACCATGCAGCCGAAGCGGTGATGGGTTTCTTCACAAAGTTCGGCGATGGCGCGGCCGATGTTCTCCCTCTCGCCGGTCTCAATAAGCGGCGCGTTCGCGCGATCGCGTCTCATCTGGGCGCCCCGGCGGAACTGATCAGTAAGGTTCCCACGGCAGATTTGGATGACGCGATGCCGTTACACCCCGACGAAGACGCCTACGGCGTGACCTATGATGAGATAGACGATTACCTCGAAGGAAGGGGTGTGGCCCAGGCGGCGGTCGAGACGATCCAAAGAGCGTACCGAGCCACCGCGCATAAGCGCGCGCTGCCTGTGGCCTCCAACGTGCAGCTTCTGGCGCCGCAAGGGTCGAACGGACGCTAAATTTGCTCCCGCCTAGGACATAGAAACTATGTCACGCCGCTATTGGAAAAGACCGGCGTTGGAATTCATAGTCATCCACGTAAACTCGTGGCCTCGTCGGGTATAGTCGAGACAAGATTTTGGTCTTATCGACTATTTGACGCTCGGGCCGTGGGGCGGTGAAGTATAGCAGTTCCCCTGCGCTCGCGAGTTTTCGCTGCACGTCGGGCACATGCTTCGTGTTCGGAGAGAGGGATGAGCGCGGCCGATCGTCAAGCGCCAGAGCTTCGCATTCATCGGTGGATCGCCGTGGATGGAAGCGACCTCCAGACGCCGATCAAGCTATCGGATCTTGGCGTAGGGCCGAAGATCCTTTTCGCGTTTCAGCACTGGTGCAGGGGCTGCCATCTGCATGGGTTTCCCACACTGCAGAAATTGCATGGTGCGCTGGAGTCCAGAGGCGTCGGATTCGCAGTGATCCAGACGGTCTTCGAAGGAGCGCACGAAAATACATTCGACAAGTTGCGCATCAATCAGGTGGAGTACCGTCTCCCCGTCGCCTTCGGGCACGACGAACCGCCGCCTGGTGCTGCGTTTCCAACGTTCATGGAGGATTACCGGACACGGGGAACGCCGTGGTTCACGGTCATCAATGCCGACGGTCGCATCGTCTTTTCGGATTTCCACCTGGACGCGGATCGTTTGGTGGCAAATTTGGAGAGCTCGTGAAACATGCCACGGTGGCTTATTCTAGCCTGCACCCACTTCGTCGTTGGCATCACAGGCTTTGCTGCCGGCATCTACACGCTGCCTATCCTCACCGCGCCGGCGTCGCCCACTGAAGCTGCGTTGAGGAGTTCGACGCCTGAGGCGCTCTATTCGGGAAAGCTTTCTCGTGATCTAGCCGGCAGCGACCTGCTGCACTGGGGTGAAGGCGAAGTGCAGATCCTGCCTCACCGGATCGCACACATCGGCCGTCTCTCTCCCGGGCCGGACTACAAGCTTTATCTCGCCCCGCACTTCGTCGAGACCGAGGAAGCGTTCCTCGCGATCAAGGACGCGTCGGCCCGGGTCGGCGATGTGAGGACGTTCAACGGCTTCATTATGGAGGTGCCCGCCGACATCGACGTTCGCGACTACAGCGCCGTTGTCATCTGGTGCGAAGCCTTTGATCAGTTCATCAGTTCTGCGGCGTATCAGCCTCCGCGCCAGGCTCGGAAATGAGTCAGGCGATGAACAGCGTGAAGGCGGCCTGCGCGCGGGGGCTCGTTTTGGCGCCGGTCGCAGCGCTATTGTTGAGCGTCGCCACGTTGCTCTTGGGCAATGGTCTACTGGGTACGCTCCTGATCGTGAGGGCTGGGGAGGAAGGCTTTTCAGCTCAAACGATCAGCGCGATGATGTCCCTATACTTTGCGGGCTTCACCATTGGCGCTCTCACGCTGCCCAAGATGATCGTGTCCGTGGGCCATGTGAGGACTTTCGCTGGCTTCGCCGCGATGGCTTCAATGACGGCTCTTCTTCATGTCGCATTCGTGGAGGCAAACGTATGGATGCCGCTTCGCCTTGTGACCGGCTTCGCCTATGCAGGCATGATCCTAGCGACTGAGAGTTGGCTCAACGCGCACGCGATTCAATCCACGCGCGGTCAGCTTTTGTCGATCTTCGGCGTTGTTTCGATGGGTTCATGGGCCCTTGGTCAAGCGCTGCTCAACATCGCGCCGCCTACAGACGTGACGCTATTCCTGTTCGTCTCGCTGCTGATATCTGCGGCCGTCGTCCCCGTCACGCTACTGCCCAGTCATCCCCCGGCCGAGGTTCAACAGGAGCCCGTCGCCTTTCGCGATCTCGTTGCAATTTCGCCCCTTCCGTCGGTCGGCGTTTTCCTAGCCGGCCTGGCCATCGGCGGCTTCTGGGGACTAGGCCCCAATTTTGCGCAGAGGATTGGCCTCGATGTGGGCGGCATTTCTGCGTTCATGGCTGCGGTCCTTGGTGGAACGCTCGTGCTGCAGTGGCCATTGGGATGGCTATCGGACCGCGTGTCGCGGACACTCGTCATTGCCGGCGCCGCCCTGGCTTCCGCGGCGGCTGCGATCGGCGTAGCGCTGGCTGCGGAGGCGCCTCTGCCTGTGCTACTTGCGGCGGGCGCGCTGTTCGGCGGCTTCGGTATTCCCATCTATTCGCTATGCCTTGCCGTTGCGAATGACGACCTTCCTGCGGGTCGGCTGCTGGGGACCGCTCGCGGACTTCTCCTACTCAACGGGATCGGAACCGCCGCCGGGCCGCTCATCGGAGGCCTGGTGATGGACCTCCTCGGCCCTGGCGGCCTGTTCCTCTACGCAGCGGCACTGCTGACTGCCCTGGCGGTCTTGGCCGGTGTCCGCAGGCACTCAGACCGCTCGGTCAAGACGAGAGCAACACGCTGCCCGAGCACGGCGATGATCACCGGGTCGCTCGACGCGATGATACGAACCCCGGCGGATCAGCGCCGCTGAGACGCCTATGCCGACGACCGAAGGATTGCCAGTCGGCTGTTAGAGGAGCCTGGCTGAGAACAAGGCGGAACGTGTCATGGATGAGAGCGTGAACGCTCTAGCCGCGAGAAACGCATACGAGGCTAAACGGGGGGCGATCGCCATCCTCCCGTTGGCCTTGGGGGCCAGCGTGTACGGCTTGGCCTTTGGTTTCCTGGCCGTACAGGTAGGTTTCCCGTGGTGGGGCGTCGCGATCATGAGCGCCTCTACCCATGCGGGCTCTTCGCAAATCATCGCGGTTGAGCAGTTCGCTTCCACAGGTGTCGTGTTGGGCGCGGTTCTGGCCGGTGCGTCGCTCAACCTGCGCTATGTCGGCATCATCGCCTCTTTATCCGAGGTGTTGGCCGGCTTGTCGCTGAGGAAGAAGCTCTTCGCCATCCACATTACTGGCGACGAGAACTGGGCTTTGACGATGTCCGAGCGGGCGAAGTCCCCCGATGTCGGAGCACCATTCCTCATAGGCTCAGGGCTGGTGAACATCTCCATGTGGACAGCCTCCACGACGCTCGGGGCCTTGCTTGGCGCCGCGCTGCCCGATCTCGGACGCTTTGGCCTGAGCTTCGCGTTCACGGCGGCCTTCATTGCGATGGCGCGAGGTCTGTGGCGGGGACGTTCCCAAGTTCTGCCATGGACCATGGCCGCGGCAGCGACCATGGCCGTCATCTCGCTCGGCATGCCCAAAGCTTACGGGATCATCGTCGGCGCATTCTTCGGCTTGGTGGTGACCTTCTTGAAGCGCAGGATCGAGGCGGCAGCCCGATGAGCGCTTCGCACTGGGTTGTTGTCAGTTTGCTCGTTGTGGCTGCGTTTGCGATCCGGGTCGCCGGATTGATTGCCGGTGAACGAATTAGGGTTTCCAGGCAGGCTTGGGTTCTGGACGAGTTGCCTGGGCTGATCGTGGTCAGCTTGGTCGCGTCGTCGTTGATCGGTCAGCCACCTCCAACCTGGATCGCGGCCGGTGTCGCGCTGGGTGCAGCGATCGCCACGAACCAGGTCATCGTGGCGATGGTATTGGGAATGCTCGCCTACGCAGGTCTGGGGTGGCTTAGCTCGTAAGTGCCGATCATCTGAGAGAAGCGGCAATGGGGAGGCCGGAGGTCGTCCAGTAAGGCTGCGAACGTCGATGGCCCGCACTCACGATCCGAGGACCGCGGGTCCCGCCTACGCAACAGCCTCCACGGTCAAATCGCGGCCATTGAACTGCACCGTTTCCCCGGCTCGCGCGCCTTCGATCGCCTCGTAGATCGGGGCCATCGTCGAGATGCCCATCAGTTCCTGCCCATGACAAATGAACCTGCCAGTCGAGACCGAAATGACGAAGTGCTTACCGGACAGCTTGACGACGGCGCCTTCCGAGACTTCTGACTTTGGTCCAAAATCGATTGTCCGGAGTTTGTCGAGCTTATCAACATAGTCATCGAGAGTGTCATCGAGCGCCTCAGCAAAGTCGCTCGCCACCTCGGCTTGCGCCTGCTCGTCGTTCTCGATCGGCTCGCTGCGATCGAGGCGCGCGGTGGAGACGTAATCCAGATACTTCTTGCGAGCGCTTTGCAGCGCCGCGGTTTCAAGCGACAGCATTGTCTCGCGAATATGGTCCTTGTTCCAGTCCATCTCTGCCTCGTTATTTTTGACCTTAAGGGGCATCCCATCCATCGTTGGGGTCTGGGTTTTCCCGCGCTCCGCCGACATCATTCGTCGGTAATAACGTCTTCGCCCTGGTAGGGAATCCTGATCAGCCGGGGATCCCGAATAATGCTCGTCACGAGCCAGACGTATGATTGTTCTGCTGTATCGAAGCCGAGGATGCTGAAGGCTCCCCCGAACGGGCATGCCGGAAAGTCAGGGAAGCCTTCCCGCAAAACGTAACGCTCAGGGTCGCGATCAAACTCGCTTTTGTAGACTTTGCGCAGCCCATGCTTGCTCGGCACGTCGGCGTCACCGGCCGGAGCTGTTTCACGATGCTCAAGAAGCCGTTCGGACAGGTCACGGTGACATATCTCGTCGAACACATCGAAGGCATCGATAAGCAGACCTTTATGCTCGGTCGCCGGATCTGTGATGGCGTAGATGTTCGAAGCGTCTTCGGCTCCATCGCCGCTCTCAAGGCGTAATGCGGCATCGACACGAATGCTGCACGCGTCGAGGGTCGATCCGAGTTCGAGATCGACAAGAGCGCCGTCCTTCACACGGTACTCTCGGTCATAGCCCTTAGCCACGAAGGACTGTACGGCGTCCAGAACGTCTCTCACTTGAGTTGTCATCAATGCACCTCGAGTTCGGATTGTAGGGGTTGCGCGCCGACCGAAGGCGCGCTTTGGCTCCGCGACCGACCAGCACTGAAGATGCGGAGCACCATCATAGCCACTTGGCTCGCTTGAAGCGGACGAACAGGAAAAGACAGAACGTCAGCATTAGGCCGAGCACGACGAAATAGCCGTAAGCTGTGTCCAGCTCCGGCATGTTCCTGAAGTTCATTCCATATATGCCCGCGATGGCCGTAGGGACCGCGAGGATCGCCGCCCAGGCAGCGAGCTGGCGCGTGATGACGCCTGTCCTCTGCGCCTCAAGAAGGCTGCTGAATTCGAAGACCGTGGACAGCACCTGGAGGAGGCCATCGACCATGGACTGGACCCGATCGACATGGTCGGCGACATCGTTGAAGTACGGCCGCACCTCAGCGCTGATGCACGGGAAATGTCCGCGAACGAGCTTGCGCACCAGTTCCGCCATAGCGCCAAGGGTTCGCTGGAAACGCGTCAATTCGCATCGCAAGCCGAAGATGCGCGCGACCTCCGCCCGCCCCAGGAAGTCGTCGAGCGATCGCCTCTCCATCGCGAGCACGTCGTCCTCGATCATTTCGAAGATCGGCAGATACTGATCGACGATGCGGTGAAGGATGGCATGCAGGACGTAGTCGACACCCTTACCAAACTGAGCAGGCGAACCCTCAAGCTGCTCGCGAAGATTGCCAAGCGCTCCGGCGTTGCCGTGACGCACGGTGATCAGATGGTTGTGACCAGTGAAGATCGCGGTCTTGCCGTAGCGTATGCGGTCCCCAACCAGCTCGGCCGTCTGAGCGACGACGTAAAGCTCGCCGTTATAGACTTCGAGCTTCGGCGGGCACATCGGATGCATCGCGTTATCAATCGCCAATGGATGCAGATTGTAGGTCGACTGAAGCGCCCTGAGTTCGCTTTCCGAAGGCTCGCTGAGCCCAATCCAGCAGAAGCCAGATCGGTTCTTGTCGAGCTCAACCCGCTCGTCGATAGCGACTTCGCGGATGCGGCGACCCTCGTTGTAATAGTAAGCGGCGATGACGCTCATGCGGGCCTCGCAGGGATGACCAGGCCCCGCTGCACGGCTGGTCGAGCGAGGCCGCGATCCAACCAACCCCGGACGTTCCGGTGTTCGGCGATGCGCAACAGGTCGCCGGCGTCATAGGTGCTGACCAGGGCATTGACCCAGCCGAGCGTCGCGATGTCGGCGATGGAATAGTCGTCGACGATCCACTCGCGCCCATCCAGCTGGCGATCCAAGATCCCCAGCAGGCGCTTGGACTCGTCGGCGAACCGTTGCTGAGGCCGCTTGTCCTCGTAGTCCTTTCCGCCCCAACGCAGAAAGAAGCCCAGCTGACCGAACATCGGGCCGATCGCCGACATCTGGAAGAATACCCAACTCAGCACCTCATAACGCCTGGCTTGTCCCGGTGGAATCAATCGGCCCGTCTTCTCGGCGAGGTAAACGAGGATCGCACCGGACTCCCAAACGCCGAGCGGCTCACCATCGGGGCCTGACGGATCGATGATCGCAGGGATCCGCCCGTTTGGGTTCAGCGACACGAAAGCGGGGTCTTTGGCCTCGTTTGTGCTGATGTCGATAAAGTGGGGCTCGTATGGCAGGCCGGTCTCCTCGAGCATGATGGAGACCTTGACGCCGTTGGGCGTGGGCGCTGCATAGAACTGCAGGAGATCGGGATTGGAGGCAGGCCAGCGCTTGGTGATCGGATATGACGAAAGGTCTGGCATGCTGGGGCAATCCTACCAAATCGATGGCCGGCAAGCGGCATGACCGCTTGAGGGGCCGTACGAGGACCGCATCGTTCGCCGATGCGGTCCCATTGCTTGCGATGCAGAGCGCTATGTCGCGATAGGCGCTGCAGCTATTCTGCTGCCGCTCCGGTGGTAGGCTGGGTAGCATCAGCGTCTTGACGCTTGGGGAGCACCCAATTCGCGCGCGGGAAATGGCACGTGTAACCGCCCGGGCGCTTCTCGAGATAGTCTTGGTGCTCCGGCTCCGCTTCCCAGAAATCGCCGACAGGCTCGACTTCGGTGACGACTTTGCCGTCCCACAGTCCGGAGGCGTCGACGTCGGCGATCGTCTCCTCGGCGACCCGTTTCTGCTCATCGTCCACATAGTAGATGCCGGATCGATAGGAGAGGCCGCGATCGTTGCCTTGCCGATCTTTCGTCGTCGGGTCGTGGATCTGGAAGAAGTATTCCAGGATGTTACGGTAACTTGTCGCTGCCGGGTCGAAAATGATCTCGATCCCTTCAGCGTGAGTACCGTGATTGCGATAGGTGGCGTTCGGGACGTCGCCACCGGTGTATCCGACGCGGGTCGACACGATGCCGGGCTGCTTGCGGATCAGATCCTGCATGCCCCAAAAACATCCGCCTGCGAGAACAGCGCGCTGATGCATGTTACGCCTCCTCCACCTGATCGAGATATTCGCCGTAGCCCTCGGCTTCCATCTCATCGCGCGGGATGAAGCGAAGGGCGGCCGAGTTAATGCAATAGCGTAGTCCGCCACGGTCGGCCGGACCGTCGGGGAACACGTGGCCGAGATGGCTGTCGCCATGGACCGATCGAACTTCCGTCCGGACCATGCCGTGCGAACTGTCCCGCACCTCGTTCACGTGCGCGGGGACGATGGGCTTGGTGAAGCTGGGCCAGCCGGATTTCGACTCGAACTTGTCCGTCGATGCGAAAAGCGGCTCTCCGGACACGACATCGACGTAGATGCCCGGTTCTTTGTTATCGTTGTATTCACCGGTGAAGGCTCGCTCCGTGCCGTCTTCCTGGGTGATCCGGCGTTGCTCGGGGGTCAGGCGGTCGATCGCTGCCTGAGACTTTTCAAACTTCATGATCGTCTCCAATACTTGGTTTCAGGGCCAAGGCACATTACGGACATCTTATCTTGCTTGACGGTCACCTCGACTATCGCAGTGCCAATTATATTTATCCAATACGCTGTGCGTATAGTTTCGATAGCTCCGCTGTGATCAGCGGCGTTCAGTTCCACGCGTATCTGGCCGCCATCTGCGCGATCTTCCTGATCTCAACCGGCGCCGTGGAGCCAGAGACCGTCGCGATCACGACCTCTCGCTCGAGGACAAACCCATCGATCGGACGCGTAACCAAACCTTGGGCTGTAGCCGACCGCTCCGGAAGGATGCATATGGCCTCGCCGTCTGCGACGACCCGTTGCACCCAATCGTCACGATCGGACCGGAAGCGCGGCCGCATCAGTACCTCCCGTCGTGCGAAATGGTCTAGGATCTGCTCGCGAAACTCACACTTCAGACGATCAACGAACGGGAACTCCAACAAGTCCTCGCCTCGCACGATATCGCTCGCCGCGAGCGGGTGTTTCGCGGAACAGCCGAGTACGAAGCGCTCACGGAACAGAGGTCGCACATCAAGCTTGCGGTCCGGCCGCGTCTCGCGCGGCAGGATGCATGCGTGATACTTGCCCGACAGCACCTCCGATGTGTCTTCACTCGCCCCGAGCGAATGCATCTTGATCTCGATCGATGGCACTTCTGCCAACGCGCTTTCGAAGAAGGCTGTAAAAAGCTTCGGCCCGACGGTCGGGGCGACGGCGACGTCCAGCACCCGGTGCCTCCCCATGGCCCAGTTTTCAGAATGATGCCGAACACTTTTCATCGCGACTAACATGCGCCGAAACTCAGCCTCCACGTCCTGGCCAAGGCCGGTGAGACGGCTGTTCTTCCCATCGCGATAAATGAGCGGACCGCCGAGCTCTTCCTCCAAGCGGCGGATCGCGCGTGTCAGGCTTGGCTGGGACACACCGCTCAACCGCGCCGCTGCTGTAAAATTCAGCGTCTCGGCCAAGTTGATGAAATAGCTGACCTGATTGAGTTCCATAGCCCTTCGGCCTGCACGCCGTGAATGATGCCGCTTCAGGACCGGTCTTTTCGACCGCCACCAGAAGTATGCGCGACGCATATAATCACGCTTTAGGGGCTTGTCTATATGCGCCACGCATATAAAAAGAATGTCTTGGACGGCTAGTCCGGGCCTGATGGCGCTTCCGCCAGGGCCCAAGGGTTCCGGTGCACCCACTAAGTCGCCGTGGGAGGCTCGACGCTTATGACAGGAAGACCGTTCACGTTTCCCGGTGGTGGAGGCTCTGATCTAGCCGGGTATTTGGAGGCGCCCGAAGGTACGCCTCGCGGCTGGGCTATTTTCGCCCATTGCTTCACTTGCGGGAAAGACAGCCGCGCCGCCGTGTACATCGCACGCGCCCTCTCGCGGGCTGGCATCGGCGTCTTGCGGTTCGACTTCGCCGGCACCGGGATCGAGAGTTCTGCGGATGAAGCGATAAGCTTCGCTTCCGACGTCGATGATCTTAAGGCCGCCGCGGAGGCCATGGCTGTCGCCGGTAAGGCCCCCTCCCTCCTTGTCGGACACAGCCTGGGCGGCACGGCTGCGATCGTAGCCGCCGCCGACTTGCCGGATATCGCAGCGGTAGTGACGATCGGCGCCCCGGCTGATCTTCAGCATATATTGCGCGTCTTTCAACCTGCCGACCTAGACGCGATAGCGAGCGAGGGCGAGGCATCGGTGGAGATTGCTGGCAGGCCCTTCCTGATCCGCCGCAGTTTCCTTGAAACGGTCGACGAAGTGGACATCGAGAGGTCTATCGCTGCCCTTCGACGTCCGGTGCTTGTGATGCATTCACCGGTGGATCAAGTCGTGGGTATCGAGCACGCCTCGCGCATCTTCGTCGCGTCGCGCCATCCCAAGAGCTTTGTTTCGCTCGACACGGCCGATCACCTTCTCACCGATGTCGAAGATGCGAACTACGCCTCAGCTATGGTCGCAGCGTGGGCAAGCCGCTTCCTGCCGCCGCTCGCGGCGGACCTTCCGCAAGTCGAGTTAGCGAATGGAGTCGTGGCGTCGGAAACGTTGGCGGGGAAGTTCCAACTCACGGTCCGTAGTGGCGAGCACACGCTGTTCGCCGATGAACCAGAATCGGTCGGAGGTCTCGGCAGCGGCCTGTCTCCTTACGAACTGGTGTCGGCCGGACTGGCCGCCTGCACGGTGATGACAATGCGTCTTTACGCGAACCGCAAAGGCTTCCCGCTGGAGCGAGCGACGACGACCGTGCGACACGAGAAAGTGGCGGACATGATGCCTCCCGACCGCTTCACGCGCACCGTCTCTCTCGATGGGCCGCTCAGCGATGAACAGCGGGCGCGCATTCTGGAAATCGCGGATCGGTGTCCGGTCGACCTGACACTCGTCCGAGGCTCGGATGTGCAGACCGAACTTTCGAGCGATGCGCAGCCTGCAGGTGCGGCGCCGGCGAACTGATGTGGTGCACAGAGCGGAGGTTGATCGAATGCAGAGTCTGCCCACTACTGACCAGACGCCGACGCGAACCGAGCGAGCGATACTTGCGGGTGGGTGTTTCTGGGGCCTCGAAGATTTACTTCGCCGCGCGAAGGGCGTCGTGACGACGCGTGTCGGCTACATCGGCGGCGAAATGCCGGACCCGACTTACACGAGACACCATGGTCATGCGGAAGCGGTGGAGGTCACGTTTGATCCTTCGATACTGACATATCGTGCTCTCCTGGAACTCTTCTTCCAAATCCACGATCCGACGACATACGAGCAACAAGGTAACGACGTCGGACCAAGCTATCGGTCCGCGATTTTCTACACGTCTGAGAAGCAGATGGACGTTGCTCTGGAGACAATCGCCGAGATCGAAGCGTCGGGGCGCTGGCCGGGACCTGTCGTATCCGAGATCAACCCGGAAGAGCCGTTCTGGGAGGCCGAGCCAGAGCATCAGAAGTACCTCCAGCGTCGACCCGGCGGCTATAGCTGCCACTTCGAGCGACCGGCCTGGCGATTGGACCGAGCGAAACGATGAGCACGCAGGGACGGTCATCAACGATACGGACGCTAAGGCGCTCGCCCCGCGTCGCTAGGTCAGCCGGGTTCTTGCGATGATACCCGAATACGTAATCGCCGGCTTGTGGGGGCTTTTGTCAGGAAGCGGACTTCTGGTGGGGGCGGTTCTTGCGGACGTGCTGTACGGGCGACTCACTCACCGCATGATCTCAGCGGTGATGGGCTTCGGTGGTGGTGTGTTGATTGCCGTGGTCGCTACCGAACTCATCGGTGATCGCGTGTCGGCTGGCCTGGGACCCTTAGCGATCTTTGCGCTGCTCGCAGGGGCCGCAATCTTCAGCGGCACAAACTGGTTTCTCTCTCGCAGGGGCGCGAAGCATCGAAAGCGATGCGGTGAATGCACCGAGCAGGCCACTGAACAGGAGCACCGCGGTAGCGGTGCTGCGATTGCGCTTGGCAGCGTCCTCGACGGCATTCCAGAGGCCCTCGTGATTGGGATGTCCGTGGCTGGTGGAGGCAGGATCAGCCTTGCAGTAGTGGCAGGCTTCTTTTTGGCTAATGTGCCACAGGGTCTATCGAGCACTTCCGGAATGAAGGTCGCGGGCCGATCGCGAAGCTATATCTACGCGGTCTGGATCGGTATTCCGCTACTTGTCTGCATCGCCGCCGGTACGGGAAACCTTCTGCTCGGCTCGGCGTCCACTCAAGCCCCTGCCATTCTGTCGTTCGCAGCCGGCGCGGTCATCGCGATGCTGGCGGAGGCTATGATTCCCGAAGCTTTCGAGAAGGCGCCGCCGTTCATAGGCCTGATCACGGTCGTGGGGTTTCTGGCGGCGTATCTCATCGCTCAACACTGAAACCTGCGACTTCCGGAGCTCTAAGCCTCGCCGCCGTTCTCGCGGTCTACGCCGCGCTCGTGCAACTCGGCATCGATCGGGCAATTCGTGCAGCCCTCGTAACAGCACAAGCGGCAGATGCGGTAGGAATGCTCGAGGTTTTCCAGGCGATCGCGCAGCACGCGTTCAGCAATGCTATAAAGAGCGTCCAACTCGGTAGGGGTGAGGATCGATAGTCCCTCAGCGATCACCTTGTCTCGCGAGGCCAGGACCGCATCGCTCGCGACCTTGCCAGCCTCTGTAAGATGGAGGGACCGCGTGCGCCCGTCAGTCGAATGCTCACGCCGCTCGACCAATCCCTCCGTCGACAAACGGTCCACCAAGCGGACGGTCGCGGCATGGGAAAGTCCCACCCCAACTGACAGCATGCGGATCGATAGCCCTGGCTTATGGGCAATCAACGCAAGCGCCGAGGCGGCGGGTCCAGCTTCTGGCGCCCGCGATGAACTAGCGCGAACGATGTCGTCGCTGATCATGAGTGCGAACGCCCCGAAGATATTTCGATCTCGAGGTCCATCCATTGCCCCATCTATATGTGCGCGAAGCATAGACAGCAAGCCATACCCCTGCGGCGCCGGGGGATTCTGGCAAGCCGAAAGGTGCGCCTTTACAGTGGCTTAGGATATGCTGCGGATGGCGCGGACGATTGGAATACAGGACTTCGATCGTCGGGACACACAAAATGGCGATACCTGGCGGCTATAGATCGGGGTGGGCTGTCGTGATTTTGGCTGCCCGACGGCCGAATCACATCACGCCTGCGCCAGGTGCCACCCCTCGTCGGCACCTAACGGAGGGATCCGGGGGCTTGCTCTCTGAGATGCACCTCGACCGTCTCACCGCGTCCGACCACCACAGTGTCAATCTCGCTGAGAAACAAGCCGTGCTCCATTACGCCGGGGATGGCATCGATCGCTCCGGCGATCTCGATCGGCCTAAGGGCCTTGCCGAAGGCTGCATCCAAGATGTGATTGCTCTGGTCTGTGATGAATGGTTCTCCGCCGACCGAGCGAAGCGTCACACTGGCTCCGAGGTTGGCAAGATGCGTTCGAACGAACTCGCTCGCGAAGGGCACGACTTCGACCGCCAAAGGAAACCCGCCGAGTCGTTGAACGACTTTGCTAGCGTCTACGATCACGATCATCCGGCTAGAAGCGGCGGCCACGACCTTCTCTCGGAGCAAGGCGCCGCCGCCGCCTTTGATCGCCTGAAAGTGGCAGTCGATCTCGTCAGCGCCGTCGATCGTGAGGTCTATCGAACTGAACTGCTCAAAAGGAACGAGCGGCACCGCGAGACGACGAGCCAACATTTCGGTCGCTCGGGAGGTGGCGACAGCGGTGATGCGAAGGCCCTGCCGAATGCGGTCGCTCAGGCTCTTAATGGCATAGGCTGTTGTGCTTCCGGTCCCAAGGCCAACGAACATGCCGTCTTCGATCTCGTCGACTGCTCTAGCCGCAGCCAGCCTCCTCTCTTCTTCTTGGGTAAACATCAACGCCACTTCATCTCGCCGGTATGCGTGCCTTCACCAGGTCGATTGTGAAACCGGGCGGCGCAAACCTAATCCTCCATGCCGACATTGCCTCGTTGACCTGCAGCCAACAGACGGATAGGTCTATGCGTGGCGCATACATAATGAGGATGGTCTGATCGGCAAGCTTTCGCTGCTGGAGACGACCACCGCGTGCCAGGCGGCACTGAGCGAAGTGCGTATGCCGTAGCCAGTTCGGCGAACCAGGGGACACAGGCATGACGGTCAAGGTCGCAATCAACGGTTTCGGTCGGATCGGACGACTGGCCTTACGGTCGATCGTCGAACTACGGCGTGATGACATCGAGGTGGTTGCGATCAACGACCTCGGGCCGGTTGCTACGTTGGCGCACCTCCTGAAGTACGATTCAGTTCACGGCCCCTTTCAAGGATCGATAGCCACCGGCGAAGACTGGATCGACATCGGGTCCGGTAAAATCAAAGTGTTTTCGGAGCGCGATCCATCAAAGCTTCCGCATAACGAGCTTGGAGTCGACGTGGCGCTCGAATGCACGGGTTTGTTCACCTCCAAGGAGAAGGCTGAATCGCACATCCGTGCAGGAGCAAAGCGCGTGCTCGTCTCCGCGCCCAGCGAGGGCGCAGACAAGACGATCGTCTTCAAGGTCAATCACGAAACGCTGACAACCGAAGATGTCGTCGTATCGAATGGCTCATGCACCACGAATGTCCTCGCGCCCGTCGCGAAGATACTGAACGATCTATGTGGCATTGAGCGGGGCTACATGACCACGGTTCACGCCTATACCGGTGACCAACCGACGCTGGATACGGTGCATAAGGATCTCTACCGCGCACGGGCAGCCGCGCTGTCGATGATCCCAACCTCGACCGGAGCCGCGAACGCAATCGGACGCGTGCTGCCAGAACTGAAAGGCAAGCTCCATGGCTCGTCAATCCGCGTGCCAACGCCGAACGTATCGGTCGTCGATCTCGCTATTTCCGCATCCCGGGAGGTGACGATCGACGAAGTGAACGACGCCATTCGTCAGGCTGCGAGTGGTCCGATGAGTGGGGTGCTCGCATTCACGACAGAGCCTCTGGTGTCTGTGGATCTGACCCACCGGACCGAATCCTCGATCGTCGCGCTCCCCCAGACCGATGTCGTCGATGGCCGGATGGTTCGCGTGCTTGCTTGGTACGACAACGAGTGGAGCTTCGCGACACGCATGGCGGATGTCGCCGTGGTGATGGCGAAGCTCATCTAGCGGATCGGTTGCGGGAAAGGTCGTATCTTGGCGACAGGATGCGTTCGCGAAACGGAGGCATTAAACATGAATGGGCCACTAGCACGTGCAGCGAGAGCGCTCATTCAGTGGCCGCGATCACATGTCGCCAAGATCGCAGGCTTGGAGGAAGAGGCGCTAGCTCAATTCGAAGCCGGCGCCAGCGTGTTTGCAGCCTCGGATTTGACGCGGCTGCGGGACGCGCTCGAACGCGGCGGCGCGGTTTTCATCAGCGAGGACAATAGCGGAGGGCTCGGCGTAAGGCTCAAGTTCAACGCCAAGGATGTGCGTGCGATCAATCGGATGGAGGGCGAAGGTGGGCCGGTAGGCACCGACGACGTCTAAGCCTTCCAGCGAACGCTTGTACTCCGGCACGAGGCTCGACACCGGCCCACAGATATTGTATGCGCGACGCATATATTGCGTGAGTCGCGGCGATGGATGACCCCTCGGATCGCTTGATCAACATCTTTGGCGCGCTGTCTCAAGCGGTGTCTGACCGCGTGCGCTTGGCGATCGCTGAAGCATTCAATGCGGGGGGCGAGACGGCCGCGGCTTTGATCGCGATCGGTCACGCGCCAGGAATGTCGATCGGCCAGGTACGGCAAACTCTCCGGCTTTCGCATGCAGGTGCAGTTCGCGTCGTCGAGAGGCTAGGCGAGCAAGGCCTGGTGGCGAAATCGCCGTCGCCCTCTGACCGCCGGGTAGTTCATGTCTCGCTGACCTCGCGTGGTCAGGTGGAGCGGACCAAGCTGCTAGGTCTGCGGAACGCGGCGGTGTCCGAGCTGCTGAGCAAAGTGTCGGCTGACGATCGCGTCGTGCTGGAGCGGGCCGCGGACAACATCCTGTCGTCGCTGTTCTCGGACCTCCACGGCGGCTTGGCAATCTGTCGTCTGTGCGATCAGGCCCGGTGTGCCGATTGCCCAGTCGGCCACCATCGTCCGTGACGCCCTGACGATCATCCCCTTTTGAGGAGTTCGATATGAGTATTTTCGATCGGTATGAATTGCTTGTGCCCGAGCGCAGTCGGAAGGAACTGGCGCTGTTGAGATGGGCGCTCGTGATCGTTTTCTCTTGGTTCGGCGCGATGAAATTCACGGCTTACGAGGCCGATGGCATCGCCCCTTTCATCGGCCATAGTCCGATCATGAGTTGGCTGGGTATGTTCGGGGTACAGGGCCAAAGTTACTTTGTCGGCGTCATCGAGCTGTCGACCGCAGTCGTGCTGGCCTTAGGGGCTTTCCGCCCATCCTTCTCAGCGCTTGGCGCGCTTATGTCGGCGGCGACCTACTTCATCACCCTGACCTTCTTTTTTACGACGCCTGGGGTCGGGGAGCCGACTGCCGGAGGCTTTCCTGCGATATCCGCCGCTCCTGGCCAGTTTTTGCTGAAGGACGCAGTTTTGCTTGCGGCATCACTTGTGCTGCTGTTTGCGTCGGTCCAACCCAAAAATGAGCGCCTTGGGCCGATGACCATCGATCGGTCGTGAACATAGGCACGATGGTCTTGGACACGCTCCGTGGAGAGTGGGCGCTTCGTCGCAACGTCGATCCGACGGGCGAACAACTGATTGGCGACGCGGATTTCGCTTCGACAGGTGAATCCGCGCTCACCTATCGAGAAAGCGGGATACTTCGGCTTCGGGATGGCCGCGAACTCTCAGCGTCTCGGCAATATCGGTACTGCGCGGTCGGCCACCGAGTAGACGTTCAGTTCGCAGACGGACCGAACACCGGGAAGCTGTTTCTCAACCTTGCATTCTCGCGCAAGAATTGGGGGTACGAGGCAACAGACACCCACTTCTGCGGTGACGACGCCTATCACGCTTTTTACCGAATTCTCGACGCAGGATCTTTCGAGACAGTTATCAGGGTCATTGGTCCACGAAAGGCGTACGACCTGCGGAGCCGGTACTCAAAGGTGTCACGAACGACGCCGGACCGTCTACTTTTTCCCCTGGCCTGACGCGCCGTTCCTGGCCAGTCTGTCACGCGCTTCGAATCCGAAAACGATCGTGGTCGTCATCACGAGGTAGGCGACTATGCCGCCCGGAGAAAGCGTAGGCATTGCGGCAAGGATTAAAGCGTCGTTGCCACCGGGTATCAGGCCGATGCCTATTCCCATCAACGCGCCGCCGGCGATCGACCGCAGGATGCCGGCGGCCGTCGGCCGCTGGAAACGCAAGCGACCCTGGCGCACGGATGCCGTGATGGCTCCCGCAACTGAGGCAATGACCGCAACCAGTGCGACCTCGCCTGTTGGCGACATTCGAAGAGGAAGGCCGCGTTGGATAAGGTCAGCGAATGTCCATGCTGGCGAAAGCGCGTAGAGAAGCCCACCAGTGATACCGAGGCCGATCATTGAAGCGCCAAATGCCCAGCTCTGCCTTCTTCGCGGTGGGGTCTTCCGCGATACGAAGATCACCGCCAGCGCGAGCACGACGGCTAAGGCAAGAAGCGTCGCGGCCCCAGGGACACTCGGCCTAGCGATGAAACTTGGCCATGTCGCGACGGCGCCAAACCGGCCGAAATCAGCGGCCAAGATGCCGATTGCCAGTCCGGCAGGAAGGGCAAGCAACCGCATCTCTCCATCCCCTAACCGTGCCAGTGAACCTAGCAGGCAGGTGTCATTTATGAGCGCGCCGAGGCCGAAGGCGATGGCGCCGATGATGAGGAGGCCGTTGACGCTCGTCGAGAGTGGGAGGGTCGCGTTCAGCGTCCCCGACCAAGCGAGCGGTATCGCAATAAGGCCAGCAGCCGCAGACGCCGCAACAAATCCGACGAACATTCTTGGTCGGCGCCGTTGCTGCAACTCATGAGCCGCTACGACCAAGCACGTGCCGCCTCGGTTCGCAGAATACCCGAACCAGAAGGCCAGTATGCATATGAGAAAGTCGAACGCGATCGATGCCAAAGATATCAAGCCTGCCTCGGTTTCTCGTCAGCCCTTGTGCGAAGGGCGCCGGCGCAGCTGGCGGGCGGGCTGAGATGCATTTTCAGCCGGTGTCTGTCCCCGGTAGCCAACCACGGGCCACATAGTTTCGACACCAGATTTCTCGTAACCGTTTGCGATAAGGAGCCGCTCGGACAATCGGCCTAGTTTGTTCAGGTCAGCCGGCGACAGCGGCGAGACACACGCTGCAATCACTTGTTCGCGCGCTCTGAGCAGAGCGCCGGTCATTTTCACACCTGCATTGGTCAAGTGGATAAAGCGCGCCCTCTTGTCCGCCGTGTGTCGCCGCCTTTCCACCAGGTGATCGGATTCGAGCCTATCGATCAATCGGACCGTTCCCGCATGCGAAAGCCGGATCCGGCTCGCAAGGACACTGATAGGTAATCCCGGCTCGAAGCTAAGGAAGACCATCAATGCAGCCGCGGGGCCGCTCGGCGAAAGCGAGGCTGATGCGCTCGCGATGCTGTCAGCTACCGCGAGCGCAAGTGCACCAAAATGATATTTGGCGGCCTCGGGCTCCATCCGGAAAGAATATATGCGTCACGCATAGACATCAAGCGCTCGAATATGTATGACCGGCGCATACATCTATCACGGATTCGGAGATGGTCATGCTCACTGATGGGCTCGGCTTGGATTCCCCATCTGAGATCGAAAAGCGGGGCCTCCAGCAAAGGCTTTGGAGCATCGCGCGCTGCTCGTGCGAACGGAAGCCGGGAACCGGGAATGCGCGTCATGCCTGATCTGACGCTCGATCTTCGATACCTTAAGTATGCTATCCATGTCGCCGAAGCGGGTAGTTTCCGCAGGGCGGCGGATCGCCTTTCGATATCGCAATCAACGGTCAGCCGCCGCGTTCAGATGCTCGAACGGCAGCTTGGCGTTTCCCTGTTCAAGCGCACGCGATCGGGCGCTGGATTGACGCCGGAAGGAGAGCGATTTCTGCAGCAAGCTGCGGTCGGGGCGAGGTATCTTCGCGAGGCCGCCACTGAGATGCGATCGGTCCGTAAACTTACGACTGGACTAGTCAGGTTCGGGATGCTCGAGGCGTTTCCGGCATGTCCCATAATCGACCTCTTGGCGACCTTTAGACAGCGACACCCGACGATCGAGGTGAAGCTCGAAGAAGGCACGTCAGAGCAGAACACCCTCGGCGTGGAGCGCGGGCTGCTAGACGCGGCGATCAGCCTGGCCGCAACGAAGGGCCCTCCGTTTCAGATTCGACGGTTGTGCGAACCCGACCTCTTCGTTGCCCTATCACCCATACACCAACTCGCGTCGCGACCGCGGCTCGCCTGGGAGGACGTTTGCGACGAAGTCTTTCTTGTCCGCTCCGATGGTGCCGGGCGCGAACTCGCAGCTATTCTCCGGCGGATGCTGGGCGCTGCCGAAGAGGCGATCCAACTGTCTATCCAGCAGGTCAGCAGGGAAACACTTCTGACCATGGTCGAGCAAGGCTTCGGGCTGACGATAACGAGCGTCGTGCATCGGCCTGATATTGCATTGGTTCCGCTCACACCCGCGCGGGCGCCGACGGCGGCTATGATTTCGTCGAGCGATAACGACAATCCGGCTCTGCCGCTGCTGCTGAAGTGCTTCGATGTCCTGCCAGCCTTCACGCGGAGCAGCGCCAGCTAATCGGAGGCGTTCTGGGTCTTCGTACGCCTAGCCTTCGAGAACCCTCGATCGGTTGCGATGAACCGCTGCAACATCGGTACGATCAACCGCGCGGGCTCGACAGCAGGCATACCTTGTTCGCGCCCTAACAAATCCGCGTAGTCGGAAAGGTCTTGGTGGAGAGCCGCCGGCAGCTCCACCTGAACCTTGATCGGCTTCTCGTCGGCGATGGGACCTAGCTTGAGCTTCGACATCATCAGCCCCCATAAGGTTCGAGAACGAGATCACGGGTCACGACGACACGGACAGGAAATCCCGGCCGGATCGTCAATGTTGGAGCCACGTTGAGCTGCCGTCTGACGATCTGCTGACCGGCATCGTTGATCGTGTCTTGACCGCCATTCCGGATCGCCTGGATGAGACGGTCGTCATTGTCGGCGGCGAGCTCGGCGCCGACTCCGAGAAGAGTCGACAGACCGGCGGCCTTGGCAAGATCCCACCAGTGGTAATCGACGCCATCCTGCAGGCCGGCATAGCCTTCGACGTCTGCGCCGGGCTGGCGCTCGAGCACTATCGAACGGCCATTTGGGAAGATCAGTCGATTCCAGACTAGCAGGACGCGGCTTTGACCGAATTGCACATTGTTATCGTACTGGCCGATAATGCGCGTGCCTTGTGGCACGAGCAGAATGCGCCCTGTCGGGCTGTCGTAGATGTTTTCGGTCACCTGAGCGGTGATCTGGCCCGGGAGGTCGGATCGGATGCCGGTTATAAGAGCTGCCGCGATAACTGCGCCGGCCTGAAGTACATTTGGCGACGCTGGAGCAACGACGCGATCGGGCGACACCGTCCGTCGATCGGTCGCTGCGTTCAGGAAAGCGTTCTGACGCTCCTGCGCGGAGGGTGTGGCCGGCGGAGGTGCGAGGCCGAGGCTCGCCAAATCCGGAGCGTGCGGGAGTGCTGGGGCAGCTCCCGCTGCAGCGGGAGCGCCCCGGCTGTCCGATCCGGAGAAGAGGCGGCTGGTCCGCGCGGTCTCGATCTCCTGAAGGCGGCGCTGCTCTTCCGCGCTGATACCGGGGTTGGGTGTGGCGATAACGGGAGCGGGCACCGGCTGTCCGCGATCCTGGGTGCTGAGGATCGGTCGGCCGAGGTCACCGGGAAGGGGCGGACCGAGTTGGGGCACGCCACTGTAATCTCGCGGCAGGCCGGCCAAGCCCTCAGCCGTCGAGCGATTCTCGGTCGAATAGAGTTCGTCGTTGGGCCGACCGGCGTCGCGCGTCTGGAGCGCGTAGAGCAGTGCACCACCAAGGCCGACGCTGGCGACAAGACCAAGGCCGGCGAGGACCTTGCGCGATAGTCGAGTGACGCGGGGCGGTTCGGCGCGCAGACGCATCGGCGCTGGCCCGACCGGCTCGCCGGTCAGGGGCTGTGCATCATCGTCTGGCACTTCCTCATTTGTGGGCGAGTTCGCGCTCACGAGGTGGGCCTCCCGTCTGTTCGGACGATCCTGACGCGCTTCTGCTCGCGACCGGAACCGAACCGCAGTTCCGCCGCCGCGAAGAGTCGATCGACGATCATGTGGTGGCCGCGAACGCGGTAGTTCACCAGTTCTGAGGTGTTGCCCTCGGGCCCGACGACGAAGAGCGGCGGCATCTCGCCCTGACCAATGCCTCGCGGAAACTCGATGAAGACCTGGCGACCGTCGTCGAAGGCGCGCAGTGGGCGCCAAGGAGCGCGGTCACCCTCGATGGCATAGCGGAAATTGACGTTCGCGAGATCGACACCGCTCGCAACCGGTTGAGCGGCCTGCGCGTCGGCATTCTGCCGGCGCAGCGCGATGAGTTGATCCTGCGGATACTGCCAGGACACTGAAGCCATGTAGGTTCGCTCTGTCGACCGCAACTCCATGTGATAGGTGCGCATGTTGGTGTTGATGACCAGGTTCGTCATCAGGTCGGCCCGTGTGGGCTTCACGAGGATGTGGATCTGGCGCGTCGCGCCCGATCCGCTCTCGGTGTCGCCGATGATCCAGCGCACCGTGTCCCCGGCCGCAACAGGGCCTGCGCCGACGAGCTGTTCGCCGGGCTGAAGCGCGATGTCGGTGATCTGACCGACAGCGGTATATACCTGATAGAGCGCGCCTTGCGTCCAGGGATAGACCTGCATGGAGTTGATGAAGCCGTCGCGCACCGGCTGGACGCGGGCCGCCTCATTAGCCTGGTTGACGCGCGCCGTTGGGTTGGCGGGCTCGGGCGCGCGTCGCGTCTCCGGCACACGCTGCAACTGGCCGGGTAGCGGCAGCGGCCGCGGCAGTTCGACCACGGTGACGGGCGCTGGCGGATCGACGGTCTGCACGGCGGGAGCCGCGTTGTCGTAGGAGATCTCGGGCGGTGGGTTCGTGGTGGCGCAGCCCGCGAGCGCAGTTGTCGCCAGCAGGACCATCGGGATTGCGGCTCGGCGGAGAGCCGGGATTACAAGTGCGTGTGAAGCCGGGTTTCCGGCTTTACGGAAAGACGGCTTCATTGCCCAAGCTCCCGTGACCAATTGATGGCGTTGACATAGATGCCGAGCGGATTTGCCCTCAGCCGATCGGCGTTGCGGGGGACCTGCACGACGATCGTCAGGATCGCGGTCCAGCGCGTGGTCTCGGCGAGCTGGCCGTTCTCATAGCGGCGCTCGACCCAGGCGACGCGGAAGCTGTCGGGCGAGGCGCGGATGACGCTTGAGACATCGACAGCAACCTGCTGTCGGCCGACCCGCGTGAACGGGTCGTTCGAGCGAGCATAGTCGTTGAGCGCCATGGCGCCGCGATCAGTTGTGAAGTCGTACGCCCGTAGCCAGTTCTGACGCACGATGATCGCGTCCGCCGGGATGCTGCGAACCTGTTCGATGAAGCGCGCGAGATGAAAGGCGATTTGTGGATCGGTGGGCCGGAAGTCGGCCTCGGCGGGTGCGACCGCCTGGGACTGACCCAGTCGATCGACCTGCACGACCCACGGCACGACGGTCCCGCGAGCTGATTGCACGACGAGGGCGGTGGCGAACCCCGCCGTAAGGATCAGCGAGCCGAAAGCCATCAGCCGCCAGTTTTTCGCCTGGATCCTGGAGGCCCCGATCCGATCGTCCCAGACTTGGGCAGCACGTTGATACGGCGTCTCCGGCTCGGGTGCCTTGCCGTAGTGAGTGGATGGTCGTTTGAACATTAGCGGTCGCCTTGAGTCAGATTTACCGAGGAACCGCCGCCATGGGCGTCGCCAGAGCGGACGGCATGAGCCGTGGCCTGGGCGGCGTGAGTCATTTGCTGGGACCGGCGCATTCTCTGCGCCCAAGCCGGCGGCCCGCCAGCGCTCGCAGGCGCCGCGCCATCGCTGGCGGCATCACCCCCTATTGAGCCCATGGTGGATGTTCCGCCTGTCGCTTCGAACGCCGCTTTGCCGCCTGCGTTGAAGCTTGACCTCATTGTGTCGGCAGCGCGCGATGCGGCACGGCGCAGAGGTGAGACAGCCGCGCTGCCGCCTGCACGCGCAACGCCTCCGAGGCCGGAGGCCACCCCGGCCGCGCCGGACTGTCCGGCTGCGCCAAGGCTGTAGGCTGTGGACGCTCCACCCGCGATGGCGGCGCCACCACGAGCTGCGGCTGCCGCACCGCCTGCCAAGGCCGCGCCGCCGGAGGCTGCTGCACCGACGGCGCCGGCGCCAAGAGCGACCACGCCGCCCGCTGCGAGGCCGGTTCCTATCGCCGCGCCTGCACTGAGCTGCGGGCCGCCAGAAACGAGCCCGGTGGCGATTCCGGGACCAAAAATGCCGAGGCCGAGAAGTGACAACGCGGCCAGCACGATCGCCATGGCTTCGTCGATCGACGGATTCTGCCCGCCAAAACCGGAAGTGAACTCTGAGAAGAGCGTTGACCCGATGCCGATGATGACAGCGAGGACCAGAACCTTGATGCCGGAGGAGATGACGTTGCCGAGCACGCGCTCGGCCATAAACGCGGATTTGCCGAACAGGCCGAACGGGATCAGGACGAAGCCGGCGAGCGTCGTCAGCTTGAATTCAATGAGGGTGACGAACAGCTGGATGGCGAGAATGAAGAAGGCGAGCAGGACCAGCGCCCAGGCAAGAAACATGCAGGCAATCTGGATGAAGTTCTCGAAGAACGACCAGTAGCCCATCAGGCTGGAGATGGAGTCGAGCAATGGTCGACCGGCGTCTAGGCCGGTCTGCGCGACTCTTCCCGGGCGCATGAGGTCCGCAGTTGAAAATCCGGTGCCACTCGCCTTCAGCCCGAGACCGGCGAAGCTCTCGAAGACGATACGTGCGAGGTTGTTCCAGTTGCCGATGATGTAGGCGAAGACGCCGACGAAGAGCGTTTTCTTCACCAGCCGCGCCATGATGTCGTCGTCGGCGCCCCAGCTCCAGAACAGTGCCGCGAGCGTCACGTCGATGACGATCAGGGTCGTGGCGATGAAGGCGACCTCTCCGCTAAGCAGGCCGAACCCGCTGTCGATGTAGCGAGTGAAGACCTCGAGGAAGTGGTCGATGACGCCGGTGTTGCCCATGATGCTATCGCGCTTCGTTGATCTGTGGCGTGCTCGGCGCGGTCGGCGCGTGATCTTGCGCGTCTGTCCCTCGTGGTTGAGGGCTGAAGACGTCACCGATGGGTGATGCTACGTCCGGCAAGCGCTCGACGGGACGAGAACCGGGCGCGAGAAAGCGGTGTCGGTTCTCGGCCCAGGCCCGGCGGCAGGCGGGGTCTCGCGGACCTTCTTCACCGAGTGCCTGGCAGCGGATGAGCGCGTCGCGCAGGGGATCCGCAGTTTCTTGAGGCGTTCGTCCGGACGACCAAGCCTCAGGCACTTCCTCTTTCCGGGACATCTCGATCGCGGTCGCGGTGACCGCAACCGCGACGAAAATCACGGCGCCCATCCGAGCGACCAATTTGCCGTCCACGGTCGGTCCTCTCAATTGCCGTTCGGGAACATGCGCGCATTGCCCGGCTGGTAGCCGCTGCCGGGCGTGAGAAAGCGACGGCGCTGCTCACGACCCTGTTCCGCCGCTGCGGCGCGCTCGGCTTCGGATAGGCTCTGAGCGCGCCCGTTAGCGGCGACGACGGCGGTGAGGTCGGCGAGCTGTTGGGCCTGCAGTGCGAGCAGTTGATTGCCGGCCTGCGTCGCCTGCAACGCCCCCGTCGCGCCCTGGCTTTGGCCGATAAGCGCTGACATCTCCGTACGGTTGGTGTCGATGTTGCCGACAACACCCGCCTGGACTCGCATAGCGTCCTGCAGACCACCGACAGTGTTCTGCCAGCGCTCCCGCGCCTGTGTGACGAGCGCCTGATCCGAGGCGGACATCGAGGCATTGCCATAGGTGGTCTGGAATGCTCGGTCGATCTGTTGGACGTTAAGGGCTATCCCCTGCGCCTCGCTCAGAAGCTGTTGCGTCCGCTGAACCGACTGTTGAAGCTGCTGAAGCGAAGAGTGCGGGAGGCTGGCAAGATTGCGCGCCTGATTGATCAGCATCTGAGCTTCGTTCTGAAGCTGAGTGATCTGCTGATTCACCTGCTGGAGGGTCCGCGCCGCAGTGAGGACGTTCTGGGCATAGTTCGTTGGGTCGTAGACGATCCACTGAGCGGCAGCCGGGGTGCTGAGGACCGGTGAAAGTGCGAGCGGGACCGCGAGGAGTGCGGCCGTCACGCGCAGTGCGCGACTGTGGGTTTGAATCAGACGTGTCATGGACGTGCCTCCGGGTCTTGTTGATTGACGTTGGTGAGGTCGGTGATCAGGTCGGCAGCCCAGTCGAGTCGGTTGGCCGCCAGCCACTCGGCGAGGAATCCCCCGGTGCCGCTTCGGGCGTGGACGTCGGCGATCATCGCTTGATGCTGTTTGGATGAGGCTGCGCACAGCGCCAGGGCCACATCCGACAGGCCCAGCTCGAACAGGCGATTGCCCCGTCGCGACTGGCAGTAATAGTCTCGCTTGGGCGTTGCCCGCGCGAGGATTTCGATCTGCCGGTCGTTGAGACCGAAGCGGCGGTAAATAGCGGTGATCTGCGGCTCGACCGCGCGCTCGTTCGGCAGGAGGATGCGCGTTTGGCAGCTCTCGATAATCGCCGGCGCTATCGCAGAGCCGTCGATGTCGGAGAGCGACTGGGTGGCGAAGATGACGCTGGCGTTTTTCTTGCGCAGCGTCTTCAGCCATTCGCGGAGTTGTCCGGCGAAGCCGTCGTCGTCGAGGGCGAGCCAACCTTCATCCACGATCAGGAGTGTCGGCCGGCCGTCGAGGCGGTCCTCGATGCGATGGAAGAGATAGGCGAGCACCGCTGCCGCTGCACCGGTGCCGATCAGACCTTCGGTCTCGAAAGCCTGGACATGCGCCTCGCCGAGATGCTCGGCCTCAGCGTCCAACAGCCGGCCATAGGGGCCGCCGACGCAGTAGGGTCGCAGCGCCTGTTTCAGGTCATTGGACTGGAGAAGGACCGACAGCCCGGTCAACGTGCGCTCGGCGACCGGCGCTGACGCCAACGACGAAAGCGCCGACCACAGATGCTCCTTGACCTCGGGCGTGACCGGCACGCTCTCTCGGGAGAGGATCGCGATCAGCCAGTCGGAGGCCCAGGCGCGCTCGGCGACGTCGTCGATGCGGGCGAGCGGCTGGAGCGACACACTCTCCTCGGAACCCTCAGTCAAACCGCCGCCGAGATCATGCCAGTCGCCCTGCATGGCGAGCGCCGCGGCGCGGATCGATCCGCCGAAGTCGAAGGCGAAGACCTGAGATTGTTGATAGCGGCGGAACTGGAGCGCCATGAGTGCGAGAAGCACCGATTTACCGGCGCCGGTCGGCCCGACGATCAGCGTATGACCGACATCGCCGACGTGGATGGAAAGCCGGAACGGGGTCGAGCCCTCCGTTCTGCCGTAAAGCAGTGGGGGTGCATCGAAGTGCTCGTCCCGTTCCGGTCCCGCCCACACCGCTGACAGCGGGATCATGTGAGCGAGATTCAATGTGCTGATGGGCGGCTGGCGGACGTTGGCGTAGACATGCCCGGGGAGTGAGCCCAGCCAGGCGTCGACAGCATTGATGGTCTCAGTCATCGCCGTGAAGTCGCGGCCCTGAATGACCTTCTCCACCAGCCGGAGCTTCTCGGCCGCGACGCGGGGATCATCGTCCCAGACGGTGATGGTCGCGGTCACGTAGGCTTGGCCGGCATAGTCGGCGCCCAGTTCCTGTAGCGCCATATCAGCGTCAGCGGCCTTGTTGGCTGCGTCAGTGTCAACGAGCGCCGATGCCTCGTTGGTCATCACCTCCTTGAGAATGGCGGCGATCGACTTGCGCTTTGCGAACCACTGCCGCCGGATCTTTGTCAGCAGCTTGGTCGCGTCGGTCTTGTCGAGCAGGATCGCTCGGGTCGACCAGCGATAGGGAAAGGCAAGTCGGTTCAGCTCGTCGAGGATGCCGGGCGTCGTCGCGGTCGGGAAGCCGACGATAGTGAGGATGCGTACGTGCGCATC
>NZ_JAOCCY010000021.1:0-69963 GCF_029840625.1 Agrobacterium sp. GD03872
TCGAGGTCCGTCTTCGCACGGGCCATGGCCTCATCGACGGTGCTTTCACCGACGATGGCCTGCGTGATGCGCTGGACGGAGATGTTGAACATGGCGCGATTGTTCTTGTAACCCTGATAGGTGTAGGCAATCGGGCTGATGCCCGGGATCTGGGCCAGCCAGGCGTCCATGGCCTTCTGCGTCGCCGGCGTCGCGCCGGTATAGGTCACACCCTTGTCAGCCACGGCCTTGTGGGCCGGAACGTTGCGGGTGCGCACCGTGAAGTCGAGATAATTCTCGTCCTGGGCGAGGAAGTTCAGGATATCGGCAACGATCTTCGGGTTCTTGGTCTGCTTGAAGCCGACAACGCCGGTGCCACCAGGCATGCCGGTGCAGGCAGCGCCGCCGCAGGGCTGCGGCACCACTTCCCAGTCGAACGCATCGCCGACCTGGCTGTCGAAGCGCGCGGTCTGCCAGCTGCCGGAATAATAATAGACCAGCTGGCCGTTGATGAATTCCTGCGCGGCGTCGCGATAGGTATTGCCGCCCTGACCGGCCCAGACGTCGCGCGCCATGGTGCCGTCCTTGTTCCATTCGACGAATTTCTTCACGAAGGTCGTGAAACCTTCATCGACGAGAATGGGCTTGCCATCGGCGTCGAAAATCTTCGCGCCGTAGGAAATGGCCGGGCCGGCAATACGGTGGCCGGAACGGTCGATGGCCATCGGATACGGCGTGCCGGTTGCCTTGGCGACGGTATTGGCAGCCTTCGCCCAGTCGTCCAGCGTCGCATCCTTGCCGGGTACCGCCACATTGGCCTGATCGAACAAGGTGCGGTTGATGAAGGCGCCGGTGATGGTGAGTTGGGTATGCATGCCGTAAATGCCCTTGTCGTCAGGGCCGCTGCGGTACCATTTCAGCACGTTCGAGAAATTGTCTTCCCAATATTTCGCGTCCACATAGGGCGTGAGATCGAGATAATAGCGGTTGAGGCCGCCAAGATCGGTCACGGTTGCGAAATCCGGGCCGCTGCCGCCGGCAAGCTGCACGGGCAGGCCTTCCAGCAGCGCCTTATAAGGCACGACATCGGTGACGATCTTCACGTCCGGATGCTGCTTTTCGTAACGCGCGAGAATGTCCTTGAGGATTTCGCAGCCATTGCCGTCATAGGCGCAGGTGAAGCGTACTTCCTGCGCCGCCTGGGCGGCGCCGGCAAAAGACGCCGCGCCCAAGGCGAGCGCCAATGCCATGCTGTATTTTCTGGTCATCTGGTTTCCTCCCTTTAGATGATTATGCGTTGGCGGATGTGCGCGGCGCCCAGCCCTTGATCCATTCGCCTTCGGCGGCGTTGGAGAGACGGACCGGCTTTCCTTCCCTGACCGAGCGATAGATGGCGGTGACGAGCTCGATGGACTGCAAGCCGTCATTGACGGTCACTTCCTTGCCGCCGCGTCCTTCCATGGCGTCGGCAATGGCTTCGACAAAACCGGCAAAGCCGTTTTCGCCGTCGGCCACCGTCGCCAGAACGGCGTCGATCTGGTCCTGCGTGGTCGGTGCACGGGCGATGAAACGCCAGGTGTCTTCGGCCGGGCGATAGGGCAGCGTGCCGCTCTCGGCGGTGAAGCCTTCAAAGCAGAAGCGCAGGCGGGACGTATCTTCAGCCGCACCGAGCGTCACCGAGCTCGTCGCCAGCGCACCGCTTTTCATGCGGAAGCTGATTGCGGCGCAGTCTTCGGTTTCGATCGTGTTGACGCGCGTATCGGCCATGGCGAACACTTCATCGACCGGACCGAGGACGTGGCAGAGAAGATCATGGGCGTGGATCGCGTGGCCGAGAATCGCGCCGCCGCACTCCCCCTTCCACGTACCGCGCCAGGGAATGTCGTAATAGCTGGCGCCACGGTTCCAGTGAACTTCCGAGCTTGCGACGAAGGCCTTGCCCGCAAGGCCGGCATCGATCAGCGCACGAAGTTGTCGCATCGCATGTCCGAAACGGTACTGGAAGACGGGAAATACGCCGCGGCCAGTCTTCTTGACGGAATCGATCAGCGCGTTGGCCTCTTCAAGCGAGCGAACCAGCGGCTTTTCGCAGACCACATCCTTGCCCGACGCATGCGCCTTCAGCGTGACAGGGAAATGCAGGTGCGGCGGCAGGCAGACGTCGATGAGCTGGATGCTCTCATCCGCCAGAACCTCGTCGAGATCGGTCGTCAGGCGGATCGACGTGTCATCGCCCGCCACGGAGCGGGCGCGCTCCAGATCGAGATCGCAGATCGCCTTGACGACGAAACGCTTGGGCAGTGCCCGATAACCGCTCAAATGCTGGGCGCCGATACCGGCGCCGATGATGGCAACACCAATCATTTCGCGGCTCCCTCGGCCTTTGCCTGTGCCTGAAGCGAGAGGTCGCAGACCTTGAAGACGTGTTCCTGCGTCATCGCCGTTTCCGTGCGGTTGCGGATGTCGTCGCACAGGCGGCCGAAATAGGGCAGGCCTGCACCGGAAGCATCGATATATTCGCAGCGGTCGCCATTCACGAGAATGAGGCGGTCGGTGCCTTCCGTATTGCCGACATCGACATATTTGCGCAGCTCGATGTAGCCCTCGGTGCCGAGGATCGTCAGGCGGCCGTCACCCCAGGTCGGCAGCGCATCGGGCGTGTACCAGTCGACGCGGATATAGCCGTGGCCCTTGTCGCCACGCAGCACGACTTCACCGAAATCCTGCAGGCCCGGATCTTTGGGGTTGGCATAGTTGGCAACGGTGGCGGCCACGATCTCCACTTCGGTCGAACCGGTGAAGAACACGAACTGATCGATCTGGTGGCTGGCGATATCGGTGAGAATGCCGCCATAAGCTTCGCGTTCGAAGAACCACTTCGGGCGGATCTGGCGGTTCAGGCGATGCGGGCCGAGGCCGACGGTCTGAATGACGCGGCCGATGGCGCCTTGGGCGACGAGTTCAGCCGCCTTGGTCACGCTCGGAACTTCAAAGCGCTCGGAGAAATCGACGGTCCAGATGCGCTTGGTCTTTGCCACCGTCTGGCGAAGGCGGTCGAGCTGTTCGAAGGTGGTGCAGCCGGGCTTGTCGGACATGACGTCCTTGCCGGCTTCCATGGCGGCGATGGCAAGATCGGCCCGCTTGGCGGGAATGTCGGCGATCAGCACGAGATCGATGCTGCCGTCTGCGAGCAGCGCTTCCTTGGAGGCCGCGCGCGGCACATCCGGGAAGCGCTTGACGAAGCCTTCCACCACGTCGGGTTCGCCTTCGGTCCACCAGCCGGCGAATTCCGCGCCGGCATCCAGCATGTTCTGGGCCATGCCGAAAATGTGCCGGTGCTCTATGCCGAGAGCGACGAACTTGATTGCTTTAGTCATCCTGCAGTTCCACTTCCTTGCCGGTGCCGGCCGAGTTGATGATCGCGTCGATCAATCTGTGAGACAAAAGGGCCGCTTCACCGGTGACGACCGGGGCGCGCCCTGAGGAGATGGCGTCTGCGAAATCTTCGAAGACACCCTGATGCCATTCATGCGTGAAAGCCATGGGGTCGGCGCCGCCGCCCGTGCCGGACGCCGCGCCACCAAAGGTCTCCTGCCGGCCATCGCGCCAGTCGACATGCAGGAGGCCCGAGGCGAGCCGCAGGCTGGCATTGTCGAAATGCAGGACAATCGATTCCGCAGCACCGGGGAAACTTGCGGTACTTGCCACCAGCGAGCCGACGGCGCCATTCTTGAAGCGCAGGCCGGCCGCGACATAATCTTCGGTTTCCATGCGGTGAAAACGCGTCGTCGCCGCCATGGCCTGAACCCGCGAGACCGGACCGGCAAAGCTCAGCGCCAGGTCGATGGTGTGTATGGCCTGGGAGATCAGAACGCCGCCGCCATCGCGCGCCAGGGTGCCGCGGCCAGGTTCGTCATAATAGGATTGCGCGCGCCACCACGGCACGGAAATTTCGCAGAGACCGAGCGCCCCAAGCGTCCCGCCGTCCACGAGTTCGCGAGCCTTCTGCGATGCCGCCCGCATGCGATGCTGGAAGATGATGCCGAGCGTGACGCCCGCGTCACGACAGAGGGCGACAAGGCCTTCCGCCTCCTGCGTGTTCCGGGCGACGGGTTTTTCCATCAGAATGTGCTTGCCCGCCTTTGCGAGCTGTCCGACGATATCGATGCGGGCATTCGGCGGCGTCGCAATGATGGCGAAATCAACATCCGCATCGCGCGTGGCATCCTCGACCGAGGAATAAACGGCGACCTCATATCCGGCATGTTTCGACGCTTCGGCGGCCAGCGCCCTGGCGCGGCCGGAACCGCCATCGACCAAACCCTTCAGCCGAATTTTCTCAGGGCTTGCCGCACAAGCGAGCACATGCGTCTTCGCCACCATTCCGGCGCCAACGATGACGCAGGTCTTGATATTTTGCATTTCGGGAGCCTCCTTCCCATGCGCAATCATTTGCATACCGGTATGCCGGTTGTCAACAGACTTGTGTTCCGGTATACCGGTTATGAAAACGCTGGAGGGTATATGCCGAAAATTCCCGTAACAGGCGGCACCGTGCCGACGATGGAGCGACTGGACCTCAACCGTCCGGTGGTGGACCAGATCTATTCCGCGCTGAAATCGGCCATCCTCTCGCGGGAGCTTTTCCCCGGCCAGGCGGTTTCCGAAAACGAGATAGGACACTCCTTCAATTCCAGCCGCACGCCGGTGCGGGAAGCGCTGAGCCGCCTGCGGGACGACGGCCTGATCGTCACCCTGCCAAGCCGCGGCACCTATGTTTCAAGACTATCCGAAAAGAACATTCGCAGCGCCCAATTCATCCGCGAGGCATTGGAGGTGGCGGCGGTCAGCCGGCTATGCCAGATCGGCCTGACGGCGGAAGCCGAACAGGAAATCGAACACGCCCTCAACGGTCAGCGCGCGGCCATGCGCAGCGGAGACAGAAAGGCCTTCCGCGTGCATGACGACCAGTTCCACAGCGCGCTTGCCGCCGCGACCGGGCTCGAGAGGCTGGAAACGCTGTTGATCCGCGAAAAGGCGGGGCTGGATCGCCTGCGCGCGCTCGCCATCACCGACGAGGCGCATATGGCGCGGCTGCTCACGGAACATGAGGCGGTCTATGACGCCATCAGGACCGGGGACGAGGCCCGGGCCGCCGAAGAGCTGCGCAAGCACTTGAGGCGCGTCCTCGGCATTCTTTCCCAGGTTTTCGAGAACCATCAGGACTATTTCGAATAATTCTGCGGCATCATTTTTACGGTTCAAGCATCATGAATACGGCAAATCCCGAACAAGCGCTTGCCATGTCGCAGGCGACACTTCTGTGCGATACGATGAGCACACTTGCGGAATCCCCTGTTTGGGACGAGCGGCGGCAGGTGCTTTTCTGGTGCGACATCCTCGGCAAGACGGTGCGGTCGGCAGCGCTTAAGCCCGGCCTCTATCGCGAATGGCCATTCCCTCACACGGTGTCGAGCCTCGGGCTCTGCCAGAACGGCGATCTCGTCGTCGCCTGCGGCATGGACATCGTCATCCTCGATCCGGAGAGCGGCAAGACGCGTCTCCTCCATTCCATTCCTGCACCGGATGGCGTCCCCTGCCGGTTAAATGACGGGCGTGTCGGCCCCGATGGCGCCTTCTGGGTAGGAACCATGCACAATGTGCCGCTTGCGGACATGGAACCTCACGGCGAGCTTTGGCGGATCACCGGAAAGAGCGCCGAGCGCATGCAGACCGGACTGACATGCCCGAACGGGCTCGCCTTCTCCCCGGACGGTTCCGCCATGTGGCAGAGCGATTCCGTTCAGAAATGGATACGCAGGCGCAATTTCGACAGGGTGAACGGCCTGTTCGACGAAGGTGTGCTGGTGGCGCAGATGACGGAAGAGACGGGCAGGCCCGATGGCGGCTGTCTCGACAGCGGCGGCACCTATTACAGCGCGGGCGTATCCGCCGGCGTGCTGAACATCTTCGGGGAAGATGGCGGCAAACAGACCGGCGTGGCAAGGATGCCCGTGCCGCACCCGACAATGCCCTGCTTCGGCGGGCCCGATTTCGGCACTCTTTTCGTCACCTCGCACCGCCATAACATGTCCGCCGACCGGCTTGAACGGGCTCCCTTCTCGGGCGGCGTATGGATGATCCCGACACAGGTGAGAGGGTTTGCAGCCTTCCGGTTCGATGAGGGGTGACGTTAGCCGTCTTCCCGCCCTTCCCCCGGGCATTCATCCGAAAACCAGCTGCCAGCCTGGGGCCGTCCCGGCGGAACGCGGATTAACCTGAAACAGTGGCCGCCGTCGCTGGCATGTCCTGCTGCGGCCATTGCTTCAGGGCTTCCTGTCCTGCGGCGGTCAGGCCATAAACTCCTCTGTCGAGACGCTCAAACCAACCGTAGACGTTCGCAAGCAGAATCTTCCCGGCATCCGGCACAGCGGATCTGACGTCCCGAACACGCATTGGACCCGATGCAAGCGCCAAAGCGCAGCCCAGCGCCCGTTGGCGGTAGGCGGTCATGATCGGTACGCGTGTGCTTCCGCCCATAACCGGATCACCGCGCCGCCTCTGATGCTCGCGCATCAGGCGCGAACGCCGTTTCGGATTGGTACGCGGCATCGGCGATATGGAATTGACGATAATGCTGACATCGCCGGCATCGGAAATGCCGAGCATGCCGATACCAAGCCTGCGGCAGAGGTCGCGGTAACGTTTGTCAGCCTCGCGGCCCCTGCCTCTGGCGGAGACCCGGGCTGCGATCCAGACCTCGTCTGCGACCGTTGCGCGATCGACAGCCTGCAGAATGAGTTCCAGATTGAAGCTCAGCTTCAGCTCGCAGATGACAACCACGGAAGGATCGCAATCACTCAGGCCGACAAGATCGCAACCGCCTACTTCGCCTTTGACTGTGTAACCTGCGTTCTCAAGGAAGCCTTTGACCGGCAGATAAAGCGACGTTTCCATGTATCCGAGCTGTAAGAGAAATCCTGACCCTGAATACATTGATCCGGCTGCACAAGACAACCATCGTCACCGCCGATACGGTCGAAAGCATCGACGATGGCGACAGGCGGCCAACCGCAAACATGCTTACGTAAGCGACATCCTCACCTTGCTGCTTGCCCTCTTGACGACAGCCCCCGGTTCGACCCCAGCCGGTTCTCGGATGGCGGGCAAGGTTGACGAAGACTATCGGAAACGGCATCACTCCAGTCCGTTCTACGGTTCTCGCAACGTCGCCGCGGCCTCGACAGGCGATACGTCGAGATGGCGAGGATGACGGGGATCGTCGTGGGGTTTCAGGAAGAAGCGACGGGCGACATCGAGATAGCCGTTATAGACCAGACCGCCATTGATCGTCACAAGCGTGTTTCGATGGCGGCGGTAGAGAACTGGGATGCTGTACCAGGGGGCGGCCGGCAATTTGTGATGCAGCACATGCAGATTGTTGTAGAGAAACAGCAGCCCGAATAGCGGGCTGTTCTCGACGATCGCGGTGCGCTCATCCTGATGATCGGCATAACGGTGCTCCGCATAGGATCTGAGCCTGCTCAGCGCCGCGCCGACATAAACGAAACCGAAGAGATAAAGCCAGAGCGGCATTCCGCAAATCCCCACCACCCAGATCAGAACGCTCGCGACACCTACCGCATGCCGCGCCCAAAGCGCCGCCCTTATCCTGTCGCCCTTAAAGATCAGAGACGCCTCCTGCGCCAGGAAATTAACGATCATGACCAGAGGGCCAAGCGTCAGCCGCCCCAGCAGGGTGGTGTTCCAGAGCGCCAGATACCGGCCGATCGACCCCATTTTTTCCCAGGCCGCCTGGGTGAAATAGGAGGATTCCGGATCTTCGATCGGATCGGTCAGATGTTCGTCGCGGTGGTGGGTGAGATGCCCTTCCCGGTAAATGGCGTAGGGCAACCACAGGGACAAAGGCGGCCAGCCGATCGCATCGTTGACGGTGCGATAGCGGGTGGGGTGCCCATGAATGACCTCATGCTGGAGCGATCCATGCCAGGCAATCAGCCACCCGCCAATGGCGATCACGACAACAACAGGCAGAGATTGCCAAAACCAGGTCACCGCCAGGAAGCCGCCGTAAATGACGAGGGCAAGGGCTACCGTCTGCCATTCGATGCGGGCTATTGCGAGAGCGTTGGTGGACGAGGAAAAAATATCGGGCGAGGGAAGACGGGACATGGAGCAGGTTCCGGCTGAGATGGGTTCGCGCACAACTATAAGACCGGCCGCCGGCGGCCGCGCCGTACGGCTTTGCAGCAGAGACGGCAAAAAGGGAAAAATGGTTTTGTAATGGAGTTCTACAGAAAATATTTATTCTATAAAATTTGTAGGCTATTGGCTCTAATCCCTCCATCGAATTGATGAGTGCTGCCCGTCTCATGCGGACGGCGCTTCATAACGGAGGGCAATTTCTTGACATTCAACACCACACGCCGGCAGGTGCTCGTCGGCGGCGCGTCCATTGCAGGTCTCGTCGCCCTTGGCGGCGCTTATCCCGCTTTTGCCAATGCCGACCGCTCAAGGATCGTCGTCCGCGTCGAGAAGGACCTTTCAAATCTCGATCCGGCCAATCGTTCGGGCCCCATCGATCTCAACGTCCTCTGGTCGGTGCAGCAGGGCCTGATCTCCTTCAGACCGGGCTCGACGGAATGGGAACTCGATGCCGCCGAAGAGCTGGAACAGGTGAGCGACACCGAAATCCGTTTCAAGCTGCGCAGCGGCCTCACCTTCACCGACGGTTATGGCGAACTGACCGCCGAAGACGTGAAATTCTCCTTCGAGCGTTTCCTCAAACCCGACGCCGAAGGCAAGCCCGTTACTTATGCCAAGGACTGGTCGGCCCTCGATCGCATCGAGATCACCAGCCCGCTTGAAGGCCGCATCATCCTGAAACAGCCGGCGCCGGCGCTCTATACGATCGCGCTCGCCGACGGGTCTGGCCGGATCATTTCGAAAAAGGCGTTCGAAGCGCTGGGCAAGGACATCGCCACGAAGCTGATCGGCAGCGGCCCCTATGTTCTCAAGGAATGGGTTCCGCGCGAGCATTTCACGCTCGAAATCAACCCCGATTACAAGGGGCCGATCAAGCCGCACTTCCAGCAGATCGTCGGCAAGCCGATCGGCGAGCAGAAGACCTCGGAGATCGCCTTCCAGTCCGGCGAGATCGACTTCACCGCAGTCGACCCCGAAAGCGGCAAGGCGCTCGCGAACCTGCCGGATGCAAGTGTGACGGAAATTCCCGCCATCGACTACGTCTGGTTCGGCCCGAACATCGAGAAGGCCCCCTTCAACGATATCCGCGTCCGCCAGGCGATCCGGTATGCCGTGGATATCGACGCAATCCTGCAGGGCGCCTATTCCGGCATCTATCCGCGCGCCAATTCGCTGCTTGCGCCAAGCCTGCTCGGATACTGGAAAGACGCGCCGGTTTATACACGGGACCTGGAGAAGGCGCAGGCATTGCTTGCCGAGGCCGGCCACGCGAACGGTTTCAAGACCAGGCTCACCATCGAGGCGACGGCGCGTTATGAGGCCATCGCCCAGATCATTCAGGCCAACCTCGCCGAAGTCGGCATCGAGGTCGAGATCGAGGCGCTGGAATCCGCCGCCTACTGGGCGCTCGGCAAAAACGACGCCAGCAGGGACCTCGAACTTTCGCTCGTGAAATTCAACGGAAAATTCGACCCCGGCTTCCAGACGCAATGGTTCACCTCGGCGCAGGTCGGCCAATGGAACTGGCAGCGCTGGAAAAACGCCGATTACGATGCGCTGCATGAAAAGGGCGGCGTCACGGTCGATCCCGCCGAGCGCGAAAAGATTTACATCGAGGCCCAGAAGCTGCTCGACGAATCCGCCGCCTTCATCTGGATCACGCATAATCTGAATGCTTTTGCCTCACGCAGATGGCTGAAGCCCGGCGTTCTTCCGAATGGCAACAACTGGCTCTACACGGCCTTTACGGAAGCGACGGCCTGATCCGGTGCGCGTTTTCCCAATGACCGACAGGGATGCGCTGCGATGAGGAGCGCATCCCTGCACATTCATCTCGCCTTCAAGCTGGTTACGGCGCTTCTCGCCGTGGCCGGTTCCGTTGTTTTGTTGATGGCGCTCACACGGCTGATCCCCGGCGATCCCGCAACGGTGATCCTCGGTTCACGCGCTACGCCCGAGGCCGTGGCGGCGCTCAACGCCCGCATCGGTCTCGACAGGCCGCTGATCGAGCAGGTGTTTGCCTTTTTCGGCCGGCTGTTTTCCGGCGATCTCGGCGAAGACGTTTTCAACGGCCGCCCGGTCATTACCCTTGTTGCGGCAGCCTTGCCGAACACGGCGGCGCTGGCCGTTTCCGCCATGCTTTGCGCCGTCGCGCTCGGCGTGCCGCTTGCGCTTGTCTCCGCCCGCTGGCCGGGCGGCAGGACGGACCGGCTTATCGCGTTCCTCAGCGTCGGCTTCATCTCGACACCGAGCTTTGTCGTCTCGGTGTTCCTCCTCATGATGTTTTCGGTAAAGCTGCGGTGGTTTCCGGTGCTGGGCGCCGGCAACAGCGGCGATATCGGCGACCAGCTCTGGCATCTCGCCCTGCCGACGGCGGCGCTGGCCGCCGGCTGGATCGGCTATATCGCCCGCCTGCTGCGCGCCTCGCTGCTGGAAGTGCTTGGTGAAAACCAGATCCGCACGCTGCGGGCCTATGGGGTCAGCGAGACAAAAATCCTGGTGAAATATGCCCTCAAACCGGCGATATTGCCCACCGTCGCGGTGCTTGGCATGGGGTTTGGCGAACTTCTGGGCGGGGCGGTTTTTGCCGAAGTCATTTTCAACCGTCCCGGTCTCGGTTCGCTGATCTATGACGCCATTCGCACCCGCAACTATCCGGTGGTCCAGGGCGGCGTCTTTGTCATCGTGCTGCTTTACGTTCTGACCAATCTCATTGCGGACCTGTCCCAAAGCCTGCTCGATCCGCGCGAACGCGCCCGGCTCGTTACTGGAAGGCAACGGCAATGACCCTGCTCCACGATCTTTCCCGCCGGCCCGGCGGCACATTTGCGCTCTTTGCCGTTACGCTGCTCTGTCTCGTGGCAATCGCTGCGCCGCTGATCGCGCCTTATGGCCCGAACGCGATCGCACCGGCAAGCCGGTTCATGGACCCGTCACTGCAACATCTTCTGGGAACCGATCATCTCGGGCGCGACATATTAAGCCGTCTTGTCCATGGCGCGCGGATAGCGCTCGGCATTTCTCTCTCCGTCATCGCCATTTCGCTGACAACGGGCGTCGCACTTGGTGTGGCGGCGGCCCTCTCCTCACGCGTCGTCGACCTCTTCATCGTCGGTGTCTTCGATGTCGTGACTTCGTTTCCAAGCATTATCCTCGCTCTGGCGCTCGTCGCCGTCTTCGGCCCCGGTCTTGGCAATGTCGTCCTGCTGGTCAGCATCGTCTTCATTCCGCATTTCGGCCGGGTCGCCCGCGCCCAGACGATTGCGATCCGCAACAGCCCCTTCATCGAGGCCGAAAGGGTCCTCGGTGCGGAAACGTGGCGGATTGTCATGCATCACGTCACGCCCAATATCATCGGCCCGATTTTCGTGCTGGCATGCATGGATATCCCTGTTGTCATCACCATCGAGGCGGGGTTGAGCTTCCTCGGCCTTGGCGTGCGCCCGCCGCTTGCAAGCTGGGGCAACCTGCTGAATGACGGCTACACCTATCTCGACCAGTCGGTATGGCTCGCCACCTTTTCCGGTCTGGCGCTGATCCTCGCGACACTCGGTTTTGCGCTTCTCGGTGAAGCCCTGCGCGACACACTCGACCCGAAACTGAGGAAAACCCTGTGACAGACGCCCTCGTTCACATCGAAAACCTCAACGTGTCCTACAGGGGCGCCGGGCGCAGCGCGCATATTCTCGACGGCGTCGATATCACCATAGGCCGCGGCCAGTCGGTCGGCCTCGTCGGCGAGAGCGGCAGCGGCAAATCGACGGTCGCCTTCACGCTGCTCGGCCTGCTTGCCGATAATGCGGAAATTTCGGCAAACCGTGCGGCCTTCGACGGATGCGAGACCGATCTGGCATCGGGGGAAACCACAAGGCTGCGCGGCACCGATATAGCCATGGTCTTTCAGGACCCCATGACCGCGCTCAACCCCATGTTCACGATTGGCACACAGCTCGTCGACATCCAGCGCCGGCGGTTCCCAAAGGAAAGCCGGCGCGCGCTCTGGGCGCGGGCGGAAGCGGTGCTCGCCGATGTGGGCTTGCAGGATGCGGCGCGGCGCATGCACCAGTATCCGCACGAATTCTCCGGCGGCATGCGACAGCGCGTTGTCATCGCCATGGCGCTTCTGGTCGAACCGAAGCTGCTGATTGCCGACGAACCGACGACCGCGCTCGATGCCACGGTTGAAGCGCAGGTGGTGGAGATGCTGCATCGGCTGCGGCAACGGACTGTCGCTTCCATGCTGGTCGTCAGTCACAGCATGGGGCTGATTGCCGAACTCTGCGACAGCGTCATCGTGATGTATGCGGGAACGGTGGTGGAAAGCGGCCGGGTGACAGACGTCTTGCATCGCCCTCACCATCCCTATACCCGGGCCTTGCTCAACTGCGAAATCGACCCCTACGCCGCCTTCGACCGCCGGCAGGATCTTGCCACCATTCCCGGTACCGTTCCCGATCCCGCTCACCGGCCGCAGGGCTGCATCTTCGCTGAGCGCTGTCCCTCCCGCCACGGACGTTGTGTGGAAAAGCCGCCACGCCGGCAGGCAAAAAGCGGGCAGAGCTTCTTCTGCTGGCTGGAGGCGGCATGATGAGCGCACCCGCCCTCTCACTGAAAAATGCGGTGATACGTTATGACCGGCTGACCGCCGTCGACGGCGTGTCACTGGATCTGTTCTCCGGCGAAACCCTTGGTCTTGTCGGTGAAAGCGGATGCGGAAAATCTTCCCTCGCCCGGGCTATCGTCGGGCTTCAGCCGCTTGCCGCCGGTACGCTTTCGGTTGCCGGAGAAACGCTGGATACCACAGCGACCAGGCGCCGCAATGATCTGCAGCGCCGCATCCAGTTGTTATTTCAGGACCCCGCCGCCTCGCTTTCTCCGCGCATGACGGTGCGCGCGCTTCTGGCCGAACCGCTCAAAATACGCAAAGCGCATTCGGCCGAGAGCTGGGCGCGGATCTCCGCCCTTGCGGAAAGCATCGGCCTCGGCGAACAGCTTCTTTCCCGTTATCCGCACCAGCTGAGCGGCGGGCAGGCGCGGCGCGTGGCGCTTGTGCGGGCGCTTGCGGCCGAACCCTCGATCATCGTTGCCGATGAACCGACGGCTGGCCTCGACATTTCCATTCAGGGTGAGTTGCTCAATCTCCTGCGCGTGCTTCGGGATCGGCTAAGGCTCAGCTATCTGCTCATCTCCCACAATCTCAACGTCGTTGGCCGCGTTACCGATCGTGTCGCCGTGATGTATCTTGGCCAGATCGTCGAGAGCGGGCCGACGGCCGACTTGTTTCACAGTCCCGCGCATCCCTACACACAGGCACTGCTCTCGGCCAATCTCACACTCGATCCCGGCCGCCGACGTGAGCGCATCGTGCTTTCCGGAGAATTGCCAAGCCCGGGCAACCCGCCCTCCGGCTGTCGTTTCCACAAACGCTGTCCGCTGGCGCGCCCACGCTGCGCAGGCGAGGTGCCGCTGCTTGTTTCCGCCGGCCCATCAGGCCGCAGTGTCGCCTGCCACTTTCCGCTCATGGCGGAAGCAGAAGCATTGCCTCAGGCAATAACGGGGTAACCATGACGCGCGGCATCCCGATCAAACTCGGCCAGCACTTCGTAGTCGGTATCGTCGAGCAGATCGATGCCGCGCAACGAGAGCGTATCGCAGACACCGGCAAGTGCGGGGTCGGCGATGGTCTGCGCCAAGGCACGTCGCAAGATCACGAGTTCCCTTTCCGGTGTCGCAGCGGCAGTGATGAAAGGCAGGCCCGGCCCCTTCGCAGTTTCGGCAAGAATGCGCACGCCCGCAACCCGTTGCGGATCAAAGCGCAGTGTGTTGCCGAAGGTGACGCAGTCGATGGAAGCGACATCTGCCTCCCCTTTCGAAACCGCATCGATACTCGCCAGATGACCGCCGGTCTCCAAGACAGAGGAGAAGAACCGGCCGGCATTCGCATGTGGCGCCACGAAAGCCCGGAACAGATTGTAGCCGGAATTGCTGCCGGGTTCGTTGATCGCAGCCCGAGTGCCCCTCAATTCCTCTATCGACTGCACTGGCGAGGCAGCGTTGACAATGATGAAGCTGCATTTGAGCGGGCCGTCGCATCCGGGCAGACCATAAACGGGGGTTGCCACCAGTTGTACCTTGCCACGCAGATGCCGCACATAGGGATATCCGCAGGTCTGGCCGAACAGCAAGTCGGGCCGGAGCCACGCCTCGTCATAACGAATCTCATCATCCAGCGCCACCGGCGCATCTACACCACCCGTGCGGAGACGCTCGCCCAGCGCCGCCCAGAACAGCGCCGTCGCCTCCCTGACCGGCGAAGGGCTGGCATACATGGCAAGACTGGCAAGCGACATCGGGGAAACTCCGGAAAAGCAGCTCAAAAACCTATGCAATACATAGATTTAAAGTGCAATGCGATTTCTTCGCTGAAAGGATGCCTGCCATGAGCCTGCCCTTGCAAGACGCCCGCTCCACGTCTTCGACCACGACCGAAATCACCTGCGATGTGCTCGTCATCGGCGGTGGTCCGGCCGGTTGCTGGGCGGCGCTGGAAGCAGCCGGCGTCGGAGTGCGGGTTGTTCTGGTTGACAAGGGCTACTGCGGCAGTTCCGGCGCAACGGCCTCGGCCGGCACACAGATCTGGTATGTGCCGCCGGATGAGGCCGCGCGGGACGCCGCCATGGCAAGCCGCGAGGCGATGGGCGGTTATCTTTCCGAACGGTCATGGATGGTGCCGGTCCTCGACAAGACTTTCGAAAGCGTCAACCGGCTGGCGGACTGGGGCTACCCCTTCCCGCGCGACGACAGGGGCGAACAGCAGCGCATCTCCGTTCAGGGGCCGGAATATATGCGGCTTTTGCGTCGCCGGGTGAAAAATGCCGGCGTCACCATTCTCGATCACCACCCCGCGACCCGGCTGCTGACAGAAGGCGCACGCGTCGTTGGCGCAACCGGCGTGCGACGGCAGCAGGGCGGGCAGTGGCGCATCGCCGCCGGGGCGGTGGTGCTGGCAACGGGCGGCTGCGCCTTCATGAGCAAGGCGCTCGGCTGCGATGTTCTGACCGGGGATGGCTATTTGATGGGCGCCGAGGCGGGCGCGGAACTCTCCGGCATGGAGTTCTCGTCGGCTTATGCGATTTCGCCGGCCTTCGCGTCGGTTACCAAGACGGCGCTCTACCGTTTCGCGCAGTTTTATCGCAGGGACCATAGCCTGATTGAAGGCGCAGGCTCCGCACGGGGACGATCGGTCATCGCCCGCACCCTGCTTTCGCAGCCCGTCTATGCCCGGCTCGACCTTGCCGGAACCGACGAGGTGAAGGCCATCCTGCGGCGCGCCCAGCCGAATTTCTTCGTGCCATTCGACCGCCGCGGCATTGATCCCTTCACCGAGTTTTTCGAAGTGAAGCTGCGGCTTGAGGGCACGGTGCGCGGCACGGGTGGATTGCGGCTGACCGGGCTCGACTGCGCAACGACTGTCACCGGCCTTTATGCCGCCGGTGACAACGCCACACGTGAGCCGATCTGCGGCGGTTTCACTGGCGGCGGCAGCCACAATGCGGCCTGGGCGATTACCACGGGCGCCTTCGCCGGCGCTGCAGCCGCGGCCTTCGCCCGCGAGAAGGCGGGAGTGGCGGAAAGCGCTCTTCCGCATGCCACAGTCCAGACCGCCGCGCACCGGGAGCCCACCGATCCCGCAGGCGTCATCAAGGCGGTACAGGACGAGGTTTTCCCCCTCGACATCAACTATTTCCGCACCCATTCCGGCCTCTCCGCGGCACTGGCGCGGCTTGATGATTTGTGGACAAGGGTCGCAACGGCAACAGCTGCCGATGACAGCGAGATATTGCCGTTGCGCCAGGCGCAGGCAATGGTCGCCACCGCACGCTTCATGTATCGCGCGGCCTTGGCGCGCACGGAAACGCGCGGCATGCACCGGCGCGACGATTTTCCGAAGCAGGATGCCGCCCAGCATCACCGGCTCATCCTCAGCGGCCTTGATGCGATCGCCATCCGGCGGGAAACAGTTGATCCCGGCATCTGCAAGGAGGCGGCGGAATAATGATCGAGGTTCTGGATAAAGATGCCTGCACGGACTGCAATCTCTGCGTTCAGGTCTGCCCGACCAATGTCTTCGAAGCGATGCCGGAAGGCCCGCCCGTCATCCTGCGGCAGGATTCATGCCAGACATGTTTCATGTGCGAGGCCTATTGCCCGGTGGATGCTCTTTACGTCGATCCGGATGCCGAGGCCGTGCACGGCCTGACAGTGGACAGCGTGCGGGCAGGTAACCTCTTCGGCAGTTACAGGAAGGCCATAGGCTGGCACAAGGACACGCGTCAACGCCGTCACATCGACGATCATTTCCGCCTTCCGCAATAATTCCGGGCGCGTCGGCGCGCGCTCAGGACGGGCGGCGGTCTTTGCTTCTGCGAGCCGGATGGAAGCGACTTTACCCCATGATATCTGGCGACGGCGGGCGATCTCCGGGTTTTTGCCTATCTCTTCGCGAAAAGAGATAGAGCGCCATAACCTTCACGCCCGGCGACGCCTGTTCCCCGACAGGCGCAGCAGCCTCCGCCCAAAAAATGCGCTTGGAAGCCCACCGGCAAGAACACAAATTAGGCATGCTCCGTCGCCCATCGCCAGAATTGCGCGTCAGAGCACCCATATTCAATCTGGCACGCGGTTTGCTTCGTTTATTTTGAGTTGGCCGCTAGGGTTCCGGTGCAGGTTTGCATGGCTGGTCCGAGAGCAGCCACTGTGCGAGGAGAAATCTCGCACGGATGCACGGCGGGACAAAAGCCCGGGAGACCTCGTTAGCCAAGGGATTGGCGGCGTTGGTCTATGCCGATCCCTTTTTGAAGACAAAGCAAAAGGGGAATACCAATGCAGACTTTCAGAACAATCATTTCCGTTTCGGTGCTGGGGGGCCTTCTTGCGCTCCCGCTCGTTTCGGCAGCGGATGCCGCGCCCAAGAAGGATTTCAAGGTCGCCTGGTCGATCTATGTGGGCTGGATGCCCTGGGGCTATGCCGCCGACCATGGCATCGTCAAGAAATGGGCCGATAAATACGGCATCAACATCGAGGTCACGCAGTTCAACGATTATGTGGAATCGATGAACCAGTATACGGCGGGCGCCTATGATGCCGTGACGCTGACCAACATGGACGGCCTTTCCATTCCGGCAGCTGGCGGCGTCGATACAACCGCCGTCATCGTCGGTGACTTCTCCAATGGAAACGATGCCGTCATCCTCAAGGACAAAAAAGACCTTGCCGAGATCAAGGGCCAGGACATCAATCTCGTGGAGTTCTCCGTGTCGCATTATCTGCTTGCACGGGCGCTCGAAACCATCGGCTCATCCGAACGCGATGTGAAAGTTGTCAACACCTCCGACGCGGACATGGTCGCCGCCTACCAGACACCGGAGGTTTCCGCTGTCGTGACGTGGAACCCGCTGGTGTCGACCATTCTCCAGAATTCCTCGGCCAACAAGGTTTTCGACAGTTCCAAGGTCCCCGGCGAGATCATCGATCTGATGGTCGCCCATACCGATGTGCTGAAGGATAATCCCGATTTCGGCAAGGCGCTTGCGGGCATCTGGTACGACACGATGAAGGTGATGACCGCCGAGAGTGCGGAAGGCAAGGCCGCGCGCGAGGCGATGGGCAAGGCATCCGGCACGGATCTTGCCGGTTTCGAGGCCCAGATGGCGGCCACCAAGCTGTTCGACAAGCCGGCCGACGCCGTCACCTTCACGGCTTCGCCGGACCTGCCGAAGACCATGGACCGGGTGCGGCACTTCCTGTTCGACAAGGGCCTGCTTGGCAACGGCGCTTCATCGGCGGACGCAATCGGCATCGCCTTTCCGGATGGTTCCGTCCGCGGTGACGCGTCCAACGTGAAGTTCCGCTTCACGACGGACTACATGGCCGAAGCAGCCAAGGGAATGCTCTGAGGACCAGCCGCACCGCGCCCCGGCGCGGCCTTCCATCCTGCCATCACCCGGAGTTTCCCATGCGCTGGATCAATTTGCGTCCTTCGAACGGCGCCCGCCTTGGACTTGCCGTCCTGCCCTTTGCAGCCGTGCTGATCGCTTACATGGTCGGCTCGGCCGCGCGGCTTGCCGAAAACGCCAACGACAAGCTTCTGCCGGGCTTTGCCGGCCTTGCCGACGCCATCAGCCGGCTGGCGGTCATTCCCGATTCTCGAACAGGTGATATTCTTTTATGGACGGATACGGCCGCAAGCCTCGTCCGCCTGTTTTCGGGACTGGGCATAGCAACGGCGATAGCATTGGCCGTCGGCATGCTGATCGGCATGCTGCCTTATGCCCGCTCGCTGCTTTCGCCCTTCGTCGGCGCCATTTCCATGGTGCCGCCGCTGGCGCTTTTGCCCATCCTTTTCATCCTGCTCGGCCTTGGCGAAATTTCCAAGATCGCACTCATCGTCATCGGTGTGGCGCCCGTGATGATCCGCGATCTGGCGCTCAGGGCCGTCGAACTGCCGCGCGAGCAGATCATCAAGGCCGAGACGCTGGGGGCAAACTCATGGCAGATCGCGCTGCGCGTGGTGCTGCCGCAGGTCCTGCCGCGGCTCATCACCTGTCTGCGTCTCCAGCTCGGACCGGCCTGGCTTTTCCTGATCGCGGCGGAAGCGATTTCGTCCGATGCGGGGCTCGGTTATCGCATCTTCCTCGTTCGTCGCTATCTCGCGATGGATGTGATTTTTCCCTATGTCATCTGGATCACCCTTATCGCCGTGCTGACCGACTGGCTGCTGGACCGGCTGCGCCTTGCCGTCTTTCCGTGGTCGGCAACGGAGAACAAGGCATGAGCACGCTCACCATCGACAATGTCTGGAAGGAATATGGCGACCAGATCGTGCTCGAGAATGTTTCGCTCGAGATCGAATCCCGCGCATTTGTCGCGCTTGTCGGTCCGTCCGGCTGCGGCAAGACAACCTTCCTGCGCATGATCCTCGGCCAGGAGCGGCCGAGCCGCGGCACGATCCTTCTCGACGGCAAACCGCTGCCCGACGAACCGGGACCGGACCGCGGCGTCGTGTTTCAGAAATATTCGGTGTTTCCGCACCTGACCGTGCTCGGTAACGTCCTGATCGGCAAGGAACTTGCCGCGTCAACCGTCAGCGGCAGGCTGTTCGGCGTCGCCCGCCGGACCGCGATAGACGAGGCCCGTACCATGATCGCCGATGTCGGCCTTTCAGGGTCGGAAGACAAATATCCTGCCCAGCTTTCCGGCGGCATGCAGCAGCGCCTCGCGCTTGCCCAGATGCTGCTGATGCGGCCGAAAATCCTGCTGCTCGACGAACCCTTCGGCGCACTTGATCCGGGCATTCGCGCCGAAATCCACCAGCTGATGAAACGGCTGTGGAACGAAGCGCAGATGACAGTGGTGATGGTGACGCACGACATGCGCGAGGCCTTCACGCTTGCCACCCGCGTCATCGCTTTCGAGCGCCCACGCGACCGCCCGGAGGAAAAACTGCGCTATGGCGCAACGGTCACCCGCGACATTTCGATCTGGCCGCCGCGCCGGGCCGGCGGCGTCGCCGCCTGAAACGATATGCATCAGGGCCAAGCCCTGATGTCGACTGCGCAGTTGCGGATAGAGGGGCGGCCCAACACCCCTGCCGGAATTGCTTCCGACGGCCCGCCGGGACGACCCGGCAAACAAGGGCAGACACCGGGACGACCCGAACTCAACTGCCATGGAGCACCTTATGCACCAAAGACGTTCGCCCGAAGAAATCGCCGCCAACCGCGCCCGTTATGAAGATCATCAGAAAAAAGGGCTGGAATTCGCGCCCAAGGCGCTGCCCGGCTTCAGCCTCCTGCCCGAACCCGCGCTCGACGAAACCCAAATCCTCCACCGCGAAATCATTCCCGGCGGCTGGTACTGGACGACCAGGCTGCGCCGGGAAGAGGTGCTGCGCATCAGCCTGAGCCACGGCTTCTCTTCGATTGCGCTCATCGCCTGGAATGCCGCCGACACCTCGGAACGCATCAATCTGCCCGATACGATCAAGGTGCAGTGGACGACGGGGCTTTCCAAAGGCCGCGTCATCTTTTCCGACATGGGGCGTGTGATGTTTTCGATTACCGAGGACAGTTCCGGCGCGCATGATTGCCTTGTCGGCGGCTCGAACGCGCAAAGCAACGCCCGTTATGAGGGCGCACATCTGCGCGACACGCGCGATAATTTCATCAAGCTAGCGATGAAGCTCGGCCTCGACCGCCGTGACATTCCGGCGGCGCTGACGCTTTTCGCACCCGTGCGTGTTGATGCCGAAGGCCGGTTTTTCTGGAACCCGGCCCTCCTCAATGGCGGGGACTATGTGGAACTGCGTGCGGAAATGGACATGCTGGTCGGTTTTTCCAATTGCCCGCATCCGCTCGATCCCAACCCGGCCTATGCGCCGAACCCGGTGACGGTCACCCGCCTTGCGGCCGCTCCGGTTGCCGCCGACGACCTGTGCCGGACGGCCACCGCCGAGGCCGTGCGCGGTTTCGAGAACAACGCGCTTTCCAACCTTTGAGCCGGGAGAAACGAACATGACCGATTTCATTGAAACCGTTTCGTCGCGCACATGTGAAAATGCAGCGCAAAACCACTACGTCCCGGCGGAAAAACCCTTCTCCACCTTCATCCGCAAGGGCGCCACGGTTCGCATCGAAGACACTTACGGCCAGCAGGCCATCGATACGCTGTTTTACAACGCTCGAGACTTTTCCGAACGCTACTCCAGTCAGGATACGGTGTGGGCGCAGGGCGCGGCCTATATTTCGACCGGCACGAAAATCATGTCGAGCGAGGGTCGTGTGATGTTGACGGTGACCGCCGACAGCTGCGGCCGTCACGATACCTCCGCCGGCGCCTGCTCCTGCGAAAGCAACACGGTGCGTTTCGGCCACGGAACGAAATATCTTCATGCCTGCCGGGACAATTTCGTCGCCGAAGTCGCCAGATACGGCATGGGCAAACGCGATGTCGTTTCCAATATCAACCTTTTCATGAATGTGCCCATCTCGCCCAATGGCGGCATGACCATCGTGGACGGCATTTCCTCACCCGGCGACTACGTCGAACTGGTGGCCGAGATGGATGTGCTGCTGGTCATCTCCAACTGCCCGCAGATCAACAATCCCTGCAATGGTTTCGATCCGACACCGATCAGGGTGCTCGTTTGGAACGGGGAGGAGTGAGCCGATGTTCAAGAAAGTCCTCATCGCCAATCGTGGCGAAATCGCCGTCCGCATCATCAGAACGCTGCGGGACATGGGTATTGCCTCCGTGGCGGTCTATTCCGATGCCGACCGCTTCGCCAGGGCGGCATTGACGGCCGACGAAGCGATACGCCTCGGGCCGGCGCCCTCCGCAGAAAGTTATCTCGATGTCGAAGCGGTGATTGCCGCCTGCAAAAAGACCGGGGCGGAAGCAGTCCATCCCGGTTATGGCTTTCTTTCCGAAAATATCGGCTTTGCCGAAAGGCTGGCGGCCGAAGGCATCGTCTTCATCGGCCCGACGCCGGAAAACATCGCCGATTTCGGCCTGAAGCACACCGCCCGGGAACTGGCGCAGAAAAGCCGTGTGCCGCTGCTTCCGGGCTCCGGGCTGCTTGGTTCGGTCAAAGAAGCGCTCGCCGCCGCGGAAGCCGTCGGTTATCCGGTCATGCTGAAATCCACCGCCGGCGGCGGCGGCATCGGCATGCAGCTCTGCGCCGACGACGCCGCGCTGAAAGCGGCCTTCGAGAGCGTGCAGCGCACGGCGAAAGCAAGCTTTGGCGACGCCCGCGTCTATCTGGAACGGTTCGTGGCAAAGGCTCGCCATGTCGAAGTGCAGATATTCGGCGACGGCAAGGGACGGGTGATCGCACTTGGCGAACGCGACTGCTCGCTTCAGCGCCGCAACCAGAAGGTCATCGAGGAAACACCAGCCCCCGGGCTTTCCGATGAGGTTCGGGCGCGCCTGCACGCGGCGGCCGTCTCGCTCGGAAAACAGGTGAATTATCGCTCCGCCGGCACGGTCGAGTTCATTTACGATCCGGCCCGCGAGGAATTCTATTTCCTGGAGGTCAATACGAGGCTGCAGGTGGAGCACCCGGTGACCGAAGCCGTCTTCGGCATCGATCTGGTGGAATGGATGATCCGTCAGGCCGCCGGCGACGATGTCCTGACCGGCGCAGAGGAGCTGATACCGAAGGGGGCGGCCATCGAGGCGCGTGTCTATGCGGAAATGCCGCATGCCGATTTTCGCCCGAGCGCCGGTCTTCTGACCGAAGTGGTTTTTCCCGAAGATGTCCGGGTCGATGGCTGGATAGAGACCGGCACGGACGTAACGCCTTTTTACGATCCCATGCTGGCCAAGATCATCGTCACGGGGGCGGATCGCAACGCGGCGATCGCCAGCCTCGGCGCCGCCCTGTCGAACACCGCGATTTCAGGCATCGAGACCAATCTCGACTATCTCAAGGCGATTGCCGGCTCCAGCCTTTTCCGGACCGGCAATGTCGCGACCACGGCGCTGAAGGATTTCCCCTTCGTGCCGGATGTCGTCGAGGTCATTGCACCGGGAGCGCAATCGAGCCTTCAGGAACTGCCTGGCCGTCTCGGCCTGTGGCATGTCGGGGTGCCGCCGAGCGGACCGATGGACGAACGTTCCTTCCGTCATGCGAACCGGCTGGTCGGCAATCACGACCACACGGCGGCTCTGGAAATCACCGTTTCCGGGCCGGTGCTCAAGTTCTTTGCGGATGTGACGGTGGCGCTTGCCGGCGCGGAAATGCCGATGACGTGCGACGGCGAACCCGTTCCGCATAACACCCCTGTCACGGTCAGGGCCGGGCAGACGCTTGCCATCGGCCAGATCAGCGGTGCGGGGCAGCGGGCCTATCTGGCGGTAGCAGGCGGTTTTGACGCGCCGGTCGTGCTCGGCTCGCGCGCCACTTTCGGGCTTGGCCAGTTCGGCGGCAACGCCACCGGCGCCTTGCGCGCCGGCCACGTTCTTCGCCTCGCCCGCGCGCCCCAAACCGATGCGAAAGCCGCCTCCGAACCTGCCGACCTGACCCGCGAATGGTCGGTGGGCGTGCTTTACGGGCCCCATGGCGCGCCGGATTTTTTCCTTGAGGACGATATCGAGACCCTGTTTGCGACCGAATATGAGGTACATTTCAATTCTGCCCGCACGGGTGTACGCCTCATCGGGCCCGCGCCGAAATGGGCGCGCCAGGACGGCGGGGAAGCCGGGCTTCACCCCTCGAACCTCCATGACAATGCCTATGCCATCGGCGCCATCGATTTTACGGGCGACATGCCGATCATTCTCGGGCCGGATGGCCCGTCCCTCGGCGGCTTCGTTTGCCCGGCGGTGATTGCCGCGGATGAGCAATGGAAGATGGGACAGTTCAAACCGGGCGACAAAATCCGCTTTCATCCGGTTGCGCGGGCGGCAGATCCCATTGCCGGCCCCATCGTCAAACGCATTGGCGACAATGCCGGCTCTCCTATTCTCGGCCATCGCGATGACGGCGAGGTTCCGGTCGTTTATCGCCGGCAGGGCGACGACAATCTGCTTGTCGAATATGGGCCGATGCAGCTCGATGTCAGCCTGCGCCTGCGCAGCCATCTTTTGATGCAGGCGGTGCGGGAAGCCGGCGTTCCCGGCCTGATAGACCTGACCCCCGGTATCCGCTCGCTGCAAATTCACTACGATGGATCGCATGTGACGCGTGGCCGGTTGCTCGGCCTTCTTTCCGAAATCGAAAGCGGCATGCCTTCCGTTCACTCGGTGAAGGTGCCGAGCCGTACCGTCTGGCTGCCGCTGTCATGGGACGATCCGGATGCGGCGCTGGCGATGCGAAAATATCAGGAACTGGTGCGCCCCAATGCGCCCTGGTGCCCCTCGAACATTGAATTCATCCGCCGCATCAACGGTCTGGATGACGAACAGGCGGTGAAAGACAAAATCTTCAACGCCTCCTATCTCGTCATGGGGCTTGGCGATGTCTATCTCGGCGCCCCGGTTGCCACGCCGCTCGACCCGCGCCATCGCCTCGTCACGACAAAATATAATCCGGCGCGCACCTGGACGCCGGAAAACGCCGTCGGCATCGGCGGCGCCTATATGTGCATCTACGGCATGGAGGGGCCGGGCGGTTATCAGCTCTTCGGGCGCACCATCCAGATGTGGAATACGTGGCGGCAAACGCCGGTCTTCGGCAAGGACAAACCCTGGCTGCTCGATTTCTTCGATCAGGTCCGTTTCTTTCCCGTCAGCCACGGCGAATTGACCGAAGCCCGCGCCGCCTTTCCCCATGGGGGTTATCCCGTCCGTATCGAAGAGGGCGAGTTTTCCTATGCGGATTACGAGGCGGAGCTTCAGAAGAATGCCGCCGCAATCGGCGCATTCAAGGCCGGCCAGCAGGCCGCCTTCGAGGCGGAACGCCAACGCTGGAAAGATCAGGGGCTCGACAGTTTTGTGGTCGATGAAGGCGTCGGTCCCGGCCTCGGCGGCGATATTCCCGACGGCTGCTTCGGCATTGAAAGTGCCGTGCCGGGCAATGTCTGGAAGGTGCTGGTGGAAAAAGGGCAGAAGGTGGCGGCCGGAGAAACGCTCGCCATCATCGAATCCATGAAGATGGAAATCACCGTCAACGCGCACGCCGCGGGCAAGGTGCGCGATCTCCGCGCCGGGCCGGGCCGCAATGTCAGGGCCGGCGACGTGCTGGTCGTTCTGGAGGCCATGTAATGTTGCCGATCATTCTCGATATCGCCTCGCTGAAAGCCGCCTATGCAAAGGGGCTGAGCCCGCTCGATCTCGTCGAGGCGATAATTCGTCGCATCGACGCGTCGGACGATCCGGCGATCTTCATAACGAAGACGCCGGACGAATATCTGCGCGCCGCCGCCCGCGACCTCCTGGCCCGCGCGCCAAAGGCCAACAGCCTGCCGCTCTGGGGCGTGCCTTTTGCCGTCAAGGACAATATCGACGTTGCCGGCCTGCCGACAACGGCCGCCTGCCCGGCCTTTGCCTATCTGCCGCAACAGGATGCGACCGTCATCGCCCGGCTGAAGGCCGCGGGTGCAATCGTCATCGGCAAGACCAATCTCGACCAGTTCGCCACCGGGCTTAACGGCACACGCTCGCCCCACGGCGCGCCGCGATCGGTGTTCGACAGGGCCTATGTGTCGGGAGGCTCGTCCTCCGGCTCCGCCGTGGCGGTGGCGTCTGGCCTTGCCAGTTTTGCGCTCGGCACGGATACGGCCGGCTCCGGCCGCGTGCCGGCCGCCTTCAACAATATTGTCGGCATCAAGCCGACACCCGGACTGGTGCCGAATGTCGGCGTCGTACCCGCATGCCGTTCGGTGGATGTCGTGACCGTCTTTTCCGCCACGGTGGGCGACGGCGTGGCCGTGCGCAGGGTCATGGAGGGTTATGACCCCGGCGATCCCTTCTCGCGCAGGGCAAAGCCGGCCGCCCTGCCGGCTGCCAAGCTGCGCATTGGTGTGCTTGAACCCGGGGAACGGGAATTTTTCGGCAATGCCGCTTTCGAGGCGCTTTATGACGCGGCTGTCGAAAAAGCGGAAATGCTCGGCGCAGAGATCGTCCCCTTCGATTATGCGCCGTTCCGTCAGGCCGCCGAGCTGCTCTATAACGGCCCATGGGTGGCCGAGCGTCTGGCGGCGGTGAAGCATTTCCTGGCGACCAATGCCGGCGATTTCGATCCCACCGTAAGGGCAATCATCGAAGGAGCAAGGCGATACGATGCCGTCGACGCCTTCGAGGGACTATACGGGCTTGAGACGCTTCGCCAGAAGGCATCAGCGGAATGGGCGAAAGCCGATGTGTTGATGTTGCCGACATCGCCGACCACCTACACGGTGGAGGAGATGCGCGCGGACCCGATCGCGAAGAACGGCCATTTCGGGCGATATACCAATTTCGCCAATCTGTTCGGTTATGCGGCCATCGCTGTTCCCGCGGGCTTCGATATCGCGGATCATCTGCCTGCGGGTGTCACCCTGTTCGGCCCGGCCTTTTCCGACGATGCGCTGGCGCCATTTGCCGATATGCTGCACCGTGCATTGCAGCCCGGCATGGGCAGGGACCGCAAGGCTGCCCTGCCGGAAGCTTCGAAAGTGACGGATAGCGATGACGGGCTGGTGCCGATTGTCGTTGTCGGCGCCCATCTCACCGGCATGCCGCTCAATCACGAACTCACAGGCCCCGGCGGCCGGCTGATGAAATCCTGCCGCACGGCCGGCGACTACCGGCTGTTCGTCTTGCCGAATACCGTTCCGCCGAAACCCGGCCTGCTGCGGGAGCCCGGCTTTAAAGGCGCGGGGCTGGAGGTGGAGGTCTGGAGGGTGACGCCCGAGACCTTCGGACGTTTCGTGCAGAACATTCCCGCCCCGCTCGGCATCGGCAAGGTGACGCTGGACGACGGGTCACAAATCTCCGGCTTCCTGTGCGAACCCTATGCGCTCAGGGACGCCGTGGAAGTGACGGGTCTTGGCGGTTGGCGCGCCTATATCCGCTCAATCAAAAATGAAGAAGGGAAAAGCCATGCGTAACATTTTCTCAAAATATACGGGCCTCATACGGCGAGGAATGGTGATGCTTTTGACCGCGAGAGCCGGAATGTATTGGGGCGGAGGACACCGAAACGGCTAAGCCGGCCTGCGCGATCGGGCTGTTCAGCATGCAATGCGCTTGAGCCCGATCGTTCGCCATGAGGCTTAGTTAGCGGTAGGTCTGGCAGGCCGCATAAGCGGCGCAGCTGGCATTTTACGATCAATCACGAAACCCAACTATGCCGGCTCACATCCGGGCCGCAAAAAGCCGCCGTTTCAAGGTGATCGAAAAGCGCGCGTGATCCGTCGAAGCACGGCGTTCGCGTGGTCGCCGGTGACCGTGGAAATCATCACGACATCCAGTTTCGGCAACCCGGGCAGCACCTCGCCGCTCACTTCCCGCACGCCGGCGGGAGCCGCGCTTTGCGCCAGAAGCGCAACGCCGATTCCGGCTTCGGCAGCCGCGCCCACCGCCGTTGCGCCGGTCCCGACAAACGCCTCATGCCAGGAGATGTCTGCGGCATCCAGCGCGCGAAGGGCCATGGCCCGCAAATTGCAGGGTTCCGGCTGCAGAACAAGGGGTACGGATCGGCCTGGAGAGAGATCGAAATCCGCGCTGCAGTACCAGCCAAAGCTCTCCTGAAACAGCGGCTCGCCATCCCGACGGATATCGTCATGCCGCAACACCACAATCGCATCGAGGTCTCCGGCATCGTAGAGTTCAAGCAGCGTCCTTGTGCCGGCGGTTCGAAGATGAAGCGTAACGCCCGTCTCGCGCTCGCTGACCATCCGGAGTATCCGAGGCAGGTCCGCCCCGATCAGATGATGGGTGACACCGATCGCCAGACGCGTCGGCTCCTGCCCAAAGACATCGAGCGCGCGACGGCCGGCGGCGACATAGGCGCGTGCCGGTTCAAGAAAGCGTTCGCCGGCGGCCGTCAATCGCACGCGGCGCGGCGTTCGCTCAAGCAGGCGATGCCCCAGCATCTCCTCAAGCCGGCGCAGGCGCAGGGAAATGGCCGCCTGCGTCGTATTCATCACGCCTGCAACCCGCGTGAACGACTGCAATTCGGCAACAAGAAGAAAGGCCTCGACGGCCTCGGGATCCAGTGAACGCATGGCTTTCATAACAAGCTGTTATCGCTGAAACTTGCAAGCCCTGAATTCTATCGGCTCCGCAGCAGGGTTATTGCAGGAGACCCTCGACAGGAGCTTTTCGTGCCGCCACAGATATCTTCCGCCTCGCCTCGCCCCGCACCTGCCGCCGACCACAAAATCTGGGCGGTCCTTGCCGTTGCGGTTGGAACACAAACCGCAGGCTCATTCGTATCCCAGGGAATTTACATTCTCGTGCCCTTCTGGCGGGAAGCATTCGGCGTTTCCCTTGCATCTGCCTCGCTTGCCGTCACTGTCATGAACGGTGTCCAGATCGCCACGATGTTCACGCTCGGGCGCGCCATCGACATGCACGGCGAAAGGCGCATCGTCGGCATCGCCATGCTCGGCATGGCGATTGCCATGGCCTGCGCGGCGGCATTCGCAAACAGCCTGCCCGCGCTGCTTGCCTGCATCGCATTTCTGGGCGGCACCTACGCAGCCGTGCAACCCGGCGGCACACGGGCGATCATGCGCTGGTTTCCGCCCGAAAAACGCGGCATTGCGACGGGGTTCCGGCAGGCCGCCGTTCCCTTCGGGACAATGATTGCGGCCGCTCTCCTGCCGCTCTTGGCTGTCCGTTACGGGTGGCACGTCGCAGCCTGGCTCTGCGCCGGTGTTTCCATCGCCGGCGCCGCACTCTTCTGGGGACTTTATCGCGAGGGAAGCGACATCGCCGCCAAAACCGAGCGGCCGCTTCCTTTGGCAAAACTCACCCGTACGGTCGGGCAGGACCGCAGCTTCTGGCCGGTATTGCGGCTTGGTATCGCCATGTCCGCCTTTCAATTCACCCTCACGGCTCATGTCATCGGCTTCATGGCCGATGGGCTGGGACTTGGCCTTTTTGTCGCCTCCTCGATGTTCGCCGTCACACAGCTTGCGGGCATTCCGGGCCGCATTCTGCTGCCGTGGATCAGCGACCGTTTCCGGCCCGGCCTGCGTGGTCAATCGTTCGGCCTGGTATCCATCATAGCCGCCGGCGTCGCCACAATCCTTGCGGCCCTCCCCGTCGGCACGCCGCTACCGGTGATGCTCTTCCTGCTTGTCGTGCTGGGGTTATTCGGGATCGGCTGGTTTCCGCTTTACCTCCTGCAGATCGCGGAGAGCGCACCGAAAGGGTCGATAGCCTCCACGATCGCCTTTGCATCAACGGTCTGTTTGGCGGTCATGGCACTGGGTCCTTACATATTCGGGCTTCTGGTCGATCATTTTGGTTATGGAGCAGCATGGTCGGCATTGATCCTGCCGGTGCTCCTGGCGGCGCTGCCTCTGGCAATCCCGTCCCCGCGCCTCCCGGGAGCTAAAATTGACCGGCAATGAAACAGGACGGCGCCGCTGGGCTCAGTGGTGATATTGGGGGCTTGCGGAATCCATTATGCTTTTTCATTCCGATCTCGGGTGGCGTAAAAAAGAGGTCCACCCCGCCCAAGCGAGCCATCATTGGCTTCGATCGAGAAACGGAACCCGTTCGGGCATCGAGATATTCCATTAAATATAACGGCGTGCAATAGTCCGCCGGTTCGTTCTCGTCACAACAAGGCAAGAGACTGGTATGCTCAGATTTCTGACGGTCCTGTCATTCGCAATTCTCGGTGTTCTGGCGACCGATGCGCAGGCGCGCATGATTACCGACGCCGCAGGCCGCAAGGTCGAAATCCCCGACGGGATCGGCCGCGTGCTGCCCGCCGGTCCGCCGGCATCCATCCTGGTTTACGCGCTGGCGCCGGAAAAGCTGACAGGATGGGTGAGATCGCCCAGCGACGAGGAGAAGGCCTATCTGCTTCCGTCCGTTCGCGACCTCCCGACCTATGGGCGGCTGACCGGAAAAGGCGGGACGGCGAACATGGAAGCGGTGCTGGCCGCCAAGCCAGACATCATTCTCGACGTTGGAACCGTGGATGCTACCTACGCCTCGCTTGCCGACAGGGTTCAGGCCCAGACCGGCATCCCCTACGTGCTGATCGACGGTAGTTTCGCCAAATCCGGCGAGACGCTGCGGCAGATCGGCGATCTGCTGGGGGTCGAAGAGCGGGCCAAGATGCTCGCAGACTATTCCGATGCCACCATCAAGAGGCTGAACGACAAGCTCGGGGCGGTCCCGACGACCAAGCGTCCGAAGGTCTATTATGGACGCGGTCCGGAAGGATTGGAGACCGGCCTCTCCGGGTCGATCAATCTGGAAATCCTCGAGACGGCCGGCGCGACCAATGTTGCAGCCGCGGCGGGCACCGGCGGGCTGACCCAGGTTTCGCTGGAACAGATCCTGTCCTGGAATCCCGACACAATCCTCGCTGCCAGCGGCAAGTTCGCAAAGACCGTCAAGAGCGATCCTCTTTGGGCCAATATCGACGCCGTCAAAAACAAGCGTGTTTTCGTGGCGCCGTCCCTGCCTTTCGGCTGGTTCGATTCGCCGCCTGGCATCAACCGGCTGATCGGCATCGCCTGGCTGGAGAAGCTTTTCTATCCGGCGACGTTTTCCGAAGATCTCTCGGCAGAGGTTCGCACATTCTACAAGCTGTTCTATCAGGTCGCTCTCACCGACGACCAGGTGACGGCGCTGTTGAAGGGCGCCTTGACGGAATCGCAATGACGGCCGTTGTGGTGACGCGACCGCGCAACACCGCCGCCGGCTTATGGCTTGGTCTCTGCGGTTTGCTGGCTCTGTCCATCATCTCGATGATGGTCGGAAAATACGGCGCCGGGCCGGTTGCGCTGTTTGGTGCGGCAAAGGCGGCGCTGACCGGCGGGATGACTGATCCGATTTTGTCGACCGTACTGTGGAATGTCCGCCTGCCCCGTGTTCTGGCCGGCGTCTGTGTCGGCGCGGCGCTTGCGGCGGCCGGCGCCACTTATCAGGGCCTGTTCCGCAATCCGCTGGTCTCCCCCGATATTCTCGGCGTTTCCGCCGGCGCCAGTCTCGGCGCGGTCCTCGGCATCTTCCTGTCCCTCCCCGTCATCGCCATCCAGTTGCTCGGCTTCGTCGGCGGTCTCCTTGCTGTTGCCGCCGTTTATGCCATCGGCGCCTCCATTCGTGGCCGAGATCCGGTGCTAACCCTTGTGCTTGCCGGCGTTGCGATCGGTGCGGTTGTCGGCGCAGGTATTTCGCTGACCAAGATCCTCGCCGATCCCTATGACCAGCTTCCAGCCATCACCTACTGGTTGCTAGGCAGCCTGACGGCGATCACCCACTTTGACGCCTTCTCCATTCTGCCGGCCCTGATCATTGGCTTTGTCCCGCTCTTCCTGTTGCGCTGGCGCATGAACGTGATGACGCTCGGCGACGACGAAGCTCAGACGATGGGTATCGACACATTTCGCACACGCGCACTTCTCATCGCGGCCGCAACGCTGATCACCGCTGCCTCCGTTTCTGTAACCGGGATCATCGGCTGGGTCGGCCTGATCATTCCCCACATGGCCCGCATGCTTGTCGGTCCCGACTTTCGAAAACTGCTGCCGGCCTCGATGATGCTCGGCGGCGGCTATCTGCTGGTGGTCGACATGCTGGCCCGCAGCATCGCGCTGATAGAGGTGCCGCTCGGCATCCTGACGGCGGCAGTTGGAGCACCATTCTTTCTCTGGCTGCTCGCAGCCGGCAAAAAGGGTTGGCAATGATACTCGAGTTACGTGCTCTCGGCTTCGGCCACGGCCGCCGTACGATCGGCAGGGAAGTAACCCTCGCCGTCGCAAAGGGCGAGGTTTTGGCGCTGTTGGGACCTAACGGAGTCGGAAAGACCACATTGTTCAAAACCATCCTGGGTCTATTGCCGGTTCAGGCGGGTGAGGTTCTCCTCGACGGGAAAGCGCTCTCCGGTTGGTCGCGTCGCGAACGGGCCAAGCGCATCGCCTACGTCCCACAGACACACGCTGCACTTTTTCCGTTCACCGTTCTCGATGTCGTGCTGATGGGCCGCACTGCGCACCTGCCAGCCTTTGCAGCGCCCGATGGGCATGACCGGGATATCGCGCTGGGCGCCCTGGCCGGTCTTGGTATGGGGCATCTGCAAGACCGCCCCTATACCGAGGTCAGCGGCGGCGAACGCCAGATGGCCCTGATTGCGCGGGCTCTCGCCCAGCAGCCGGAAATCCTGGTGATGGACGAACCCACGGCAAACCTCGACTACGGCAACCAGCTGCGGCTGCTTTCCCATATCCAGCAGCTGGCGGCACGCGGGATTTCGATCATCCTGTCGACCCACAATCCCGATCACGTCTTCATGGTCGCAGATCGCGTTGCCCTGTTTCATGCCGGCGAACTTATTGGGCTCGGACCGACCGCAGAGGTGCTGACGCCCGAAGCACTCAAACAGCTCTATGGTATCGACGTTGTCGTCGGCTCCATCGACGGCAGCGAAGCGCGGCTTTGCGCACCGCGTGCTCGATCATCGACAGAAGGAGATACCGATGGTTCGTGAGAACGAAATCCGTGAAAACGAAGTCGCCGTCGACCCGCCGCCGGCGACGGATGCCGGCCTGGTGTTCATCGGCAGCATCTCGACACCATGGACATCGCGCATGGAGACGCCAAGGCAGGGCCGGCATGACGGCCCCATCTGCAGGATCGAGATCTTCGAGCCCTGGATTATGGGCTTGCGCGGTATCGATGCCTTCGAACGGCTGGAAGTTCTCTATTGGCTTGATCGGTCACGCCGTGATCTCGTCCTGCAAAGCCCGGCCAGCAATGGCAAGGTGCACGGGACCTTTTCGTTACGCTCCCCGGTGCGGCCGAATCCGATCGGCACATCGATCGTCAAGCTCGAGGCCGTCGAGGGCGCAACGCTTCTGGTGCGCGGCCTCGACTGCCTGGATGGCACGCCGTTGATCGATCTCAAGCCCGACCGCACCCTGTTCAAGCCAATCGCGCCGCCGCAGCCGGGCGATTTCCAGACCGGCGACGATGGGAGCGCACATTATTGCCAGAAACCCTGAAACGATCAGTCGACGCCAACCATCACGTCGGAGGACTTGATGATCGCATAGGCCGAGCCACCGACAGCAAGGCCGAGTTCGTCAACCGACTGGTTGGTAATCGACGCAGTGACGATCGCGCCGCCGCCGATGTCGATGAAGACATGGGATGTCGTTGCACCCTTGGTGACCTCGACGATTTTACCCTTGAGCTGATTGCGTGCGCTGATTTTCATGGTGTCCTCCCTTGGACATTGTATCGGCTTCAAACGAGTCGAGCGTTATTTCGATCGATGCAGCATTGCCATAACCCGCCAATCCGAACAACCGCCGCAAACAAGGTGCCCGATGTCTGACCCTCTAACCATCCATCTCTTCTCCTATGGAACACTGCAACTGGACAATGTCCAGATGGCGTCGTTTGGACGGCTATTGCATGGCTCGGACGACAGCATGCCGGGGTTTCGCAAGGAAATGGTCGAGATCACCGATCCGGCCGTGCTGGAGAAAAGTGGCGAGCGCTACCATCCGATTGTTCTTCCCTCCGGTAATCCCGATGATGCGGTAACCGGCAAAGTGTTCCGGATCACCGCCGAGGAACTGGTTGCGGCAGACGCCTATGAAGTGTCCGACTATAAACGAATAGAAGTAACCCTGAAATCCGGCATCCCTGCCTGTGTCTACGTCAAGGCCTGAATGGCTCTGGCCCCAACCGGAACTCAAATGTCGATTGGCAATTCAATGGCACTATGGGATGCTCAGGCTCCCGGCCGTCATCTGCGCGCTGATTGAAACGTTCCGTTCGCGATGATCGCGGTTATTGGCGAGCACGGCCCGCTGACGCCGGAAGCCGATACCGACGAGAGGAACCCGAAGCACGCATCCTATCCAAGGTTCCCCACGGATAGAAATGGCAGAGGTCGTCGGGCCGTGCCGCAGCGTCGAGTTTCTGCTTTGCGAAACGGTCCGAAGACGTCGGTCCTCTCATCTGGTTCAACACCAATACAACAACTGCTCAACGGGCCTTTAGAAAGCGATAACCCGTACTGAAATCATTGCTGTATATTCGGTCCGTCGCCACAAAGGGCACACCCTGGCGATAGTCTTCAAACAACGCTTTCGTTCCCGCTCCCAACTGCCCGGGTTTGCGCAGATCAACAGCTTGCGCCGCATGTAGCAACTGGATCGAGGACATCCAGTACAGGTTATCCAGAATTCGGCCGAGATTGGCGACCGAAAGCGGAGCGTGGCTGTCCAGATCCTCGATATTTCCTGCCATCGCAATCGAGCCGACCGGGGCCTGCGCGCCGATCTGCTGATTTTCGGCCAGAAGCGCGACGAGCGGTTTCTGGATCGCGCCAAACGCATGTCCTTGATTGGTTTCAGCAGCAAGGAACCGCGAAAGATGCGTCAAATCCGGGTTCTCGAAGCGGATCGTCTGCATCGTAATGGCCTGTGACAGACGCACCAGCGCCGTGTTCAGTGCTTCAACCCTTGAGGCCACCGGCAGCATCTCAAAACCCGCACTCGGATAGATCGCTCCCGATACTTCGCCCTCGATAAAATATTGCGAGACCTGCCCGGAAGCCTTGTCGTCCGAGGCTCCCGCAACCACGCCCGGATTGTCATCACTGTGATTGATCTGGATTTCCAGCGCCTTGGTCAGATCACGCGTTGCAATTTCGGCTCCGCCGAGCACATAGGCCATGGTGCGATAAGACAGCGGGTCCTGCAACGCCCTATCCTTCGAGGGTGACCAGAGATAGCTGCCGTCAAGAGCAGAGCGAACCATCAGTGCCCCGGATGTGTTTTCGGCAAAGGGGCGCAGCTCGTTCGTCGCTGCGAGGAAAGGGGCGACATTGCCGTTAAAACCTTCCAGTGCCAAACCAAAGACAACGGCTTCCTTCTCGAGATAGCCCGCCGTATCGTGCGCCAGCAGGGCAGCCTGCCCGGCGGTCAGCGCATTCGTGCTGAGGATTGAAAGGAAATCCTTGCCAACCGGCTCGAGCGGAGCGATGCCGGCGTCAGTCAGGGCACGCGCTGCGGGAATGCGGTTGCCTTTCATGAAGACCTCCCCCTCGCCGACCATCGCCAGACCGATATGGGAGGCAAGGGTGATATCCGCCTCGCCAACAGAACCGCGTGAAGGAACGACCGGGGTGATCCCCTGCTCCAGAAACTGTCGATACATTTCCGCAACGGCGCTCTGAACGCCGGTTCGGCCAGTTGCAATCTGGTTTAGACGGATCGCCATGCCCGCCCTCACGGCCTCGACCGCCATCGGCTCGCCCACGCCTGCGCCATGCGCGCGCAGGGATGTCGAATTGAAAGCGCGTGACAGTTTCAGCAGATCGTCGTCCAGCACGCGTTTGCCGTCCTTCATCGCGAAAACTGGGCGATCCTTGTTCCAGCCGACGCCGACCGTCAGGCCATAGACCGCCTTGCCTTGCAGGGCGGCCTCCATCACCAGATCGAAGCCTTCGGCGATCCGTTTGTTCGCGCTATCGGTGAGAGTAATTTTGGCGTTGCCGTCCCGCGCCAGGCCGACGACCTGTTCCACGGTGAGGTTTTGGCCGTCGATGGACCAATGTTCCGCCCGTGCGTTTGAAGCAGCAAGCCCGACGATCGCAAAAGCTGTGACAATGGAGAAGCGATGAATAGTCCCGTTTTTAACAGACATGATGTTCCCTTGAGTTGGTTATTATTATGCTGTCATGTTTGCAGCACTGTCCGGCGTCGAAGCGGCTTCGCTTCGACTGGAAGTTTTCCAGACATGACGGGTGGAGCAATGGGGGAGCTGGGCCTTGAGCGGCCCATCTCCTTCAGTTCGTGGAATACGGCTTCGGCAGGATCAGGACCGCTATCAGCGATATGAATGCGGCGGCCATGACGTAAAATCCGGGCGCGTGATAACCGATGCCCGTGCTGCCAAGCCAGGTCAGCATCGCCGGGGCAAATCCTCCGAAGATCGTTACGGCGGCATTGTAGGCCAATGACATGCCGGTGGTGCGGATATTAGTCGGGAAAACCTCGGACAGGGTTGCGGGCGCGACCCCGACATATCCCGAGACCATGATGCAGAAGAGGCTTTGCACGATGATGAGCGTCGTCAGCGTCGGTGAGGATTGCAGCCACCAGATCAGGGGGTAGACCGCGACCAGCATTGCGCCGGCGGCAATGGTAAGCATCAAGCGCCGGCCGATCCTGTCCGAAATGCTGCCGGCGCTGACGCAACCGACCGCGAGGAAGACGTTGCCAATCAGCGATGCCGTAAACGCCTCCGAAGGGCTGAAACCGAAAGCACGCTGAACGAAGATCGGCATGTAGATGATCAGCACGTAAACGCAAACCGCCCACAGGATCGAGAAAGCGAAGCCTTTGATCAGATGGCTGAAATAGTCCGAGAAGACGAGCTTCAGGGGTGTTTTGGCGGACTGGTTCTCCAGACTTGCCTGTTCGGCCTGAAAAGCCGGCGTTTCGTCCAGCGTCCTGCGCAGCCACAGGCCCACCGGCGCGATCAATACGCCAATGAAGAACGGAATCCGCCAGCCCCAGTCTCCGATCTCCTGCTCCGTCAGAAGCGAGGTGACCGCAAAGGCGACGAGTGCACCCATGATATTTGAAATCGCCATGCTTGCCTGCAGCCAGGAAGCATATTTGCCTTTTTTGTCGGCTGGCGCATGTTCAACAAGAAAGGCGGCTGCTCCGCCGATTTCTCCGCCCGCAGAGAAGCCCTGAAGGACTCGTCCGGCAAGGATCATGAGCGGCGCTCCCACACCAATCGCGGCATAGGTCGGCGCCACCGCGATAAGCAGGGTGCCCGCCGCCATGATCATGATGGTCAGGAACAGTGCGGCCTTTCGGCCAGCCTTGTCGCCATAGACCCCGATCACGATGGCTCCCAGGGGGCGGATCACGAAGCCCAGCCCAAAGGCGAGGAAGGCTTTCACGAGTTCGACCGTATGATCGCCGCCGGGAAAGAAATTATGGGCGATGTAGATTGCAAACAGCGCATAGACGGTGAAGTCATACCATTCCAGGGCGTTGCCTATCGATGCTGCCGCAACGGCGCGCTCCGGTGATGACCGTCTGGCCGGTGTCACTGACAAATTTTGATATGTTTTTTCCATTATTGTCCCCTCTTGGCCTGCCGGTGCCGGCAGGCAATGTTGATTGGTGATCGTAGTTTTCCGCCCTTCGTGGCGATTGATGGCGTCTCCTCGCTTTGACCTGTCAGATCTGCACGTGATTTATGCCCTTGCTGGCAATTTCATCCTGTGCCTCGGCATAGCCCGCATCCGCGTAACGGATGACGCCGAGCCCGGTATCATTGTCGAGTGATTGCGAGAGCCGGTCGTCAGCCGCTTTGGTGCCGTCAGCGACGATCGTGACCCCTGCCGAGGTCATGAAACCCGCATATCCCCCACCACCGGAATGAAGCGCGACGAGGTCGGCACGCGAAGCGCAGAGCAACATCGCGTCGAGAAGCGGCCAGTCGGCGATGGCGTCCGAGCCGTCAAGCATGTTCTCCGTCATGATGTTCGGATGCGCCATGCCCGCTGAATCGAGGTGATCGCGAGAGAAGGCGACCGGCCCCTTCAATTCGCCCGAAGCGACCAGAGCGTTGACCCGCCGTGCGAGTGCGCTTCGTTCGCCATGGCCGAGCCAGGCGATGCGTGCCGGCAGCCCCTCGAACGGAACATACTTGCGCGCCAGCGAGATCCAGTTGGTAACAATCTTGTTGTCCGGAAACATCTCCAGCACCAGCTCGTCTATCCGCCCAATGTCCGAGGCCTCGCCCGACAGGGCCATCCAGCGGAAGGGACCAATCGCCCGGCAGAACAGCGGGCGCAGATAGGCTTCGGTGAAGACCGGAATGTCGAAGGCGTCAGCAACGCCACCGGCCTGCGCCTGCGTGCGGATCAGATTGCCATTGTCGAAAACCTCCGAGCCGGCCCGCTGGAATTCCAGCATGGCTGTTACCTGTTTGGCAATCGACGCCCTGCCGGCCTCAATCAGCTCATCCGGGTTCTGGCTGCGCAGGCGGCGTACCCGGTCCAGATCATAACCGATTGGAATATAGCCATAAACGAGATCGTGGGCGGAGGTCTGGTCGGTCACGATATCCGGAATGATCCCGCGCGCAGCTATTTCGGGATAGATTTCCGCTGCATTGCCGACAAGGCCAACGGACAGCGCCTCACCCTTCGAACGGGCCTCTTCAATCCGTGCCAGTGCGCTATCGAGATCATCGGCAATCTCGTCGAGATAACCGATATCCTTGCGGGTGCGGGCCCGTTTCGGATTGATCTCCACGCACAGGATAGCCGCGCCCGCCATGCGGCCGGCAAGCGGCTGTGCGCCTCCCATGCCGCCAAGGCCCGCAGTCAATACGAAACGCCCGTTGAGCGTGCCGCCGAAGCGGCGTTCGGCAATGCGCATGAAGATTTCATAGGTGCCCTGAATGACGCCCTGCGAGCCGATATATTGCCATGCCCCCGCAGTCAGGCCGCCCCAGCATATGAGGCCCTTACGTTCGAGAGCATAAAAATTCTCGGCCTTGGCCCATTGGCCGACCATGTTGCAATTGGCCATGATGACCATCGGGGCCTCGGTCGAAGTCTTCATCAAGCCGACCGGCTTTCCCGACTGAATGACAAGCGTCTGATCCTCATCCATGGTCGTCAATGCACGCACGATGGCATCATATGCGGCCTTGTTGCGGGCCGCCTTGCCGAGTGCTGCGTAGACGACGAGGTTTTCCGGGTCTTCACCCACAGCCAGCACGTTTTCCACAAGGCGCAGCAGGGCTTCCTGCCGCCAGCCCTTCGCTCGAAGCTCTGGGCCTGAAGGGATCGGGAAGCCGGGATTGCGGGGATTCTCTCTCGGCATCTTCAAGCCTCCAATGCGTAGTTGGTCAGGTTGATACCCATGACCTTTTCGGGGTGGACATAAATCGCCGGGTCCATCAGGCCCGCGCCGATCGGAATGAGAGTCTTCGGGACATGCAGCAGGTGGATCTTCATGCCGACCTTCAGCTCACCGACAGACAGCGGTTCGATCTCCTGCGACAATGTGGTGATGACGTCCGGAAAGGTTGCGAGACGACGTCCATCGACCGCATCGACCGCCATGTATTCGTTCATCACATGCAGGGTCAGCGCCGCATCGCCCCTGCCGATGGTGACCGTACCGACGTCGAAAGCCTCATTCGTATAAACGACATCCTTCGCCGTGATCTCTCCTTCAATCATGATCCTGCCGCCCGTAGTCGAAAGGATCGCATCGAGAACGGCCGCATGCCCTCGAGGCTCGGCGGCGAGGATTGCCTGACCAAGCTCCAGCGCCTTGGAAATTCCGCCGAGCGCCGCATTCTTCGCGACGTAGCCGGCGCGAACCGGATTGCGGGCCGAGGCGATGAAACCGCCCGACATGTCGGAGGCGGTGCGCAGGATGGGAGAGATACGGCCGGTTGCGCCGCGCGTTACGAGTTCGATATAGCGATTCTGATCGCGATTTCCGCCGACGGCCGTCTGGATCGACTGGTCCGGTTTTCCAGCCATGCCGATTGCCCCCATGTCGCCGGTCGGATGGGCGCGCATGTCACCCACCGCGTCCAGCACCTTGCAACCGAGGATAGCTGAAGGCAGCCATGCGTTGAGGGTCGAGGACTTGCCGTTCTGCCCGATCATCAGGGCCGCGACCTTCGCACCAAGCTCATCCTGCAAAAGCTGCACGGCCTTGACATAATCCACGCCCCGCATTTCCCAGGGCGTCGTGGAGGCAGGCGCGCCGATGGCGGCAGCCGTCGCCACCCAGTCATCTTCGTTCAATTCGTCGATGGAGACGAGTTCCGGCGCACCGGCGTTCACCGCGGCATAGCCCAGCTTCCGTCCGTGGTGGACCCAGCCGCCACCGCCGGCCGCATAGACCGCGCCTCCCCGCACCGCGGGCTCCACATCCTTCTCCGTCAGAATTCTGGCCACTTTCAGCCCTCCCTTTTTCTGTCCAATTCCATAATCGTGTTTGCCAGAACTTCAGCCGCCAAAGCGAGATCGGCCGCATCCGCCCATTCTTCCGGGCAATGGGAACGGCCGTCGCGGCAAGGGACGAAGAGCATCGCCGAAGGGCACAGCCGTGCCATGAATGCCGCATCATGGCCCGCGCCCGACACCATCTTGCGATAGGGCGTGTCCAGCCCGTCGGCGGCCTTTGCCAGCATCTTCTGCAATCCATCATCCATCTGCACGCCGGGATTGCCGGAAATCAGCCGCGCTTCGATCGTGTTTTCGCCGTCCGCGTCAAGTCCGGTCAGCCAGGATACGAATGCTTCCTTGTCTTCGGCCCGCTCGGCGCGGATATCAACCAGCATGCGGACCCGGCCCGGCACCACATTGGCGGCATTGGGGGATATCTCGAACTCGCCCACAGTTGCGGTAAAATGCCCGGGACCACCGGAAAGCTCAGTCGCGTACCGCTCGATCTCATTCACGATCCGCGCCGCAGCGACAAGGGCATCCGCACGCAACCCCATCGGAGTTGTGCCGGCATGATCCGGACGGCCCTTAACCTCGATCTCGACGCGATTGATGCCGACAATGGTTGTCACCACCCCGAGCGCAATTTTTTCCCGTTCGAGAACCGGCCCCTGCTCGATGTGCAGTTCCAGAAAGGCCTTCAGATCATCAGCCAAAGGAGCTTCAAGAGTTTCCGGCTTGCCGCCCACGTCACATATGGCCGTCGCCAGATCGCGCCCGTCGCTGATACGCCTCAGCCAGTCCCGCGGCAGAACACCCGCCATCGCTCGCGAACCGATGCAGGAAACGCCGAAAATGGAGACTTCTTCAGCAAGAAAATCGACGACGGCAAGGTTATGCCGCAAGGCGACATCGCGCCGTGAAAGAATACGTGCGACCTCCAATGCAACGACGACGCCGGCAACACCGTCAAAACGTCCACCATCCGGCACGGTGTCGGAATGCGAGCCCAGCATGATCGTTCCGGCCTGCGGTTCCGTGCCTTCGCGGCGGCCGATCAGGTTCCCGCCCGCATCCGTCGAGACATTCAATCCTTCACTCAGGAAACGCCGCCGAAGATAGTCGCGCCCTTCATCGAAACGGGGCGAGAAGGCGCGGCGGGTCCAGGGACGTTCCGGATCGGTAATCTGCGCCAGCGCGTCGATATCCGCTTCTATGTCCTTTATCGATGCATCGAGATTGCGGCGCATCACAACAGCCCCTTGCGCAGTCCAAGCGTTTCGGGCGGCCGCACAAAAATGCCGGTTCCCGGCGCAGCCAGCACGTTTTCACCGTCGAAGACCATCTCGCCCCGCCGCCAGGTGGCTGCGACCGTCCAGGGAAGTTCCATGCCGTGATAAGGCGACCACCCCGCAATGGAGTGTGGACTGGTGGCTGCGTCATACACCACGGGCCGATCGACCAGCACCATGACGTCAGCGTCGCGCCCGACCTGCAGCCCGCCTTTCTGGTGGTCCAGACGAAAATGCCGGGCCGGATTTTCAGCCATAAGCCGAGCCGCCCACACCAGCGGCACACCGCGTGCGATCGCGCCCTTGACGAAGAGCGGCACCATCACTTCCAGCCCCGGGACGCCAGAGGCATTTTTCAGCATATCGGGATTGGTCTTGCGGTCTTCGCTCCAGCTTACATGATCGGTGGACACCATCGACACCCGCCCTTCCGCCAGATGGCGCCAGATCGCCTCCACTTCTTTGCGGGGGCGTATCGGCGGATTGATCTTGGCCTTGCCGCCAAGCCGCGCGACATCGTTCTCCTCATCCAGAACAAGGTAGTGAATGCAGCATTCGATGGAGGAATACCGGCCGTTCCTGCGATACATCTCGGCGATTTCGTAACCGCGGCTGACGGAGCAATGGACGACATGCGCCGGACAATCCGTCTCGGCGCCGGTTTCGTAAATCTGCAGCATCGCCAGCGTCTCGGCCAATTCGGGACGTGACAGACCGTGCGCACGCCAGTCGGTTATGCCGGATGCTTCGACCTCGGAAATCGCGGCGCGGACATAGGCGTCGTCCTCATTGTGCACGCCTGCGGCAAGCCCGGTCTTTGCAATCTCGGCGAAACAGGCGCGAAGCAGCGCAGGTGGGATACGCGGAAAGCGTTGGGGATCCGTGCCGAAAGTCGAAAACTTGTAGGCGCAAACTCCCGCCGCAGCCTGTTCGGCAATGCGGGCGGGACCCTCTTGCGGATCGACAGTGCCATAAAGCGCGACGTCGATGCGCGCCTCCGCGTCGATCATCGCGACCTTGCGCCCGACGGCCTCGGCGGAACACACAAGATTGCCCTCATCATAGGGCATGTCCACGATTGTCGTGACGCCGCCCGCCGCCGCCGCACGGGTCGAAGCCGCAAAACCCTCGGCCCCCTTCTGCGACAGCGAATGCACCTGTGCATCAATGGCGCCAGGCAATATAAGGCCGGTGCCGAAATCATGATTTTCTCGTCCAGCCGGCGCGGGGCCTTCTCCGATGAGTGCCGTTTTCCCCTCGCGAATGGCCACGAAACCTCGAGAAATCTCGCGATCGGTCAGAATGACTCGCCCCGCCAGAACCGTATCGAAATCCGCCATGTCGTCCTCCTGTCATATTTCGACTATGAGGCACAATTAAATTAGTGGTATATCCCAAAATCCGGACAGACGATGCCGAAATGGGAAGATCGAAACGAGGCGTGGGCGGTGAAGGTTTCGACGATTCTTTTATGTGACCAGGTGGTTCGCCTCGGCGGCATCCACCTTGCGTCCAACGCAACGGGAATTCCGGTTTCGACTGTATCGGATGCCGTCAGCCGCCTGGAAACCGCCCTCTCCGTCAGGCTTTTTGTCCAGGGCGCAAAAGGCCTGATCCTGACGGCCGAAGGCGGGAGACTTGGCCCTTATCTCGCGCAGGCCGCCTATGAAATCTTCACGATCCATGGCGCGTGCGGCGATGACCATACGAAAGATATTTATCAGAGAAGCGTGTCGCTGATTGCACTCTTCCGCTTCGTGGACATTCTCGAATCGGGCTCGATCCGTAAATCCGCATTGAGGCTTCAAATCGGGCAACCACAGCTGACGCGGATGATGGCGATGCTGGAGGACAATCTGGGCGTCCGGCTTTTTGAACGGACCCGCAGCGGCTCGCTCGCATCGCCCGAGGCGCTTCGCATATCGCCCCACGTCAACAAGTTACGCGATATCTGGGCTGCGCTGGACTCCACATCCGCCCTGCGTTTCAAGCGGCATTTGCGGCATTGGTCATTCGGCGGCATTCCTCCCGCAACGACGGACAGCCCGTCGGCAATTATTCTGGCGCGCATTGCCGCCAACTGGGCAAGGCGTTTCGACACACCGCTGCTGATGCAGCCCGGACTTGCAGACAGCCTGCTGGAAGGGCTTGAACAGCAGCGATACGATGCAGTCCTTGTCGACATGCCAGTCAACAATTCTCGCCTGCGCAGCCGTGAGGTTTTGCGCAGCCACCTTTCATGTTTCCTGCAGCATGAAGCACCTGAACTGACGGATGCAGATTCGCCGTCACAGATGCGCGAGGCGATCCTCAAACACCGCCTGGTACTGCCTTCCCGCGCCTCCGGACTTCGCCAGACGGCCGAGAGCTTTCTCGAACACCTGCTTGGGCCAACCTGGCTATCAAAGGTGCAGTTGATAGAAATCGACAGCATACCGGTGGCGGTGCAACTGATTGTCAGCCACGGATATTGTTCGATATTACCGTCCGCCGTGGGAATAACCTCCCCCAAGGTGACGAAAATCCCATTACCGATGGCATTTTCCGTTCCATTGCTATTAGCCTGGCGCGCCGATGACAGAGGCACAGATATGGCGCAGCGCGTTCTTCAGCTGCTTGATATGACGAACTGATGGTGGCCGGGCGAGCTCGGCTCCAGCAACCCGGGTTCAAGAAATCCCGTATGTCGACTGATTAAACGCTTGGTCCAGAAACCGAACGCGCCTATCCGTAAAAATATCTCTAGTCAGTAGCCATCGACTTCCAGCACGCCTCCCCAAGGCGTTGCCTCTGACGGATGCCGACTTGAGGTCTACGCTGGCCTCAGAACCGACATCTGACCTTCTCAGCCAATTTCGGTCACTTGGATTTACAACTCCGCCCGGTCGTAAGCGCGCCGGCGCGCTCTGATGGTGTCCAGATTGTCGTGAACCCAGAAGTTAAATCCCTCAAGGGCGCGCAAAGCTCCATGGGCGATCTCTGTCAGTTCGTACTCGACACGCGGCGGCACTTCGGGAAAATAGTGACGCACGACAAATCCCTCACGCTCGAGATTACGCAGCGTGAGCGTCAGCATGCGCTGGGTGATCTCACCGACCTCTTTTCTCAATGTCGAAAAGCGGAGCCGATGATCTTCCGCGAGAGAAAGACGCCAAAGAACCGGCACAGTCCATTTGTCACTCAGCAGGCTGCAGACCCCGTTTGACGGGATGGGTCTGAAGTGTCTGTCGTTTTCTGATCCGCACGATGGGCCGGCATCGATCTGTTCTTCCAAGGGTATCATCCCTGTGCCTGATGCTAAAAAATGTGCCGTCTTCCGGCAGAATTACATTCGTATATATAGACGGTCCTAGTTTAACGCGAGGGCTTCAAGTGACCAATAGCAAGCACCCCATTCTGGTTTTCGGCGCTACCGGAAGGCAGGGAGGATCTGTCGCCAAAGCCTTGTTGAAGGCGGGATGGCCTGTTCGCGCACTCGTTCCGGATTCCACCAAAGCTGCATCGCTGCAATTGCAGAATTCAGGCGTCGAGCTTGTGCAGGGTTCATTTGAAGAGACCAAAGTAGTCCGCACAGCGATGAAAGACGCTTACGGTGTCTTTAGCGTACTACCAGCCAGCCTGGCTGCCGAAGACGAAGTCCGTCATGGTATATCGATTGCGGATATCGCTGCTGAAACCGGCATCGACCATTTTGTTTATTCGTCAGGCGCCAGCGTGGGGAATGAACTGACAGGCGTTCCGCGTTTCGACGCCAAGCCTCGTATCGAAGCCCATATTCGACAGCTCGACATGACCACGACCATCATCCGGCCGATGATTTTCATGGAAATGTTGGTGCGACCTGGCTTCGGTCTGGATGAGAGCCGGCTGGTGTCCCTGATCCGACCCGATCATTCCATTCAGCTTACCGCCGTGGAAGACATCGGCAAGTTTGTCGCTGCCGTGCTTGCCGACAAGTCACGCTTCGGCGGGGCAACACTTAAGATCGCCAGCGATCGACTGACCGGCCCCGAGCTTGAGGCCGCCTTCAGCGAAGCAGCCGGTCGCTCGATAACCTATGAACGGTTTCCCGATGACGTTCTCGCTGCAAACACGGATCTCGCGCATATGGCAGAGAGCCTGGTAGCCGGGCCGCTCGCCGAGCTCGTCGATCTGAAAGTTATGCGCGAAATTAACCCCAACCTTCTCACTTTCAGGTCCTGGCTCGCTGGCAATGGGCGCAAGCTGCTCGATGCAGCCTTGCAACCGTCGGTCTAGTGACATACGCCAGCCTCAATAATGACAAGCGAATCACAACGCCACCAAGCAGACGCTTGCAGTTCATCAGTCGCGCGCCAAGGCTTCGATCGGGTCCAGCTTTGCCGCATTGCGGGCCGGAAGGAAGCCGAAGACAATTCCGATCAGGGTTGAGCAGGCGAAGGCCACCATGATGGAGCCCGAAGAGAAGATCATTTTGAAGTCGGGGCTCAGCAAATTGAAAAGAGCGCTGATCCCGAGGGCGAGCATCACTCCCATGAAGCCGCCGACAAGGCAGACCATGACGGCCTCGATCAGGAACTGGGAAAGGATGTCGCTGCGGCGCGCCCCGACAGCCACACGAACGCCGATCTCCTTGGTACGTTCGGTCACGGACACCAGCATGATATTCATCACGCCGATGCCGCCGACAATCAGCGAGATCACGGCGACTGACGAAATCAGCAGCGTCAGGGTTTGCGTGGTGGTCTCGATAGTCTCGCGAATGGTCGCCGAGTTGGTGAGGAAGAAGTCTTTCGCGCCATGCCGACGCTCGATAAGGCGGGAAACTGCGGCCTCGACATTGCCCGGATCGACATCGTCTCTGATACGGACCGTTATGCCGTCGACATTCGGACGACCCAGCATGCGGCCCATGACGGTTGTGTAGGGCGCATAAACGGTCAACGTATCAACCGCCGGGCCGAAGGAGTTTTCCCGTTTCGTCACACCCACAACCCTCGCCGGCATTGTGCCCAGAAGGATGACCTGCCCCACCGGGTTTACCCGGTCTGGAAACAGGTCTCGCGCGGCGTTTGCATCAATCACCACATTCTGGCTGTAGGCGATAACGTCCTGGGCGTCGAACAGTTGTCCCTGCGCCAGCTCGAGACCCCGTACACGAAAGAAGTCCGCGCCAACTCCGGTGACTGACGCATTGACGGCCACGGCGGCGCGCTTGACAGTTACGCTCGTCGTAACTGTTGGTGTCACGCTGTCGACATAGGGCTGGTTTACCAGCGCTTCGGCATCGGCGGGAACCAGCGTCCGTATCTTGCCCGCTTCCAGATCGCCGAAGCCTTTACCGGCCCGCACCTCGATCGTGTTGGTGCCAAGCGAACTGATACTGCTCAGGATTTGTTGCTGCGAGCCGGCTCCCAGCGCCGAAATAGCCGCCACCGAGGCGATACCGATGATGATGCCGAGCATGGTCAGAAGCGAGCGCATCTTGTGCGCCCATATTGCCGCGCCCGCCATACGAAAGGCCTCAGTCATCCGGTCAATTGCACCCCGCCAGCCACCGCCCGGCGCGTGCTCGCGGATGGGACGGGCCGTCGCGGCGGATTTGGATATATTGCGCTCGTCGGAAATGATAACGCCGTCGCTGATCTCGACGACCCGATCCGCATGTTCGGCGATCTTCTTGTCGTGAGTGACGAGAATGATGGTGTGCCCCTCGGCGTGAAGCTCGCGCAGGATCTTCATGACTTCGGCGCCACTGTGCGTATCCAGCGCTCCGGTCGGTTCGTCGGCCAGAATTATCTCGCCGCCATTCATCAGGGCGCGGGCGATCGACACCCGCTGCTGCTGGCCGCCCGAAAGCTTGCCGGGGATATTGCCCGTCCGCTCGGCGAGGCCCAGCCGGGTCAACAAGGAGATCGCTCGCTTGTGCCGGTCGGATCGGCTGCGTCCGGCATAGATGGCCGGCACCTCGACGTTGCTGGCCGCGCTGAGATCGCCAAGCAGATGATAGCGCTGGAAGATGAAACCAAAACGCTCACGGCGTAGCGTCGCCAGTTCGTCCACGGACATCTTCGACGTCTCGCGCCCTTCGATCCAGTAGCTACCGTCCGTCGGACGATCGAGACAGCCAAGGATGTTCATCAGCGTCGACTTGCCGGAGCCAGAAGCACCGATGATCGCCATCATTTCGCCGGCCTCGATGTCGAGGTCGACGTCTTTCAGCACCCGCACCATCTCGTCGCCTGCGGGGAAAGCGCGGGATACCCCACGTACGCGGATCAGTGGTTCCGTCATAGCGCGCCCTACCGCTTCGCTGCGGCCAGTTGAGCCTGGCCATCCGTGCGTTCGTCCGTGGACGCTCCCAGGACGATGGTCTCGCCTGCCTGAAGACCGCTAAGGATCTGGATGTCCGCGCCGTTATCGATGCCGACCTGGACCTGCCGGATCTGGACCTCGCCCATCGCGTCCAGTATGCGCACACGCGCCGTATCGCCGGCCCGGGGCGCCCCTTCCACTGCGCTGAGCGGAACCAGCACGGCGCCGCTGACGCGGCTCAAGATGATGGACACCTGCGCCGTCATGGACGGCCGCAGCACCCCGTCCGCATTCGCCACGTCGATCAGCCCGGTGTAATAGACCGCGCCGTTGGTTGAGCCAATCCGGCTCGCGGCGGCGTTGCTCTCGTTGGCGATGGAGGCTGGGGCCGGTTCCACCTGTCGCAACTCCCCATCGAAACGGCGCTTCGGATCGCCAAGAATGCTGAACCAGACCGGCAGGCCCCGCCGCACACGCACAACGTCAGCCTCGGAGATATCCGCGCGCACCGTCATTGTGTCCAATCGTGCGATCATGACGATGGTCGGCGCGGTCTGCAGGGCATTCACGGTTTGGCCCTCGTCAGTGACGATCGCAACCACTGTGCCGGCGATTGGGGCGGTGATGCGCGTATAGTCCAGTTCTATACCCGCAGACTCCAGCGCGACCTGCGCTTGGGAGACCTGAGCGTCCAACGACTGAACCTCAGCCCGCGCGGTGTCTCGCATCGCAACCGCGGCGTCATACTGGGCGCGCGGCGTGGAACCACCTGCCAGCAGGTCACGCTCGCGCTCGAAATCCTTCTCGGCTTTCACCAGACCGGCGCTGCGTGCGGCGTGAACGGCGCGGATGTTCGCCAGAGCGGCCTCGCGGTCCCGCAAGGTGTTGCGCCGGGTCTGGGAATCGATCTCGGCCACCAATTGGCCAGCCTCGACGATGTCACCGATCTTGACAGCCAGATGCTCAATGCGACCCGAGGCCTGGGCGCCGACACGCACCAGCTCGAGCGGTTCGAGAACCCCGGTCGCCAGCACCACCTCTTCAATGTCACCCGTTCGCGCCTGCGCCGTCACCAGTTCAGGCTTCGCCGGCGGACGCAGAAACAGGAACCAGACGACCAGCAGACCGACAAGGACCGCCGCCGCCAGGATGAAACCCTTGCGGGTAATGTGTCGTGCCATTAGATATTGGTCCACGCTATTGAAATTTGCGGGCTTTCTCTGTCACGAGAGTTACCTGAAAATTACGGGGAGCGGTCGTCGTGCCTGATCCGTTTGGCACGCGCTGTAAAATCAGCCGATCGGCAAAGGGTGCTTGCAATGTGGATGCCGCACCAGAGATTGCGCGCCAGAGACATCAAGCAATCGCGGCCATGCTCAGCCAACGTCGACGGACGAAGATGCCTTGACCGGTTGGCGCAGACGACGGGCCCTACCGCTGCTGGAAAACGCGCTTCTCGCGCCAGCGCACGGCAAATGTGCTGCCCTTGCCTGGAGCGGACGAAAGCTCAACGTAGCCGCCGTGACGGGTCACGATCTCGTTGACCATGCTGAGCCCCAGGCCCGCACCTGAGCCGTGAGGGCTGACCCGGTAGAACGGTTCGAATATGCGCGATTGCTTGTCGCCGGCGATTCCGCAGCCCTGATCGGCGACAGTCACGCTGCCATCAGCCTCGATACTGACCGATATCTGTCCTTTTCCACCTCCGTACTGGACTGCATTACGCACCAGATTGACGAATGCACGCTCCAGAGCTTCGGCATCACCGGGAACGAACAGGTTTTCCGCGTCGCTGTCGAAAGAAATCTCATAACCTTCGGCGATCGCCAGCGGAGCAAGGTCGGCGACCACCTTCGACACAACACTGTTGAGATCGACAGGTGCATTCTGCTGGGGCTTCTGCCGGTACTTCTCGGTGTCGAGAAGCTGGTTCGCGATCGCCGTTAGTCGCTTGATGGCCGTCTGCAGGTGTGTCTTGTCCGCACCTGGTGAAAGCGTATCGATTCTCACCTGCAGGACAGCAATCGGCGTTCGAAGTTCATGGGCGGCGTTGACGAAGAAGCGCTCCGTCGACTCGAAGCCGCTATCGAGACGACGCAGCGCCCTGTTGATGTCGCGCACCAGACGAAGCACCTCATTGGGCAAGCCCCGCTCTTCCACCAGGGCGCCACGTGTGTCGAGATCGATCCTGTCGAGACGCCTGGTCAGGTCGCTGAAGGACCGCAAAGCCCAGCGTGTGACAAACGGGACGCCAATCAGGGAAATAGCGACGAGGATCAGCGCCGGCACGCCGATGGCAAGGTTCCCCAACAGCACGGTCACACCATATTGGGACATCGAAACACCGCCGGCAAAAATCGTTGCCTCACCGGCCTCTGTGTCGAAACGCTCCATGCGGGCGACACTCAGCGGATCGTTCAGGTCACCATGGAGCTCGACACTTCTGAACGCCCGCAGGAATGGCATGTTGTCGGCAATTTTCCCGGGAGGCGCGCCGTGTGCAAGGACAATATCTTTTCCAAGGTCTGCCACGAACCACAGGTCAGGCGCTTCCTCCATAATTTCTTTAAGCTCGGCCGTCGGAACCAGATGGGGTCGGCCATTCGGCTCGAGACGAACCGAGTCTGCGATTTCCTGAGACAGCCAGATGGACGTGATCGCCACATCGGGCTTGAGGCCAGAAAGGAGATAGAAAACCAGGCTGAGCGAGGCGATGACCGCGCAGAGCTGCAGGACAATAAAACCAAAAGTGAATCGCCAGCGAAGGGATGTGCTGGTCATCCTATTTCTGCTCATGAAGGTAGTAGCCTATGCCACGAATGTTCTTGATAACAATGTCGGCCTCCGCTTCGCCAAGCTTTCGGCGCAGGCGAGACATATTGGATTCCAGTGAGTTCGACTGGATCTCATCGTCAAAGGAATAGACCTGCCCCTCAAGGGACGAGCGCAACACGGTACGACCACGGTTTCTCAAAAGAGTTTCGATGATAAGCAGTTCCCTTCGGGTGAGCGCAAGCCTGACGCCGTTGACGTGCACATCGCACGAAACACGATCATAGGTGACGTTTCCCGCCGACAGGACGAACGGGCCCGTTGTCGGCACCCGCCTCAGCACAGCGCTCATTCTGGCAATCAGCTCGGGAATTTCGAACGGCTTCGGCAAATAGTCATCGGCACCGTCATTGAGGCCGGAAATTCGCTCGTCGGTCGACCTCAGAGCGGAGATGATGATCGATCGCGTATTTGAACCCGTGCGGTGCAAATCGGCGAGGAAGGTACTGCCATCACCATCCGGCAGTTGCCGGTCGATAAGGACAATATCGTAGTCCGCCATGGCGATTGCTTCCCGTGCCGTTGCCAGATCACCAACAGCGTCCAGCACGATGCCATGCTGCGAGAGGGCCGTCCTCAAGGCATCCGTCATTTCCGGATCGTCTTCGATAAGCAGAAGTTTCATAGTGGCCTGATCGTGCAAGTCCCGGACAGCTGTTCCCAGGAATTCTAACAGCAAATTTATATGTATGGTTCAGATAAACTCGACTGCCATGACCGACTGGCCGCCAAGTCAATCGGCGGTCCAGATGTCCGGCACCGGGGAACCGAAACCTGCTGAGTATCCAGCCGGCTTTTAGCCCCCCCGTCGCCAAGACCCGCTCCTTATCGGCAGCGGCCGTAGTTATCCCGATATCTGCAACCGTAGTCGCGCCGGTCCCGATTTTCCCAGCGATCGCGGCGGTTCCTGTCGTTTCGTTCACTGATGTTCCCAATGACAGCCCCTCCCGCGCCACCCGCGGCGGCTCCCACTGCAGCACCTTGCCACGTGCCGCTTGCCAGCCCGCCAATGATTGCACCACTGGCCGCACCAATACCGGCGCCCTTTTCCGTCTGGCTGCACGCCGTCAGCGTTAAACAAACGAATACGCCTGAAATGATTTTTTTCATGTCTGTCCTTTCGATCCATCGCCGCTACGGTCGCCCGTCGACCGTTGAGACGCACCAAGGCGGAGACGTATGGACACCGAAAATTACGTGGAAGTTACGCAGAGCCGTCGGTATCGACACCGGTCGAAAGCGCAAATTCGTGCAGGAAGCGCGTCTTCGCGATAAGTCATTCTCAGGCAACTCCGCCCGCCTGATCGATAGGGCATGCTCTTGGCGACACCCCTGGTTATGAGGCGCACGAGACGACGAACGGCCCCGCGGGTCGCCGCGATCCAGCGCCTTTCAACCGCCTTCTTCCGCAGCACGCTTTATCACGACGATCCCGCATTTTCCAAAACGGTCGCGACGCAACCAGCTGCGCCGGAAGGCAGCGTCGAGACGAAATGATGGTAATAAGTTTCGTTTAACTTCACGAGGCTGGACAAACTCAACGTTCACCATCGTCAAATCGATGTGTCCACCATTGCGTATACTCCATCTCATCGACACCGTAGGGAGCCCGTAGATAGGGATAGTCCCAGTTCTCGTAGCGCAGGGGCTTGAGGAAATCGTTGACCGCTCGGTATGCTGCAGGCACGCGGCCCTTATTTAAATCGCCGAACACGGGCCGTTCACCCGCCTGGAAAACGACGCCACCCTCATAGGGATGGAGGACAATCTCGTCTGCGAGCACTTCTCTCGCCTTCTCAAGACCACCAACGTGCGCCAGCAGTTCATCGTTGACGGCTGTAAGCCAATTCACGTCACGGATCACATCGGTGCGCTGCGAAATGATTAACCCAAAACGGATGCCGTCCTCATAGAGAAGGCCGGGAAATCTGCGGAACAATGGATAGGCTCTCTCGGTTGCGCCTGCCGCATAGGAATAGAAGAAAAGCGACATGCCGGACACGGCATAAAAAACCTTAAGGTTACGGCATGCGTCAACGAAGAAACGCACAACACCTATCGGATCTAGCGATAGGTCCAACAACCGCGTCTGGTACATCAGGTGCCCACAGCCGCCACGGTACCCAATACCCGGAAGAAGTGCCGTCAAATAGTCGTGTACGGGATCGGTTGACCGCAGGGCTTGGGCAGGCATGTGTCTGATATAAAAGCCTGCGGTCTCCTTCTCATCAAGGTAATTGCTTTGTGCCAGATGCCGCTCGATGTCATCTCTCGAAGACAGACGGCGCGAACGTTCACCGACCGTCAGAAGATTGGTGTTTCCTTTCGTCACATCGTAGTAACGCGAGGCCAGATCGAGCGCGGCCTGGCGTGTCCGCGGTGTTTCACCACCCGCAAAATAGAACCCGGCCGTAAGGCCAAACAGCCATTGAATCGCGTTGCCCGGCGGCGAACTGATCTCGTCCAATTTGTCGAGTTCACCGCGCTCTTCGAGGAGCGCCATTGTGACGATGAGTTCGTTTATATCCAAGACGCCATCCTAGCGCTCGCCATCGTCAAACCGGCGTGTCCACCATTCGGTGTACTCCATCTTATCGACATCGTATGGTGCTCTCAGATAGGCGCGCTCCCAGTTCTCGTAACGCAGGGGCTTGAGGAAATCGTTCACTGCGCGATATGCTGCGGGCACCCTCCCCTTGTTCAGGTCGCCGAGCACAGGCCGTTCGCCAGCCTGGAAAACGACGCCACCCTCGTAAGGGTGAAGGATCACTTCTTCGTCAAGTGCGGCTCGTGCCTTGTCGAGACCGCCAACCCTTGAGAGTAGCTCATCGTTGACGGCTGTCAGCCAGTTCACGTCGCGGATAGTGTCCGTCCGGTCTCTTATGGCCAATCCAAAACGCGTGCCATCCTCGTAAAGCAGCCCAGGAAACCTGCGAAACAGAGGATAGGCTTTCGCAGTTGCGCCAGACGCATAGGAATAGAAAAAGAGCGACAAACCCGACACGGCATAGAAAACCCGCAGATCGCGGCAGGCGTCAACGAAGAAACGGATCACACCATCCGGATCGCGCGACAGCGCCGATAGCCTCGTCTGGCACATGAGGTGACCGTTGCCACCGCGATAACCGGCGCCGGGAAGAAGGGCAGTAAAGTAGTCGTGAACCGGATCGGTCGAACGCAACGCCTGTTTTGGCATATGCCTTATGTAGAAACTCGCCGTCTCCCTTTCGTCGTAATACTCCCCCTGCGACAGGTATTCTTCAATCTGTTTTCCTGCTGAAATGCGGCGCGTCCGCTCGTTAAACGACAATAAATTGGTGTTACCTTCTACGAAATCGTAGTAACGCAGTGCCAAACGCAGCATAGATTGGCGTATTTGACGCGTTTCTCCGTCGGCAAAATAGAACCCGGATGTCAGCCCGAATAGCCACTGGATTGCATTGCCGGGCGGCATTCCGATTTCATCCAGCTTTTCGAGTGCACCACACTCCTCAAAGATGGCCATCGCGGTGATGAGTTCGTTTAACTCCACGAGGCTGAGCGATCTTAACGTTCAACATCGTCAAATCGATGTGTCCACCATTGCGTATACTCCATCTCGTCAACATCGTACGGTGCTCGCAGATAGGGATAATCCCAGTTCTCGTATCGCAAGGGCTTGAGGAAATCGTTGACCGCTCGGTATGCTGCAGGCACGCGGCCCTTATTTAAATCGCCGAGCACGGGACGTTCGCCCGCTTGGAAAACGACGCCGCCCTCATAGGGATGGAGGATGACCTCGTCTCCGAGTGTTTCCCTTGCCTTCTCAATACCGCCGACGCGCTCCAGTAGCTCATCGTTGATGGCTGTCAGCCAATTCACGTCGCGGATCACATCGGTACGGTGTAATATTTCCAAGGTAAAATTACTGCCATCTTCGTAAAGGAGGCCAGGAAACCGGCGAAATAGAGGATACGCTTTTTCAGTCACACCCGTCGCATAAGAATAGAAAAAAAGCGACATCCCCGAAACAGCATAAAAAACCCGGAGATCACGGCAGGCATCAACGAAGAAGCGAACCACGCCAGTTGGGCCGCGTGATAATTCCGACAACCGCGTCTGATACATCAAGCGCCCATTGCCGCCGCGGTAGCCGGCGCTTGGAAGCAGGACAGTAAAGTAGTCGTGAACCGGATCGGTCGAACGCAACGCCTGTTTTGGCATGTGCCTGATATAAAAGCTCGCGGTCTTCCCCTCGTCAAAATACTCGTCTTGTGACAGATTTTGCGCAACGTCTTCCCGTGACTCGATGCGACGTACTCGCTCGTTAAAGGACAACAAATTTGTGTTGCCTTCCGCAAGGTCGTAGTAACGTAGCGCCAGATTCAGCATGGCTTGGCGTGTACGCCGCGTTTCACCATCCGCAAAATAGAACCCGGATGTCAGTCCGAACAACCATTGGATGGCATTGCCGGGCGGCAGGCCGATTTCATCCAGTTTTTCGAGTTCACCGCGCTCTTCGAAATTTGCCATGACAGCGATCAGTTCGTTTAGATTCATGACATCATCCTACCAGCTTGGGACGGGTGGGAGGCGCCCACCCGGGATCCGTGGTCCGGGCAAGGGGAGCCAGATCGGTGGAGCATTCTCAAGCCCCTTTTTTAACTGTCGCCATCGTTCTTCGGCCTCCCACTGGCGCTCCTGTTCGCGCTGTCTCACAGACTCTTCGCAATTGTCACACTCATCCAACACCACGAACTCCTTGTAACGAGCTCTGTGCCGTCGTGCGATAGCGCGATAAGCATCATCCTTCGCGGTTTCATTTGGAAACTTGTCCCCCGGAAACTTCATGTCATACATGTGGGTCATCTGGCCGTTCTCGACTTTCACCACATCCAGCCAGCGAGAGCCACGCACATTGAACCATCGCGTGCCGCCCCAGGGCGCCCGACGGGGAACCTTCGGAATGTCGTGTTCCTCTCCCTGCAGGATGACATTGCCGGGCGGCTTGTCCGGGAACTGATTGTTCGGATTGTTCGGGTCCCAGAATCCAAGCTCGGAAACATAGCCGTAATTGGTGCGCGGATCGCCGACCGGCATGCTGCTGCCAAGGACCGTGTTCGGATATTGCGCCTGGATCGTTGCATCGACACAGCGCTGATAACGCCCCGGGCTGGCCTCATCGTCGCGTGGTAAAACCTGATCGACCCATTCAAGCCCCTCGGTAACGCTGTTTCGCGGACGATGCAGCGCATAGCAGCGGCAGCCCACTTCGCAGAGATAACGCTCGGGATGGCCTTCGGGCAGGTCGGTTTTATAACCACCGACCGATACGGTGTTGCCCTTGTTGAGGAGCATCTTGTCGGTAAGGCGCGTCACTGCTCGGCCTTGCATGAACACGTTGGGAGACCAGGACAGGAAGGTGGCCTGATGCAGATGCGTGCCGGATTTGATCCCGCCGGACGAACCGGGCTCGTCACCGATCGATTTGGCGAACCGCGAGCCGCGCACGCCATTCATCGCCCCGCCATGCGAGAACACCGTGGTGGTACCATCGGCGAGGTCGCGGGCAAATGCGGTATTCGTATATGGCACGGGCACAGGCTTGGGCGGGGTCAGGCATACATCCGGCAGCGTCGAGCGGACATAGCCATTCGAGTTTTTATGGCAGAGTGTAATCCCGTTGATGCGGATTGTTTCCTTCATGCGTCTATCCTGCCGGTTTTTATGTCGCGCTGGACGCTTTCCACAATTGTTGCCGCTCTCAACCCGTCGCGGGAACTGGCGGACAGAAGGCTGTAGAGAAATTCCTCGCCCCCCGGCTCTGTCTTTTCTACGAGCGATCCTGGCGCGGGCCCAAGCGCAAGCGCCGCCATCACAAGCCCGCTCGCGGCCCCAAGATCACCCAGTTGAAGCGCGGGGATTTCCGCCCTGTCGGACAGCTCGGCCATTTGCGCAGCATTGGTTGCGATCGCATATCCAAACTCCTCGGCGCGTACGCGATCACCATTGAGATCGACAATGAAGCGATCCGGAGAAAAGCCCCCCTCAAGGAGAGCCCCATAACAGCTCGCAAGGGCGCGGCCCATCAATCCGCGCTCGGGATCAATCGGGTTTTCAGGCTCTTCCATGGTAGAAAGGCGCGCAATTCGACCGAGCCGCGCGTCATCTTCCGGCCCAAGTGCCAACACGACCGCAGCTTCGCCGGGAACCATACCGTAGGGGTTGTCTCGTGTCAGCAATTCACCGTGATAAGCCAGACTGTCGAGCATGTCTGAGTGGATATAACTGTCTACGACCGCAACGAGAACAATTCTCTCCGTTCTCCTCACGATTTCCGGACCATCCCTGCCAACAAGCTGCAGGCTTTCAGCCTGCCCACCAAAGGAAACGAAGAGGTTCGTCACCCGCGGCAGAGGAAATTGGCGGAGCCGGGCATTAAAGTCCTCAGCGACAGGTCCGTCCTCCATCCAATAGGGCAGCAGCAGAAGCATCGCATAATCCGCGCTTTCCTGTCCGAACTTCGCCAATTGCGCAACGCAATCGGCAAGCGCGCAGGCGAGTAATTTTCGCAGCCGCTCGACATAGTCCCGCTCTTCCGTCAACGGATAGACCGGCGCAAGGGTCGGTGGTCGCCCGTCCGCCATCACCAGGTTGCGGTCCTTCTCGGTGAATCTTTCGCCGCGCGAATAGGCGGCAGTTGCCGTTTCAAAATTTTTGCCCGCCGGACATGTCAGGCCGGCCGCCAGAATTGAAACCGCCGCCCTCATGCGACGACCCCGGCCATTTGCCTCAGTCGAAGGAAAGAGACTTCGACGTCCTGATCGCGCCCGCCACAGGGCACATGGGCGTTCCATATCAGATCCACGAGACGCTCATCGCCAGTGATCTCCACCTGAACGAGCCTGAACCTGTGCGTCAGCGTCTTGCCGGCGATCCGAGTGTCCGCTTCGAGGATACATTGCGGCAGACGAAATGCGTAACCGCCTTCCGGATGAAGCCCTTCCAGTCGCACCGGTTCGCCACCACGCAACTCACCGGAATAGATTTGATCGACGGGCGCGGTCTGGTGAAAATTTTCCGAGAAATCGGAAGGCAAAAGCGGAGACCTGTGTTTCATCCACGCTTCATCATAGGTGCCGGCGTGAATACGCCGCGTTGCCCAGGCCGGCTGAATCGCACCGAACCCGACCGGCTGCGAAAGCGGGCGACCGGGATCAAAGACATCGGCGGGAGCTGCAATCTGCGGCATAGCCAGCTCCGCGCCCTCCGGCGCGCGCTCGAAATGACGTGACCAGCCCCGGCCAATTGGATTGGCTTCGCATTCGGCCCCATCATCATCCACAAAAAGATCGCTTCCGCCGAGCGAACGTCTCCATGACAGTTCGACGCGTGAGGCCTGCTGTTTTTCGGTAACCTCCCAGCCGCGCTTTTTTTTGACCATGCGCGCTTCGCCCATGACGGCGGCCTTCTTGGTCATTGTACCCACAGCAACAGTGACATCGATACGGTCTATCGGTTTCTCGTCAGGCGCAACGGCTGAGCCATTGACAAGAATATCTGCGGCGGGCCTGAAAGGCGCAAAATCAGCATCGGCGAAAAGCTCATTTGCCTCGGCATCGCGATAGGCTGGAGAGAGCCGGATGGGCTGCGGCTCAAGAAGATCGGTCATACCGTCCGGACGCGCGCGAAACCGCCCGCGCACGGCGACACACCAATGTTCCTTTCCATCGCGGTCGCGAATGAAATAGCCGTCCGCAGAGAAAGGTGTGTTGTTGCTGACAGCCCACATGCCGGTCAGTTCAGGTCGATATACGCAGCGTCCAGCGCAATATTCTGGCGAGCCATCTGGATAATCTTCTTGCCTTCCACCCTCACCACGCCGTCAGAACCCAATGAAATTCGGGCCTCGCCGTTGCGGATCGTCAACGTCCCGGAGCCATCGAACTCGATCATCGTCGCGAGCTTCAGAAGCTTCCCCCATGCATCCTCCGGCAATGGAAGAGCGTCCCCTAAAAGCGCTTTACGATCAGGTATCTGGTTCATATCGTGCGAACTCCCTCTAAATTCACCCAGGTGGAAGGCCGACCCCAAAATGAGCGGCGCCCCATCGACCAAAGATTTCATTTCAGTTGATCCGCCAAACCCTCCCCGATGGTGCGTGTGACGAAATCGGTATGGATCATTGTTGCAACGTCTTTTGGCGTGGCGGGAAACGCCGTGAGCGACGCCACTGCGGCGACAACGCCCTTCCTGAGGCTCAATACGGTCCTGGCACGTATCTTCTGCTCGCTGCCCTGGAGAGTAACGATGTCGATGAAACCCTTATCCACATCGCCAACTTTTTCGCCGGGAACGAAGCTGACGTCCTCGTCCAGCTTAAAGCCGACGTCCGGCATGAGATTTTGCAGTTCGATTTCCACCACCTTCGCGGCAAGCTGACGCAGTTGATCGTCAGTTGGCGACAGATCCGACTTGGGTGTTGGAAAGACGAACAGGGATACAGCCGCGTTTCCGTCCGGATCATTGGAATTTGTGAATATCGCTCCCGTATAGGACGGATTGGGATCGCTGTTCTGCGTCAGTTTTTTCCATCCGTCCGGCAGGCGTGCGGAGTAGGCGACGCCACCGCTCGACGGCAGCTTTTCCAGATGCATCGCGCCATCAATGCTGTCAGTCGCATCGTTGTCGAGCTTCAAAGCTCCGAAAAACTGCGCAATCTGGGGTTCGACGCGGGCGGCCTCCTCTTCTGCGTAGCCAGCGCGCACGATGAGCAGAGACTTGTCCTCGCGCCAAACCGCGACCCTCTCACGGCGGTTGAACCCATTATCCGGCCCGAGGGCAAACACATCGCCAGCGTCGCGACCATATTCCTTCATCGCGGCGACCGAAGGTGCCCATTCTTTCGCAAAGAGCCGGGCGTAATCGACCCCACGCGCAACCTTTTCCGGTTTGATCTCGGCGGTGATGATCTGGATTTCGAAATGATCGCGATTGGCAGGATCATAACCGATCGTCTGCAGGGTCACATTGTCGAAGGTTTCGTACTTATCCCATTCGGACAGTGCCCGCTTTTCCCTGAACCACATAAATTTATCGATCTTGACCGAGTGAAAGTTAATATCCTTCGCTTCCTGGAAGCTATATGGCTCCGATGCCTTCGCCGTGCTGTCGAGGGTCAAACGACTCGTATAATCTTCGGCCATAACATCCAATCCAATTGCGGTCGTCACTAAAACCATCGCCGAAAAAGACATTCGGCGCAGCACCAGAAATAGAGGCTTCAACGTTCGGTTCTCCGTATCATTTTCCCGGCCATCCCTTGATGAGGTCTGCTGCCTTATCGAGACCCGTCAGGCCGCCGGACACTTTAGCGCCGCCGCCCAGGCCGAAACCAAGTTTGGCGCCGACCTCGGCGCGCGCCTTTCCCTTTTTCACGCCTGCTTCCGCAGATGCCTCAGCCTGAGCGCCAACGGCTCCCTGCAGTTCACCGCCAAGGCACACACCTATATCCCATTTGTCCTCAATGAGTTGGTTGTGCTCTTCGAACAGCCAGTTCCACGCTTTGATGACAGGGTTGCCGACACGGCTTGGCGTCAGGCAGAGTTCTCCGTTGACCGAGCCCTCGATGACATTCGCCTTGGCGGCAAGTTTCAGCGTCCCCGTCACCTCTTCAGGGTTCCCGACAAAAGCAACCTCGCCCTCCAGCTCTCCTTTCAGCACCGCGCCTTTTGCGGCTCCGGAGATGACCTGATCCTTGAGAACTTCGACTTTGCCCTGGGCAGCGGCGGCACTGGCTTTTGCGCTCAATTTGGCATCAATTCCGCCTTTGGTGACAGAAAATCCGGCCTTTCCGTCACCTTCCAGTGCTCCGAGCTTGTATTCTCCTGAAGCCCAATCCTTTGCCGGATCACCAAAACTGTCTCCAGCCAGTTTTTTGTCGGCTTTCCACCAGGTATATTCAGCAACCTGGAAATTCCGTTCTTTCCATTTGCCGCGCCAGTCGGTGTCATGGGCGGTCTTTCCATCCGGGTTGCGGCGTGTATAGCCCGAAGCAATATACTCCCTGACGCCACGCTGATATTTCTTGCCGACGCCGGCGTCCTTGTAGTCCTTGCTTAGTTCACCGAATTTCCAGGCGCTTTCCTTGCTCTCGTTCTCACGCTCCTTTTGAGGAAGGAGTTTGTTTGCGCTGGACGATCGTCCGAAAAGCACGGTCTCGTTCACAGCGGGTATATATTCGCATAATCCGCCGTTGGAATTGAACGACTGCTGGGGAGCATCCGCGCGAAATGGCGGCGTGATCCCCGGAGACACCGGAAAAAACGGGTGACGTTTGAACGTCGACAGGTCGGTTTTCAACATCTCCAGGACATTGTCGTCGTCATATGCGGAAAACGGCACACCCAGCATGCGAGACGGCGGCAATCCTGACGGTTTCTCAGCCATGGCCTACACTCAGTTCTGTGTAATCTGGTCGGCTTGGAAATGAATATGCTTCCCTTGGATCACGATATGCCCCTCGCGCGACATCGTCAGCATCGAGTTCTCTCCCACTTTGATCGTCAACTGTTCGCCCACCCGGATGTTCATGATACGCCCGATATCTGTGTCGGAACGCCCCCGGACAATGACGCTGTGAGACTTACCCACCGTCGTTTGATAGGTGTGTCCAACGACCGTTGACTTCGCCCCGCCGACAACCTCAGAAGAACCAATACCGACGACCTGCGAGTGATTTTTCTCGACGAAAAGCTGGAAATTCCCTTTCGCGAAATTGAAAGGGTCCGGGATCTTGAGTTTGCCCAATGCGGCTCCAACCTTGTCAAAGACGAGTTTCGTCTTGTCCCTCAGAAGGTTCGACAAGGCATTTTCGCCGACTGCAATCGACATGTTGCCCGCTATGACCTCGTCATGGTCGCCACCAACTTCCGTCGATTTGTCGTTGGCTACGAGTTCCGATTTGTCCCGTCCCACACGCTTGGAGTAATCGTTCAGAATTTCAAAATTCGTATCCTTCTGGGCGTGGAGAAATACCTCCTCCTTGGCCGCCTCGTCCTCAAACCGCAATTCGTTAAATCCGGACCCCTTGTGCGTGTTGGTGCGGAATGTGCTGCGCGTCTTGTTCGCCGGCAGGTCATAAGGAACGGTCTGACGTGCGTTCGGCACGACGCCGGTCACCAGCGGCCGGTCCGGATCGCCGTCGACGAAGGCAACCATCACTTCCATGCCGATGCGCGGGATGATCTGGCCGCCCCAGGTGGAGCCGGCCCAGTTCTGCGCAACACGCACCCAGCACGTATCCGTGCCATCCTTCTTCGCCTTGCGGTCCCACGGGAACCATAGCTTGATACGGCCATATTGATCGGGATGGATTTCCTCGCCTTGGGGACCGGCGACAATCGCCACCTGCGTGCCTTCGATGCGCGGGCGCTTCGTCGTCCGGTGCGGCGTCAAGGGCACGCGGGCCGGAATTGCCTCAAAGTGGTTGCGATATTCCGGCTCGTTGCTGTTTGTTTCATAGGAAAGGTCGACGATGTTGTGGCTTGCCCTGATGATCACATGTTCTTCGTATGCATGTTCGGGATGCGCAACCTCGAAAGGCGTGAAACGGCGGCCGGCCTCCAGAATGCGCGTGGTCGACGAGCCGAAGACACGGTCATGATCGGCTTCGATGGACTGGGTTCTGAGTTTCTGCGCCCGCTCGGCCTCTTCCACCGTCCTGATGCGGGCCGGATATTCGTAAAGCTCGCGCTTCGTCGCATCCGGCATCTGCACCAGCGACGGCGTCATCGTACCCGGCACCATGCCCGGCGTCTCGAAATTCCAGTCGGCGCCGGCACGCTGGCCGGAGACATAGGAGAAGCGCCGCGCCCAGTCGCTGATGTGGTTGCGATCCGACGAACCCTGCGCCAGGCGCACCGTGCCCTCCCCCTGGGCGGCCGGTGACGGCCCAAGCCAGCCGCTGGCGCTGTCGGCCACATGCAGCTTGTGGGAACCATCCTCATGGCTGAACCAGTAGAACAGGCCGTCCTCCTCGAAACGGCGGGTGAGATAATCGAGGTCCGTCTCGTTAAACTGCACGCTGTAGTGCTGTGCTGGCGGCGGCGAGACGATGCCTGAGGTATCGGGCGCCGGAATGCCGTGTTCGGAAAACAGCGTCTCGACGACCTCCACCGCCGTCTTGTCCATCCAGATACGGCAATCCGACCGGCGCGACAGAAGCCACATTTGCGGACGGATCGTCAGCGCATAGGAGCGCATGCCGCGTGTGATCGGCGGGCCCTCATGCAGTTCCGTCACCAGACCGTTGAACGGACGGCGAACGACGCCGCCATCGCCGTCGCCCTGGCTTATCTCGATCGAAATGTCGACCAGCCGCCCGATCAGTTCCTCGGGTTTCACCGCTTCCTTCTTGGCCCGCACGGTCAGGCGAATGTCGAAGAGCTGCGATACGCCCTCCTCCACGGACAGGCGCTCCGGAAGAAGCTGATCCTCGCCGAGCGGCGAAGACACCTTCAGAACGCGGCTCGCTTGAACGAAATCGGAAAACGAAGGCTGGTCATTCATGGCGAACCTCGATAGCAGAGCCAAAAAAATCAATCAGCTGTCAAAATCTAGACAGAATGCAATCAAACATTGTGGCGAAACCATGGATTCACCATGAATTCCGCAACCTGGATATGCCAAAATTCCATCGATGAAATCTGACAGGCTGAGGTATGGAGTGACGCTCGAAAGAAACCCGAGGCAGACAAAACACGACGCCGACAGTTACGGCCTGCGCCGCGAAGAAGCCGCCGGCGCTCACCATGGGGCAGGATGGTGGGCCAGTGTCAGGCGGCGTGGCCACAGGATCGTCAGGCTGTTCAAGGACAGCATCTACGGTTCGGGCGATGCCGCCTATCGTCAGGCGCGCGCCTACCGCGACGCCATCATCCTTGCCATTCCGCCCGCCACCAATCACGAACAGGCCGTACTTCTGCGCAGAAACAACCGAAGCGGTATTTCCGGCGTCAGGCGCATCGAGACCACCGACGGCGACATATGGCAGGCGACCCTGATGACCAATGAGGGACAGAAAAGAGAAAACTTCTCCATCGCAAAACTGGGCGAGGAAGCGGCAAAGTCGATGGCGATCACGCAACGCCGCAAATGGCTGAAGGCACTACCCGTTACTCATCTCGCATACGCGCATCATGCTGCCGAGGTGGCACGCACGCAGTTTGGCGACGAGCTTGCGCCTACGGGTGATGTCCTGCCCGAAGCACATCCTGACGATCAGGACATTGAGGCGCGGATCAGAGCCATTAACGACCGCTTTGATGCTGCTCGCCCGAAGCGGCTACGGGTCCGGGTCAAAAGCTACGCGACGGACAGAGTGTCCATCGCTGTTTCCAATGCTGGCAGCCCGGTGAGGAAAAAACTCACGCATCTCAATACGCGGGGCAGGACCGCGATCGAAATCATCGACGCTATCGAGGGTGCTATGGAGGAAACAGTTATCGCCATTTACGACCAAGACATCTGGGTCTGGTTCATGGCCGAACATGGAAGCGAACTTCTCAGTTCCCGAGACTTCAATATCAATGAGGGATTCAATATCCTCGTTATTGTGCCGGGGTGGTGACAATAGTCAGATGTCAAACGTCCAGCTGGAGTGAGCGACTACACACAGCACGGAGAGCAGACCTCATAGACGTGAAATCGAAAAATGGGACTTGAGGAGCCGCTGACGGTGTTGGCTTCTCCTACGTTCCGGATATCGCAGGCAATGGCAGAGAAACCCTCGAATTGCGGCAGTCGGGATCATAACTGCCGAGGGGAATGTCCCCGCCCCTCCGCGATACATTAGTTATGATTCATAATGTTAAATAGCGAGAATGAAAGCCCTGCCGCACAGTATCACGCGATCTGATCGATGCCCACGACCTGCCAGGAAATCTCAAACTTCCTCTGTAGACGGATGTCCTTGGCCTATTCGGTAACCGTAATCCGTCATATACGATCGGCGCTTGAAATCACCCAACGCACTTGGGTGATCGGTTTTGCATCCTGTGCAAGAAGGGAGGTTCTCCCGAATGAATTTCAGAACGATGTCCTGCGTCGCAGGAGCTGCTTTCATTTTCGCAATGCTGATGATTGCCCTGCTCCTGCCGCTTCAAAGCACATACGTTCTGGACCATCGCTTCGTTCTGGCAAACTCAGCCCATCTGTTTGGCACTGATGAAATGGAACGCGATATGCTCTCGCGATTTCTTGCGGGCGGCAAGTACACGATCCTGACTGGATTCACGACGACCCTCCTTGCTTGCGCATCGGGATATCTTATGGGAGCCGGAGTACGGATAGCGCCAAACCGGAGCAGGCAGTCGGAAAGATGGCATGAAACCGGTTTGGCCGCGGCAACGCCGACCGGCTTCCGCGGTAGCCTTTCGTCAACATCGTGGGCCATGTTCCGCATTAGCGGTTTCTGAGAACGCCAAAAGCGCGGCGGATTTCTCCGCGCGGGCTTTGTGTATGCATAGGATTTGGTTGCCGGGCGTACAACCATCTCAAATTGCGATTTTTAACGGCAGGTTACAATCTGCTGGTAAAGCTCGCTGTATCGCATCAAAACGGATTGTTTCGCGCGGCCGCTTAGCACCTGTAGGATAAATTTCGAACCATTCCATGTCGTGTTGGAACTTATATCGGGATGTGCACCCCGACTTATCGGAGCGGCGTCTCGATATATTGGTGTGCATCCCCGTCGATCCACGCGTTGAGATTTGAACATAATCGCTGCGGTCATTTGCTATTTTTCTCGAATGACTGGCGAGGCCATCGCCTATCTTGCAACCAGCGAAGGCATAAAGACGAAGAACTCAGAACCTCATCCTCACTCTTCGCGCATCGCCTTGCTGATCTGATCCGTCAGCGGCTTGACGAGATAGGACAGCGCCGTTCGCTCGCTGGTCTTGATGTAGGCCTCCACCGGCATGCCGGCAAGCAGGCTGAGGTTGCCGAGTTTCGACAGCTCGTTTGGCTCGATCTGGATGCGGGCGGTGTACCAGCTTTCACCCGTCTGCGGATTGTTCACCAGATCGGCCGCGACCGTTTTCACATGGCCGATAACTTCCGGCGTTGTGCGCTGGTTGAAGGCGGAGAAACGTAAGGTCGCCTGCTGACCGACGTGCATCTGATCGATATCGGCCGGCTGGATTTTCGTTTCCACCACCAGCCGGTCATTGATAGGGACGATCTGCATCACGGTTTCGCCAGCGCTGATCACGCCGCCAATGTGTCGATGGCAAGCTCGTGCACGATGCCATCCTGCGGTGAGCGGATATCGATGCGCTTCAACTGGTCTTCGTCCGTGACCTTCAGCTCCTCCGCACCGTCCACGCGGCCATTGCCGTTGCGGTCCTGAATCAATATGCCGTCATCGGCCGATACCCAGCCCGTTCGCTCGGCAAAACCGTCGCGGTCATAGTCAAAATGAACATTCGACGCCACCAGTGTGGAAAGTTCGATCCCGTCCCCATCGAGATCCAGCACCAGGGGGTCGCTGTTTGTGCCGATAAGCGGCGAAACGAGCGCGTCAAACGAACCAAACATATCGTTAAGAAAGTCGCGAATGTTCGGCCAGGCCTCTTCGAAGAGATCGGCAATATGGGCTAGGCCGATGGCCAGACCGGCAATGCCCGCGGCAACGATCACAGGTATCGTCGCCGGGAACAGGACGACGACCGCGCCGAGCACGATTGTCGCCGCAACGCCAATGCCCAGGGATTCCGCCTGCTCGTCGAACTCTTTGGCCAAAGCCTCGGGTGAGATCATCGCGGCAATGCTAACAGCCACCACCGCGATGGCGATATCGGTGGGATCGATGACACGCCCCAGAATTGACGCCACTTTGAATGCAAGGGCTTCGGCCGTCAATGCAACGGCTTCGACGCCGGAATTAGCAAGTAACGATTTGGCGATATCAGCATACAACTGTTCGACGGGCGCATTCTTGAAAATATTTAGGTCGTAAACGCGATTGGAAAGTGTGTCGATGGAGGAGAAAAGTGTAGCGGGACTGATCTCGCCATTTCTCACATCACTCAAAAGTGTCTGCGCATGACTGAGGTAATTCGAGGCAACTTCTTTAGGGAAAACATTGTCGAATATCGGCGCGATTTTTGCGAAAGCAGCCGTTTTCTTGTTTTCGATGAAATTAATTGGCGTATCTAATCCGCTGCTGATTCTCGAAAAGAATTTGTCGTCCGCCAAAACAACGGCGGAAGGATACTTGGCTGCCGCCTCAACGAGTGAAAACTCGCCAATATTCCTAGGTGAAACTATACCCTCTGAGATTAGATCGGCTTTAAATGCCGCGCTGACAGGAGTATTATCGATGAAATAATTCTCCTTGTTGTCGAACCAGTTCCGAAGAGTGACATTACCCGCAAAATCTCTAGCCGTAAGCTCGTGAAGGACGACGTTCGTGAAATGAATTTCGTACTTCTCAAGTAACCTTCCAATGGCAACATGGATAGGTATATTTATGTCATTCTTTAATATGATTATAATGTAACCAACATCAATAAAAGCAATTGTTTTTTTATTTATGTTATCCAATAATTACTTTGGAATAAGGGAAATTTTCCGAAAAAGCTCTCGTGAAATTAAATACATTGCTTCATTATTGATTTTTTCGACTTCTTTATAAAAATCCATCTCCTGAGCGATTTCAATCATTTCCCTAAAATTTTTTGCAATAAGCTCGTCATTGTCATCGAACGGATTCCGCATGACATGATGCATCCTGTCCAAAGCATCCGGATAGCGCTTCAGATATGCCGCCAGGAATTCATCTATTTGTTCATCCGTAAAGTATCGTTCCATCTTTGCCTTAGCTACGCTCAAATATCTATCAGAGATAGATCCATAGTATGGAACTCAGCCACACGAATTTGCGAATTTTCTGTAAAATATCATTGTGAAATCAGCTATTAATATTTATTGTATAAGTAATAACTGCAAAATAATATGTTCTTAAAATATAATTTGCAAGTTATTTAACATTAATTGATATTTTTCGAAACAACTCTCGGGCAATTAGGTAATATTTCTCTTGATCGTCTTTTTCCATACCTATATAAAAATCAAGATTAGGGACTACTTTCCACATTTCTTGCTGAGTTCTAGCGATCAACTCATCATTATCATCGAATAGATTTCGCATGACATGAATTATCCTATCTAAAGCATCCGGATATTGCTTCGAAGAAAAAAGTGTAGGCGCATCAATCACGCCATTTTTTGCATCGCTTAAAAGTGTCTGCGCGTGACTGAGGTAATTCGAGGCAACTTCTTTAGGGAAAACATTGTCGAATATCGGCGCAATTTTTGCGAAAGCAGCCGTTTGTTTGTCGGCGATGAAATTGATTGGCGTCGCTATTCCCCTGCTGATTCTCGAAAAGAATTTATCATCGGAGAATATAATGGGAGAGGTATACTTTGCCGCCGCCTCCACAAGTGAAAGCTCCCCTATATTTCTGGGTGAGTAGTCAATTATATGGGAATTTTCTAAATTTAAATCTATCTTAAATAAAGAACTTGCAGGAGTGGAATCGATAATATAATTTCTTTTAATATCGAACCAATTTTTAAGAGTATCGCTACCCACAAAATTCTTAGCCGCCAGCCCGTCAAAGACAACGTTTGTGATGTGTATTTCGTATTTATCAGTCAATCTGTCTAGCGATTCTACTATCGGTATATTAAAATAATTCCTAACTATACATGAAAAATAACTTGAAAATATAAATGCAATGGGTTTTTTATTTTAAATAGCAATAAATTAAATTGTAAATTTAGAAACTTTTCTAAAAATTTCCTTTCTAATTAAATAAATTGTTTCATTATTACTTTTTTCAAATTCTACAAAAAAATCTAAATCACGAGATATTTCTATCATTTCCCTAAAGATTCTAGATATACTTACGTCATTGTCATCGAACGGGTTACGCATGACGTGAAGCATCCTGTCCAAAGCATCCGGATAACGCTTCAGATAAGCCGCCAGGAATTCGTCTATTTGTTTATCCGTAAAGTGTCGTTCCACCATTGCCTCAACTCCAGCGGCCCCTCAGAGGAGGCATATGATTTATGCAACTCTTGTTTGTCAACCGAGTGCGCGATTGTATTAATTGAAGTATATTATAGAATAATTCATGGATATTGGGATCAACCTCGTGGACCGCAACAGTCTCCATCCCATATTGTGCCGCGATATCGAACCTCCCGCTTTCAAGGATATTTAAATGGGGAACTGAAGGATTGGCCAATTCGCGCCTGAAGGCTTGGGGCCATTGAGGGCATCGTGTCCTCCGGGATTTCGATCATCATTCTATTACATGACACGACACCGGGCAGGAGGAGAGCGCGAGAGGAGGCGCTGTGTGAGCTCCCCTTACGCTGGACGCCGCCAAAACGAACCCGGTTGCGGCAAGTATGAGACCACCACATTGACCTTCCCTCCGAGGATTTCGCGGCTCGCCCTACCGGCCCCTGTTTGCTTCCGTCTTCGATATGGGAACAGGTAATTAAGACCTCAATTGACCAGTCAAATCGACCTTGAGCTGACTAGAATCTGTCAGGTTTATATTGGATCATATCCCGCATGCTTGGAGATATGCGGCGCATTCTTGTGGGGTGAAGGTTTTAAGGCATTGGCCGACACGCCGCCATGTTGCCTCGATCGTCCGCTCGCCGGCAGCGCGCAGCAGGGTCTTGAATTTGGCGAACATCATCTTGATCGGATTGAGGTCTGGGCTGTAAGGCGACAGGAAGAACAGATGGGGACCGGCATCACGGACGGCGTTGCGCGCCGGCTTGCCCTTATGGCTGTCGAGATCATCGAGAACGACGATATCGCCGGGGTTGAGGGTTGGTGCCAGGCATTGCTCGACCCAACCGGCGAAGGCAATGCTGTTAATCGGCCCATCGAGCACGAAGGGTGCGACGATGCGATCATGTCGCAAGCCGGCGAGGAAGGTCAGCGTCTTCGATTGGCCATGCGGTATTCTGCGAACGGCCGGATCGGTCAAGCTGGCCGATCCGCACGCCGTCGCCGCCGATATCCCTAAGCGCGAGGCACGCATCTCATCGGTCAACCCCTCTGTCACCGTGCACAGCAACTCCCTGAAAGCGCAAGGCCTTATAGACATGGGCTGAGCTATATCCTCCTGATCGCGAGAGGTCCGGTCGAGCGCCTCGGCACACAGGATATCGAACCGCCATGCCCGTGCATCGTCCACGAGCCAGACGATAGTAACCGACAATATTCCAGCCCTGTTGTTCAGCCAACTTCCGGCAAAGGCTAAATTGATCGTCAATCGGCTGAACGTTCTGAAGACCGGAGGAGTAACGGGATAAAGCGCAACATTCGGCATCGGCATTCTTGGCATTTGAGGCGAAGGCCTTTGCCAATAATCGCAGCTGCTGAGAAGCCGTGCGATCGATTATCCAGAGGAAACGTTTTCGGTGGGCGATGCGCCGTTTCACACCTGAGTACGCTATTGCCGCCTGGAGGCGGCGCTTACCTTTATGATAATTGGTTGCAGGTTCGGCGGCCCTGCTTTGCACCTGCGGTGGCAAGTGATTGATTTTGTTTGGGAGCGATTTGGGTAGGGGAGCTTTACCAAAGAAAAATCCCGTCAAATCATTGATTTGCCAGGATTATATTACGGGGTCGG
>NZ_JAOCCY010000022.1:0-69292 GCF_029840625.1 Agrobacterium sp. GD03872
AGGCGATCTAGGCCGAAGCCTCACGCCTCCCCGATCCTGACGCCATTCCTGTCGAAGACATGCAGCCTTTCCTGCGGGAAACCGACCCGCAGGGACTTGCCCGGCTGCAACAATGCCCGGTCTGACGAAAACAGCTTGAACGGCAATCCATGCACGGTGAGATGCAGGATGACGCCGAGGCCGGTCGGCTCGACCAGATCGACAGTCGCTTCCACACCGCCTTCATCAGGCGCCACGGTGACATGTTCCGGGCGGATACCGAGCGTGACCGGTTCGCCATCGGCCAGCTCCACTTCACGGCCGAGCGCAAGGCGCGTGCCGTCACCCAGCACGACGAAACTGCCGCCATTCTCCCGTCCGATTCGGCCTTCCAGGAAATTCATGCCGGGCGAACCGATGAAACCGGCGACGAAAAGATTGGCAGGGCGGTCGTAAAGATCGAGCGGCGCGCCGATCTGCTGCACATGGCCGGCATTCATCGCGACGATGCGTGAGGCAAGCGTCATCGCCTCGATCTGGTCATGGGTGACGTAAACCGAGGTTGCGCCAAGATCGGCATGCATGCGCTTGATCTCGGCGCGCATCTGTTCGCGCAGCCGGGCATCGAGGTTGGACAGCGGCTCATCGAACAGGAAGGCCTTTGGCTGGCGCACGATGGCGCGGCCCATGGCGACGCGCTGGCGCTGGCCGCCGGAGAGCGCCTTCGGGCGGCGGGCGAGATAGGGATCGAGGCCGAGCTTGGCGGAAGCACCGGCCACCGCCGCCGCGATGGTTTCTTTCGGGCTGCGGCGCAGACGCAGGCTATAACTCATATTGTCGGCGACGCTCATATGCGGATAGAGCGCATAGGACTGGAACACCATGGCAATATCGCGATCCTTCGGCCGGCGATCATTGACGCGTTCGCCGTCGATGGACAGGTCGCCGGACGTTATCTCTTCAAGCCCGGCGATCATGCGCAGCAGCGTCGATTTTCCGCAGCCGGATGGGCCGACGAGGACGATGAACTCGCCATCCCTGATATCAAGATCGACGCCATGCAGCACGGCGAGGTCGCCATAGGTCTTGCCGACATTCTTCAGCTCGATGGAAGCCATGGGATTATCCTTTCACCGCGCCGGCCGTCAGGCCCTGCACGAGATAACGTTGAATGAGCAGGAAGAAGAGGCAGGCCGGAATGAGCGCCAGAACGCCCGCCGCCATCATCTGCCCGAAATCGACGGAGAATTTCGAAACGAAGGTCAGAAGACCAACCGGGAAAGTGGCGCTCTGGTTGCCGGAAATCAGCATCAGCGCAAACAGAAGCTCGCTCCACGCGGCGGTGAAGACGAAACCAAGCGTCGCGGCAATGCCCGGCAGCGTCAACGGCAGGATGATCTGGCGAAAGGCCGTAAACCGGCTCGCCCCGTCGATCATCGCCGCCTCTTCCAGATCCTTCGGAATGCCATCGAAGAACGACTGCATCAGGAAGGTGGCGAAGGGCACGTTGAAGGCGGTGTAGACGATGACGAGGCCCGTGAGGCTGTTGGTGAGGCCGAGGGGCGAGAGCATCTTGAAGATCGGCGCGACCAGCATGACCAGCGGAAACATCTGGGTGATCAGCATTAGCGCCACGATCCAGTATTTGCCCTTGAAACGGAAGCGTGACAGCGCGTAACCCGAGAGCGAAGAAAGTATCGTTACGGCAATTGCCGTGGAGCCCGCGACGATGACGCTGTTCTTAAAAAACGTCGGGAAGGCACTGTTTTCTATGACGAAACGATAATGATCCCAGGTCGCCCGCGATGGCCACATCCTGACACCTTCGCTATAGAGTAGATCGTTCGGCGTCACGGACACCTTGAGCAGCCAGAACAGCGGGAACAGTGCAAAGGCGATATAGACAAGGATCGCCAGACGATGGGCAAGGGTGAGAAATATCCTTGATGTCATCGGTCAGTCCTTCTCGATCAGGCGCTGGCGCAAAAGCACGATCAGCATGGAATAGGCGAGCAGCAGTACCAGAAGCACCAGCGCGATGGCCGAGGCATAACCGAAATCCAGACGCCTAAAGGCCTGGGTGAAGATGTAGCTGGCGACGATCTGCGTGCGGTCGGCCGGTCCGCCATTGGTCATGACGATGATGAGATCGGCGAAATTGGCGATCCAGACGGTGCGCAGCAGGATGGTGATGGCGATGGTGGGCGCCAGAAACGGCAGGGTGATGGAGGTGAAGCGCTGCAGCGGGTTCGCCCCGTCAATTTCCGCCGCCTCGTAAAGATCGCGCGGGATGGCCTGAAGTGCCGCAAGCAAAGTGATGGCGAAGAAGGGAATGCCCCACCAGACATTGGCGATGATCGGCCCCCACATGGCAAGCTGCGGATCGGCGAGGATATTGTTGGGCGCGGATAACAGCCCGAGCGAGACCATCCAGTGCGGCAGCGGCCCGATGACCGGGTTGAACAGCCATGCCCAGTTGAGACCGGCAAGGAAGGTCGGCACGGCCCATGGCAGGAACACCAGCGCCTGCGCCAGCCCCCTGCCCGCAAAGGGTTTATCGAGCAGCAGCGCCAGAATGAGGCCGAAGAAGAATTGCAGGAAAACCGAAGCGCCGGTCCACCACAGCGTATTTTTCAGCGCCCGGTAAAAGGCCGCATCCTGCGACAGCGCCTCCAGATGTTTGAGGCCGACAAAACCGCCGGAAAACGGATTGAGCAGCTGCACATCGCGAAAGGCATAGGAGAGGCCGAGCACCAGCGGCACCAGCATGACGGCGACGATGAGCACCAGCACGGGCGCGCTGTAAAGCCACGGTTCGGCCCAATCGGCAAACCGCCGCATCGCGGGCTTGCCAGCCGGTTTGCTCGCAGCCACTGGCCCGGCGCCATGGGCATAGGACATTGTATCGCTCCCTGATCGGACGACGGAACGGACGGGTTTTCCAGCCTCTCGGCTTACCGATCCGAAAAATTTCTATGAAAAGGCCTGTCGCAGCGAAGGCCGGCAAGACCCGCCGCACGGGCATTTGCGCCCGGACGGCCGGTCAATGTCGTTACTTCGAGGCCAGGAACTTCTGCTGCGCCTTGGTCATGTAATCAGCCCATTGCTTGGCGAGGTCTTCCGGCGTGATATCGCCGAGAAGCGCTTCCTGCGATGTTTTGATGACCAGCGAATCCTTGAAGAAGGCGAATTCCTCAAGATAGGTCGGCATCGTCGTCGGCACGGCGTTCTTGTCGGCCAGTTCGTCGAACCAGCCCTTGAACTGCTCGCTGGCATAGAAGGGGTCCTTCTCCGCCGACTTGTGCACCGGCAGCGCACCGGTCTTCTTGTTCCACTCGATATTGCCTTCCGGCCCTTCAAGTGTCTCGATCAGCTTCCAGGAAAGGTCCTTGTTTTCGGATTTCGACATCATCGACCAGCCGGCGAAACCAATCGTCGGGAAGGTCTTGCCGTCAGGCCCCTTGGGCATGGTCATGACGCCGAAATCTTCCGGCTTCATGCGCTGGGCAATGGCGATCAGCGCATCCGGGTCCTGATCAAGGAAGGCGCAGGTGCCGGAATAAAAGCCGGCGACGATCTCGTTGAAGCCCCAGTTGACGCTGTCCTTCGGCGCGTAACCGTTCTTGTAGAGATCGATCACATAGGTCAGGCCCTTCACCCAGCCGGGGCTGTCGAAGGTGGAGGTGCCGTCCTTGGTGAAGAACTCGTTGGAACCCGCCATGGAGGCGCCGAACATGACCCAGCCGTTGAGGCCGCCCGGGCCGCCGCGCAGGCAATAGCCAGATTTGCCGGGAAGGGCTGCGACCTTCTTGGAAGCATCGGCAAATTCCTCGAGGGTCTTTGGCGGCTCCTTCACGCCGGCTTCGGCCAGCAGCTTCTTGTTGTAGAACATGGCGCGCAGGTAAAAACCATAGGGCAGCATATAGGCCGTGTCCTTGACATCGCGGCCGAGTTCCAGCGTGCGCTCGCTCAAGCCCGCGGTATGCTCCCACTTGGCAAGATAGGGCTCAAGGCTCTCCAGCATGCCGTTATTGGCATAAAGCGACAGCCATGTGTCGGGCATTTCCATCACGTCAGGCACATCGCCGGCCGAGACCATGGTGGCGAATTTTTGGAAGGCTTCGCTCCACGGCAGGGAGATGATCTCCACTTTGGTGCCGGGATTGGCGGCCTCGAATTTCGAGACGATGCCTTTCAGCGTTTCCGTCCGCTCGGGACTTGTGATGACCTCGACCAGTTTCAAGGTCGTGTCCGCCAGCGCCGTTCCGGTCATCAGGGCGGTGAAGATTGCTGCTGTTACCAGTTTTTTCATGTCGTTCTCCCCTTTTTTGTCGTCAGTTTAAAAACACGTCAGGCGGCGGTGGCCGCCTTGATCGCGGGTTCGAGATCGTTCCAGAGGGCTTCCGTGCCCTCCAGCCCGACATGCAGGCGCACCGAACGCGCGCTGATGCCGAAGGTGTGGGCGGAGTTTGGCTGCGCCTTCTGTTCGAGCACCACTTCGCCGGGGACGATCAGGCTTTCATGCCCGCCCCAGGAAACACCCAGTTTGAAAAGCTTGAGGCGGTCGGCAAAAGCGCGCACATCCACCCCTTCCCTAAAGATGAAGGAAAACAGGCCCGACGTGCCGTGAAGGCCGGGCGGCAGGCGGTTCGCCAGCCCCGGATGGCAGACCTTCTCCACCACATCCAGCGCCTGCAGGCGGGTTGCGATCTCAAGCGCCGAGGCCTGATGCGCCTTCATGCGCAACGGCAGGGTGCGAAGCCCGCGAATGAGCAGCCAGGCATCGAAGGGTGACATCTTGCCACCGAGATAGGGATAGGTTTCCGCCCGGATGCGGTCGATCATCGCCTTTGAACCGGCCACCACACCGGAGACCACATCGCTGTGGCCGCCGAGATATTTCGAGGCCGAATGCACGACGAAATCGACACCGAGCAAGATCGGCTGCTGGAAGACCGGGCTCGCCCAGGAATTGTCGATGACGGTGACGGCGCCATGACGTTTGCCGATGGCCGCCAGCGCGCCGACATCATGGGCTTCCATCACCCAGCTCGTCGGGCTTTCCATGTAAAACAGCTTTGCGCCCGGCATCGCCTTTTCAACCGCCGCCTCATCGCGGCCGTCGACATAGGTCACCTCGATATTCATGCGCTGCATGAAGGTGCCGAACAGGCGGAACGCATCGGGATAGACATGGCGCACGGCGACGATCCGGTCGCCCGGCGACACGAAGGACAGCACGGTGGAGGAAATGGCCGACATGCCGCTTGCAAAACCGAGCGCATCTTCGGCCCCTTCGAGCTTCGCCAGCATCTCCTCAAACAGCCGCACGGTGGGGTTCAGCCCGCGCGTATAGACCGGCCGCACCTTTTCGCCGCGATAGGTGGAGACCATTTCGTCATAGCTGGAAAAGGTGAAAAGCGAGGTCTGCACGATGGGCGGCACCACGGCCTCGAAGGCGTGGGCCTCGTCATGCGCAACAATAAATGAGGCGGGATCGAAGAGATCGTTGCCATGGTTCATTTCGACATGTCCTTGATATCCTCCTCGACGACGGCGAGGATTTTCAGTGTTTCTTCACGGGCGGTTTCCGCGTCGCCGGCGGCGATGGCGTTAAACAGCGTGCGGTGAAAGGGAAAAGAGCGGCTGGCGAAATCCGGGCGATCGAAGGGTCTCGACCAGAAACGTTCGAAGCCTTCGCGCATCTGCTCCAGAAGCTGTTTGAACAGTGAATTATGGGTGGCGTCATAGATCGACAGATGGAAGGCTAGGTCGGCCTTGCCGGAGGTTCCCTCCGCCAGATGCACCCGCTCCATCTCATCGAGCCGCGCTTCCATCGTGGCGATATCGTCTGCCGTGCGGCGGCGCGCGGCGGCCATGGAGGCTTCCACCTCGATGCCGCGCCGCACTTCCAGCGTCATCAGCAGCGCATCGCGCAGGCTTTCGGCATCGATGGAGATCGGCATATGCACGGTGGCGGCGGAAATCGGCTTCAGCAGATAATTGCCGCTACCCTTGCGGCTGTCGATAACGCCGAGCGCCTGAAACTTGCGGATGACTTCACGGATGGTGGACCGGCCGACGCCCAGCGCCGCCATCAGTTCCCGCTCGGCCGGCAACCGGTCTCCCGCCTTCAGCCCTGCCCGCTCCACATAGTCGGAAAGTGCTGCCTCGACCTGGCGCACGCGGTCGCTCGGCGGAATCGGTTGCATGAGTTCCCGGCTGGACCTGTCCAAGACGCATCCCCTAAATTGGTCTGACATCTTACCATTTCAAACCGGATGTCGATTGTCAACCGGCAAGCGGCCGTGCGTGCACACCATTCGGTTGGAGTCGCGAAAGAGTACCGGGGCAACCGCTCGATACGGAAAAAGGTCGAAACGGGAGATGGCTGAAGTGAAGAGATTAACGTGCCGAAGCACGACGACTGACGGCCGCCGGCTAAATCACCGTCGCACGGGAAACGCCACGCGCCAATGCATCGGCATGCTCGTTGCCGACAGTGCCGGAATGCCCTTTGCACCATTCTACAACCACATGGGGATGCCGCTCCAGCAGGCTGTCGAGCTGCTGCCAGATTTCCCTGTCGGGGATCGGTCTGCGGCGGGTGCGCTGGTTGGGCGTGATCCGCTTCCAGCCGTTATTGCGCCAGATCGCCCTATATCGGCGGCAGCCTTCGATGACATGAATGGCATCCGTCCAGAGCGTGACTGCCCGCATCGGCGCTTCGACGGCGATCCACGACATTGCATTGAGGACCGCGAGGACCTCGAACGTATTGTTCGATGTGCCGACCGTCCTGCCTGAGGCGGAGTGGACTTGGTGGCCTGCTTCATGAACCACGAACGCCCAACCTCCGGTTCTGGAGGCGTCGTCGAAGGAACCGTCGGTGAAGATGTGAAGCGCATCGCACATGAAGAGGGGGTGTAGCACCAATATGGAAATCGCCAAAGGGAGAGTTCCAGGGCCGTTGCATAAACACAAAAGCAGAGAGGGCGGCGCAAGCCACCCTCTCCCTGACTCACAACGGGTGAACCGAAATTACTGGCCGAGCACGGCGGCCGTGATCGTCTCGATATTGTGGTTGATCATGTCGATATAGGTCGCAGCCGGGCCGTCGGCGGTCGAAAGCGCGTCGGAATAGAGCGTGCCGCCAACCTTCAGGCCGGTTTCGCTGGCGATCTGGTCGATCAGCCGCTTGTCGGTGATGTTTTCGACGAAGATTGCCGAGGCCTTGTCGTGCTTCACCTGATCCACCAGCTTGGCGACATCGGCGGCTGAGGCTTCGGATTCCGTCGAGATGCCCTCCGGCGCGAGGAAGATCAGGCCATAGGCATGCTCGAAATAACCGAAGGCGTCATGCGAGGTGATGATGACGCGTTTTTCCGGCGGGATGGAGGCGATTTCGGTCTTCACCTTCTCGCTCAAGGCGGCAAGCTTGGCGACATAGGCATCCGAATTGGCGGTGTAAGTGGCGCAACCGGCCTTGTCGACCTCGCAAAAGGCGCCGGCAATGTTCTTCACATAGATTTCCGCGTTCTTGATCGACTGCCAGGCATGGGGGTCGAATTCGCCATGGTGGTGCCCTTCATGGCCGTGGTCGTCCGCCGCGGCGGTCTCGTGCTTATGGCCGGCTTCTTCCGCCTTGTGGTCGTGACCTTGTTCTTCCTCGGCTTCCGGGTGGGCATGGCCGGCCGGCTCTTCGGAAAGCTTGAGCGGCTCGACACCCTTGGTCAGCTCCACAACCGGCGCCTTGGTGCCGCTGGTGTCGATCAGCCGCTTCAGGAATCCTTCGAATTCCAGGCCATTGACCAGCACCACATCCGCCTTGCTGACGGCGACGGCATCGGCCGGGCGGGGTTCATAGACATGGGCGTCGCCATCCGGCCCGACCAGCGTAGTGATTTCGACGCGGTCGCCGCCGACGTTCTTCGCGAAATCGGCGATGATCGAGAAGCTGGCCACGACCTTGAGTTCGGCGGCGGACGCCTGCGCCATCAGAACTGGAGAGAGGGAAAGAAGGCTGACGCCGGTGGCCAAGCGGAGGGTTTTGAACATGAGGGTTCTCCTTTTCGAACGCTGTTTTCAGGCCGTCCTGTGACGGCCGGAACCGAGAAGATCGCGGAGCACGCCGCGCGTGCCGACGAGGATGGAGAGCGCATAGATGACGCCCGCGGAAAGGATGATCGCCGGGCCTGAAGGCAGCGACGCGTGATAGGACAGAAGCAGGCCGGCGAAGCAGGACACCATGCCGATGCCGATGGAGATGAAGCACATGGGTGCGACACGGTTGGACCAGAAGCGGCTGGCGGCGGCGGGCAGCATCATCAGCCCGACCGACAGCAGCGTTCCCAGCGCCTGAAAGCCGCCGACCAGATTGAGCACGACGATGGCAAGGAAGAGGAAATGCACCGGGCTGCCCCAGTTGCTGACGGAGCGCAGAAACAGGGGATCGAGGCATTCCGCCAAAAGCGCCCGCCAGAAGATTATCATCACCAGAAGCGTCACGATGCAGATGCCGCCGATCAGGCCGAGCGCCTCATTGTTCAGCGCCAGCACCGTGCCGAACAGCACATGCATCAGATCGACGCTGGAACCGCGCCACGAGACGAGCAGCACGCCGAGCGCCAGCGAGATGAGATAAAAGGCGGCAAGCGAGGCGTCTTCCTTCTGGATGGTGAAGCGTGACACAGCACCGGCACCCAGCGCGACCAGAAGGCCGACGGCCAGCCCGCCGATGGTCATGGGCAGGATTTCCAGCCCGTAAAACAGGAAACCGACCGCCGCTCCCGGCAGGATGGCGTGAGACATGGCGTCGCCCGTCAGGCTCATGCGGCGCAGCATCAGAAACACCCCGACCGGGCCGCAGCTCACGGCAAGGATCAAGGCGCCGGCAAGCGCGCGCTGCATGAAGACATATTGGACGAAGGGTTGGATGAAAATATCAGCCATGGACATTCGAATTCGCGTGGGAGTGGGCATGGGAATGAGAGGACGCCGCCCGCGGACTTGCCCTGACGGTCTGAAGCGGAGACGCCTCGGCCGGTTCGCACCAGGGTGCATTTTCCTCCCACGCCTCGTGGAAGTGCTGCGCCTGCCTGATATTCTCCGCCTTCAGGACTTCGGCCGTAGGCCCCAGCCCGACAAGCTTTCGGGCAAGGAACAGGGTCTGCGGAAAATGCCGCCGCACGAGCTGGAAATCATGAAGGACGGCCAGAACCGTGCGCCCCTCCGCCACCCATGATTTGATCAGGACCATAAGGTCGGCAACGGTGCGCTCGTCGACGGCATTGAAGGGTTCGTCGAGCAGGATCAGCTGCGCATCCTGCAACATCGCGCGGGCAAACAGGGCGCGCTGCATCTGCCCGCCGGAGAGCGAGTCGATATTGCGCTTTTCAAAACCTGATAACCCGACCGCCTCCATCACGCGGCCCATCGCCGCCCGGTCTTCAGGACGGTGGCGACCGAGCAGGCCGCGTTTCGGCCAGAGACCAAGCGCCACCAGATCCCGCACCTGCGCCGGAAAGGAGCGGTCGAGTTCCGATTGCTGCGGCAGATAAGCGACGGACAGATCTGGGCTTACCCGGCATTCGCCGCCGAGCGGCTTCAAAATGCCGGCAATGCCTTTCATCAGCGTCGATTTTCCTGAGCCATTGGCGCCGACCACCGCAGTGAGCGCGCCTTTGGCAATATCACCATTCAGATGATGCACCGCCGCGCGGCCGGCATATCCAAGCGTCAGATCTTTGAAGGCAAGGCACGGATCGCTCATCGATCCCTCCGGGGCAGGATGTCATTCGATGACCCCTAATATGTAATGTTATTACATTCGTCAAATGAATACGTAATGAAATAACATTAACCATTGGAAAGATGGACTCCGCCTCACCACGCCGTCACCCTCGGGCTTGACCCGAGGGTCCATGGTCACGCTGGGTTTTGTATCCTCGGGTCAAGCCCGAGGATGACGTCGAGTGCGAGAGACGCTTGCGATCAAGGGACGCATTTTAGCCATCCGCGCGGTCACCTATCCTACTCCGACGGGTATGCCAGTTCTTCTATTGCCTGTTGACATGGTATGCGCATGTAATGTTATTACATTACCATTCTGGAAGCATGACGGCGAACCGCGCCGTTATGTTTTCGTCTGCGGCGGCCACCCCGTGGCCCCGCGCGCAGCCTGCTTACACGACGAGGTCCATATGTCGAAAAAACTTCCCGTCACCGTGCTTTCCGGCTTTCTCGGCGCCGGCAAGACGACGCTTCTCAACCATATTCTCGCCAATCGCGACGGTCTGCGCGTGGCGTTGATCGTCAACGACATGAGCGAGATCAATATCGACGCCGCACTGGTGCGCGATGGCGGCGCCAATCTCTCCCGCACGGAAGAGCAATTGGTGGAAATGACCAATGGCTGCATCTGTTGCACGCTGCGCGACGACCTCTTGACGGAGGTGCGGGCGCTGGCCGAACAGGGCCGTTTCGATTACCTGCTGATCGAATCCACCGGCATTGCCGAGCCGCTTCCGGTCGCCGCAACCTTCGATTTTCGCGATGAGAACGGCCGCAGCCTTTCCGATGTCGCGCGTCTCGACACCATGGTGACAGTGGTGGATGCCGCCAATCTTCTCAACGATTACGGTTCGTCCGATTTTCTGGCCGACCGGGGCGAAACGGCTGGTGACGGCGACAATCGCACCATCGTCGACCTGCTGGTGGAGCAGATCGAATTCGCCGATGTCGTCGTCCTCAACAAGATCGGCACCGCGACGCCGGAGGAACGGGACGCCGCCCGCAAGATCATCGTTGGGCTGAACCCGGATGCGAAACTCATCGAGGCCGATTTCGGCAAGGTGGCGCTGAAGGAGGTTCTCGGCACCGGCCGTTTCGATTTCGCCAGGGCCGAGGAACATCCCCTGTGGTTCAAGGAATTGCACGGCTTCAAGGATCACATTCCCGAGACCGAGGAATATGGCATCCGTTCCTTCGTCTATCGCGCCCAAAAGCCGTTCGACCCCGTGCTGTTCCAGCGCTTCATCGACCGCGCCTGGCCCGGCGTGGTGCGCGCCAAGGGCTTTTTCTGGCTGGCGACGCGTCCGCGTTATGTCGGCGAGATCAGTCAGGCCGGCGCCCTGGTCCGCACCGGCAAGATGGGCCTGTGGTGGTCCGCCGTGCCGAAGGAGCAATGGCCGCGTGAAAAGCAGTTCCTCGACATGATGCAGCCCTATCTCGATCCGGTCTTCGGCGACCGGCGACAGGAAATCGTCTTCATCGGCTCCGATCCGATGAACGAGGCGCGCATCCGCGCGCAGCTCGATGCCTGCCTGATTGATACCGAGGCATTCACGCCGGATGCATGGCGGCACCTGCCCGATCCTTTCGCCAGTTGGGACAGGCAAGCGGCTTGATTGTCCTCACTGCCCGCATTTTGGCCGAGCGGATGCGCCTTTCGCCTTCTCCCCGCCGGGGAGAAGAAACGGGAGGCGCCCTCGCGGGAAAATAGGCAACTGAAAAATTATAGAAAATCCAGCGTCACCAGCGCCAGAACGAGATCATGCCCGCCCTTCATCGTCCGCGGATCCCGCCGTCTGCCCCTGAAGTCGCCGATGAGGGCAGCGGTGGTCAAGCGCATCTTGAGCCTGGAAACGGGTTCTCAAGCCGAATTCGCGGCGATGGCGCGCACGATATCGTCGTGAACCACCTCCAGCAGCGCCTTGTGGATGGATAATTGCCGGCTTGCGCCGGAAGCCGACAGGACGACGATCACCGTTTCGCGCGGCGGGCAATCCGGCAGGGCGCAGGAAAGCTCGCTGACGGTGACAATGTCTTCGGGGCGGAGATGCAGCAGATCGCGTGACCACTGCTTCAGAAGACGGGCCTGCGAGACGATTGCGGAGCCGCTGCGCCCAAGCGGATTGTTCATGCCCTGCCCCTTCGCCCCGCCTGCGAGGCCAATGTGTCGAAGAGAGCGCGGATCGGCTGTTGCGGCATATCCATGCCGATCAGCACGATGCGCGTGGAACGATTTCCATCCGGCCAGCGCTCCAGGCGGGTCAATGGATAAAGCCGGTGCTGCACCGCATGGGCGACAACCGGCCGCTCCGGATCGTCAGTCGCGCCGAAAATTCCCTTGAGCCGCAGCAGGCCGGAATGCACATTGCTGGTGACGAGTTCCAGAAACGTGACAATCGCCTGCGGATCGAAAGCGCCGTCAAAGGTGAGATCGAAAGCCTCGACCCCGACGCCATGGCGATTGATATCGTGGTCATGGGCGGCATGAAGGCTCAGCCTGTCGGCCGCAAGCCACCCCGGCGCATCCTCCGGCTTGCCGCGCAGCGAATAATCCGAGGCTGCAAATAACGACATCAGATCGAAATCGACCGCATTGCGGTCATGAAATGAGGCCGCAGGATTGAGATCCGCGAGGCTTTCGCGGTCCACGGCCGCAGCATCGGCAAGATCGGTTTTCGTCAGAACGATATGATCGGCGAAGGCAAGCTGTTTCCAGCCTTCAATAAAGCTGTCGAGCATCGCCGGGCCGGAGACAACGTCGAAAGCCGTGACCACACCTGAAAGATGGAAATGCCGGGCCACGATGTGATCGCGTAGGCCAAGAGCCGGCGTGCCGCCGGCGATCAGGCTGTTGATGATCGGCGCGGGATCGGCAAGGCCGGTGGTTTCGATAACGACCCGCGATACTTCCGGCATCATCCCTTCCAGAAATGCCTGATGCAGCTCGTAAAGCGAGGTGCGGATATCGCTGGTGGCGGTGCAGCAGATGCAGCCCGTCGTCGTTCTGAAATATCGCTCAGAACCCGTCCGAACCAGACCGTGATCGATGGGCACCGAGCCGAATTCATTAACGATGACCGCGGCATCGCGCATGGCCGGCTCAGTCAGAAGCGCGTTCAGCAACGTCGTTTTGCCCGCTCCCAGAAAACCGGTCAGCAGAGTGACCGGCACCGTGCTGGCGGGTAGCGCGACGGCTGCGTCGTTCCTGCGCTCCACCGCTTTCTTCCGCTTCATTCCAAACACGCCAGCACCTTCGCTATCCATAAAATTCACGCCACCATAATACGTAATGTAATAACATTTCAATGGTGATTAAGGAATTTCCGGCGAGCGCAATTCCCTTATGCCGGATGAGAAAAGGTCATGGCCACATGCTCGCAACTCTCAGGCGCATGAAAAAACCACGGAACGAAGAAAATGGAATAATAAATCCGTTTCCTTCACTTTCGTTTTAATCGTTCCACGTTCTCTTGCATTTTCGTTAGAGTTCGCTTTTAATCGGCAATGCAAATACAGAAAAGGTCGCCCGCAACCGGATCGAGGAGGATAGGCTGCAATAAGGGGCTGTATCTTTTACTGTTTTCACAATGGGAGGAATCACCTTGAAAAAACTCAGCTACCGCCTCGCGGCGGCTTCCGCGCTTTCGTTTTTTGTCACATCGAACGCATATGCTGTAACCGAGATCCAGTGGTGGCACGCCATGACCGGCGCCAATAACGAGGTCGTGGATACGCTGGCGAAAGAATTCAACGACAGCCAGAAAGACTACAAGATCACGCCCGTCTTCAAGGGCACTTATCCGGAAACGCTGAATGCCGGCATTGCCGCATTCCGCGCCAAGCAGCCGCCGGCGATCATTCAGGTCTTCGATGCCGGTTCGGGCGTGATGATGGGCGCTGCCGGCGCGATCAAGCCGGTGGCGGACGTGCTGAAGGAAGGCGGCTATACCTTCAACAAGGATGAATATCTGGCCGGCATCGTGGCCTATTATTCCAAGCCTGACGGCACCATGCTGTCCTTCCCTTACAATTCATCCTCGCCGATCCTCTATTACAACAAGGATGTCTTCCAGAAGGCTGGCCTTGATGCAGCCAACCCGCCGAAGACCTGGCCGGAAGTTTTCGAAGCCGCCAAGAAGATCAAGACCAGCGGTGCCGCGCAGTGCGGTTTCACCTCCACCTGGCTCACCTGGATCCAGACCGAAAACTTCGCCGCCTGGAACAACGTCTCCTATGGCAGCAATGAAAACGGCCTCGGCGGCACCGATGTGAAGCTTGCGGTCAATGCGCCGCTCTTCGTCGAACACTTCCAGGCGATTGCCGATCTCGCCAAGGACGGCACATTCCGTTATGGCGGCCGCACCTCCGAAGCCAAGCAGCTGTTCATGTCCGGCGAATGCGGCATCCTGACCGAATCCTCCGGCGGCCTTGGCGATATCGTCAAGACCGGCATGAATTACGGCATCGGCCAGCTTCCCTATTATGAGGGCCATGGTCCGCAGAACACCATTCCCGGTGGCGCGAGCCTCTGGGTCTTCGGCGGCAAGAGCGAAGCCGAATATAAAGGTGTCGCCGAATTCTTCCACTTCCTCTCCCAGACCAAGATCCAGGCACGCCTGCATCAGGTTTCCGGCTATATGCCGGTGACGATCGCGGCCTATGAGGAAACCAAGAAATCCGGCTTCTACGACAAGAACCCCGCCCGTGAGACGCCGCTGCTGCAGATGATGGGCAAGCCGCCGACAGAAAACTCCAAGGGCGTGCGCCTCGTGAACCTGCCGCAGGTGCGCGACATCATGAACGAAGAGTTCGAGGCGATGCTGGCCGGCAAGCAGGACGCGAAAGCCGCCCTCGACAAGATCGTGGAGCGTGGTGACGCAGCCATCAAGCAGGCCGCCGGCAACTAAACGATCCCCTGCCCCGCCCGCATCCTTATCCGATGCGGGCGGCATTCCCACGTCATCAGGAGATCGCCGTGCAAAGCGTCGTATTCCCCAACAAGATCCTGCCTTATCTGCTGGTCGCACCGCAGATCATTCTGACGGTGGTCTTTTTCTTCTGGCCCGCCAGCCAGGCGCTCTACCAGTCGACCATGCGCGAGGACGCCTTCGGGCTGAGCAGCAACTTCGTCGGACTGGCGAATTTTTCGGCCGTGCTGTCGGATGAGAGCTATCTGAACTCGCTGCAGGTCACCGTCATCTTCAGCGTGCTGACCGCACTCGTCTCCATGGGGCTGGCGCTGCTTCTGGCGACGGCGGCGGACCGCGTGGTGCGCGGCAAGGGTTTTTACCGCACCATGATGATCATGCCCTATGCCGTCGCCCCTGCGGTGGCCGGCATGTTGTGGCTCTTCATGTTCAACCCGGCCATGGGCACCTTCTCCTACATCCTGCGCCGCAACGGCATCATGTGGGACCCGCTGCTCAACGGCGATCAGGCCATGTTGCTCGTCGTCGCGGCCGCTGCGTGGAAGCAGATCAGCTATAATTTCCTGTTTTTTGTCGCAGGCTTGCAGGCAATTCCTAAATCATTGCTGGAAGCGGCCTCCATCGACGGCGCGCGCGGTTCGCGGCGCTTCTGGACCATCGTTTTCCCGCTGCTGGCGCCGACAACCTTCTTCCTTCTGGTCGTCAACACGGTCTACGCTTTCTTCGATACATTCGGCATCATCCATGCCGTCACCGGCGGCGGCCCCGCCAAGGCGACGGAAACGCTGGTCTACAAGGTCTATAATGATGGCTTCGTAAACCTGAACCTCGGCTCTTCCGCCGCGCAATCGGTCATCCTGATGGTGATCGTCATCGCGCTCACCGCCTTCCAGTTCCGCTTCGTCGAGAAGCGCGTGCATTACGGCTGAGGATTTCACAATGATTGAAAATCGCCCGGTCGCCCGCGTGATCGCCCATCTGATGCTGGTTCTCGGCATCATCATCGTGGCCTTCCCGATCTATTACACCTTCGTCGCTTCTTCCATGACGTCGACGGATATCATCCGCCCGCCCATGTCGCTTTTGCCCGGCGACCATCTCAGTGCCAATTACACCGAGGCCATGGTCGGCGGCGTCGAAAGAGTGGTCGGCGTCAGCCTCGAGCGGCTGCTGTTCAACAGCTTCGTCGTGGCACTCGCCATCGCCATCGGCAAGATCGTCATTTCGTTCCTGTCGGCCTTCGCCATCGTCTTTTTCCGCTTCCCCTTCCGCATGGGCTTTTTCTGGATGATCTTCATCACCCTCATGCTGCCGGTGGAAGTGCGCATCCTGCCCACTTACAAGGTCATCGTCGATCTTGGGTTGATCGACACCTATGCGGGACTGACGCTGCCGCTGATGGCATCTGCGACGGCGACGTTCCTGTTCCGGCAGTTCTTCCTGACCATTCCCGGTGAACTGGTCGAGGCGGCGCGTATCGACAATGCAGGTCCGTTCCGCTTCATGCGCGATATTCTGCTGCCGCTGTCGAGAACCAATATCGCCGCCCTATTCGTGATCCTGTTCATCTATGGCTGGACCCAGTATCTCTGGCCGCTGCTCGTGACCAACGACGCCAAGATGAACACGATCATCATCGGCCTCAAGCGCATGGTGGATTTCACCGACGCTTCGACGCCCTGGAATTATGTGATGGTGACGGCGATCCTCGCCATCATCCCTCCTGTCATCGTTGTGGTGCTGATGCAGCGCTGGTTCGTCAAAGGTTTGGTGGAGACCGAGAAGTAATGGCAAAAATTGCGCTGAAAGACGTCCGCAAGGTTTATGGCGGCAATGTCGAGGCCATCAAGGGCGTGTCGATGGATATCGCCGACGGCGAAATGATCGTGCTCGTCGGCCCCTCCGGCTGCGGAAAATCCACCCTGCTGCGCATGATCGCCGGGCTGGAGGGCATTTCGGGCGGCCAGATCGTCATCGGCGACCGTGTCGTCAACGATCTGGAACCCTCCGACCGCGACATCGCCATGGTGTTCCAGAATTATGCGCTTTATCCGCATATGACGGTGCGCCAGAACCTTGCCTATGGCCTGAAGAACCGTAACACGCCGAAGGAGGAGATCGAACGGCGCATCACCGAGGCGGCCAAGGCGCTGGAGATCGAGCAGTTCCTGGAGCGCAAGCCGCGCCAGCTTTCCGGCGGCCAGCGCCAGCGCGTGGCCATGGGCCGCGCCATCGTGCGCAAGCCGGCCGCCTTCCTGTTCGATGAGCCGCTCTCCAATCTCGACGCCAAGCTGCGCGTGCAGATGCGGGTGGAAATCCGCCGTCTGCAACGCTCGCTCGCCACGACAAGCGTTTATGTCACCCATGACCAGATGGAGGCCATGACGCTGGCCGACCGGCTGGTGGTGCTGAATGCCGGCCGCATCGAGCAGATGGGCACGCCGATCGAGCTTTACGAAAAGCCGGCAACCACCTTCGTCGCCACCTTCATCGGCTCGCCCTCCATGAACCTGCTGAGCGATGGCGCGACATCGGCAAACGGCTCTTCCGGCTGGTCGGTGCAGGGAACCTCGGCACTACCGCAGGGCGTCGCCACGCTCGGCATTCGCCCCGAAGACATTACCCTTGCCGATGAAGCCCCCGCAGACGCCGCCTTCACCGGCACCGTGCAGGTGGACGCCGTGGAACTGGTGGGTGCGGAAAGCTACGTGCACGGCTCCTTCGCCGACGGCACAACAATCGTCTTCCGCGTCCACGGCCGCTCGCAGCTTCGCATCGGTGAAACGCTGAAGATCGCCGCACAGGCGAAAGACTTCCACCTGTTCGATGCGGCGGGGAAGAGAATCTAAACCTGCCGACAAAAAATGGGACACCCGCCACTCGGCGGGTGCTCGCACTATAGCTAGAATCCCCAGCGGCTCCCTACCAGACGAGCTCCACCTGCGGCCGACCGTTGGAGGTTTTCTCCACGGTGCGGCCGGATGTGTCGACATTGCAGTGGACGCGCTGGCGGAAGGCGGAAAAGCTTTCGAAACTCACCACATCCACGAGATCGTCGAGATGCAGGGTCAGCCGGTAACGTTCGGGATCGCCGCCGAGCGCCTGCACGCCCAGTACCGAAGCCACGAAGGGCTGGCCGAGGTAAAATCCTTCCACACGCGACCCCAGAAGATAGGGGTTGAAGGCGGGGCGGTTGCCGGCTGTGGCGTGCAGGGTATTCCAGTCGCGGAAGCCATATTGCGCGGCGATGAGTTCCAGCGCTTTCGAATGGGTGATTGCCTGCCCCTGATCATCAAGGGCGGCGCGCAGGCGCTTTGCCTGTTCTTTCAGCCCCTCAAGTGCGGGGAGCGGTTTGGACACGTTCATAACGGTTCTCCAACATGCGCATGCCGACTATTCCGAAGGGGGTCCGCGTTGCCATCGACGACATGCAAAACATGGGATGACCGTTATTGAAGAAAGAGCTTCACCAGGGGCGCAAACGCCTGCGGACGGCCGGGGCTCTTATGCCCGTGGCCGTCCCTATAGCCCAGAAAGCGCCGCCCGTCAAAGGCGGCGCTCAGCCGATCCCTTGATCAGAAGCGATAGGTGATACCCGCGCCGATCAGCCATGGATCGAGCTTGGCCTTGCCGCTGATCGGTGTGCCGCCGAGTTCCGCCGTCCAGTCGGTCTCGAGGAAGATTTTCTTCACGTCGAAGTTCACGCCCCAATGCTCGTCCAGCATATAGTCGAAACCGACCTGCACGGCTGCACCGACCTTGTTCTTGACGTCGAGATTGCTGAAACCGGGCTTTTCCGTCTGGTTATAGAACAGCGAATAGTTCACGCCCGCGCCGATATAGGGCTTGAAAGCGCCGAAGTCGGTAAAGTGATATTGCAGCGTCAGTGTCGGCGGCAGCAACCACGTCTTGCCGACCGGCGTGCCGGCCAGCACACCCTCGCCGTTGATCTTGGCATAGGTGGTGCCGAGGATAAGCTCCGCGGCGAAGTTTTCGGTGAAGAAATAGCTGATGTCGAGCTCCGGGATCACGGTGTCCGAATAGGACAGGCCCGCCCCCGGCACACCGTCGACCCTGCCGCTGTCATGGGTGATGACGCCGAGGCCGCGCACGCGCAGCATCCACGGGCTTGCCGCTGCAATCGCCTCTTCGGCGGTGGGGGCCGGCGCTGCCTGGGCCAGATCGGCGGCCATCGCATTGGCGGATACCAGCATGGCCGCAACACCAACTGCGACACTGGCAAGCAAGGCGGTTTTTTTGTTTCTGTTCGTCATTCCATCTCTCCTATAGCGCACCGCAGCCGGGCAAGTCCCCGGGAACCGGCTGATGACGGCGGGCTTTCGCGAATCTTCGCCGGCCGCAACCGCTTGGGGCCACTATGACGAAGGGAGAGGCGGGCCGATTGAGATGGATCAAACCGGGACGCCGATCATGGATCGGAACGATCAACCGGCAAGCATTGTGACAATTACGCAACAAATGCCGTCCAACGATCGAGAAGCGGATGCGCAACGAGCCTGGCAAATGCCGGAAAAATACGAAAAGGGCCTGCATTTGCAGGCCTCCTTCCAGTGCATCACCTCTATCACGCGGCCTGGGGCGTCAGGGTTGCGGAACCCGGCTTGCGCAGAAGCAGAACCGAGACGGCCGCGATCATGCACATCAGACCGGCAATCTGCAGCGCTGGCATATAGGTATCGAAGTCGCTCTTGAAGAAACCGGCGCCAAAGGCGGCGGTGGCGGCTCCCAGCTGATGGCCGGCAAACACCCAGCCGAAAACGAGACCGGCCTTTTCGCGCCCGAAATTCTCGGCAGCGAGCTTCACCGTCGGCGGCACGGTCGCCACCCAGTCCAGCCCGTAAAAGACGGCGAAGACCGAAAGCTCCACGAAGCTGAACCCCGAGAATGAGAGATAAAGCAGGGAAAGCCCGCGCAGACCGTAGAACCAGAACAGCAGGAAGCGATTGTCGAACCGGTCAGAAAGCCAGCCGGCGAAGATCGTGCCGAAGAAATCGAAAATGCCGATCACCGCCAGCGTGCCCGCCGCCGTCACCGCTGCCATGCCGAAATCGCCGCAGATCGAAATCCAGTGTGTCTGGATGAGGCCGTTGGTCGAAAGCCCGCAGACAAAGAAGGTGCCGAAAAGCACCCAGAACACCGGGTTGCCCGAGACGCTCTTCAGGGTCACCAGCGGCGATACCAGTGTGGCGAGAAGATTGTGATCCTGCTTGACCGGCTTTGCCACCGCCGTCTCGCCATAGGCCGGCAGGCCGACATCGGCAGGATGGTCACGCATCAAAAGCAGGACGAGGACCATGGCGGTGGCGATTACCGCAACGGAAAGGGTCAAGGCGGTTCGCCAGCCATAGGCTTCCGTCAGCGCCGCCAGCAGCGGCAGGAAAACCAGCTGGCCGGTGGCGTTGCTCGCTGTCATCAGGCCGATCACCAGCCCACGGCGCTTGGAAAACCAGCGTGTCGCCACGGTGGCGCCCAATACCAGCGCGGTCATGCCGGTGCCGACGCCGATTACCACGCCCCAGAGCAGCAGCAATTGCCATACCTCGGTCATGAAGAAGGAAGCGACAATGCCGCCCATGATCAGGGCGAGCGCCGTGGACACCACCTGCCGGATACCGAAATGATTCATGAAGGCGGCGGCAAAGGGCCCGAGCAGGCCAAAAAGCACCAGCCTGACGGCCATTGCGGAGGAAATATCGGCGATATCCCAGCCGAATTCCTGATGCAGCGGCTGGATCATCACCCCCGCAGATCCCATCGCACCGGCAGTGGCCAGCATGGTCAAAAAGGTGGTTGCGGCGACGACCCAGCCATAATGCAGATTTCTGCCGGCCATCCAGCTGGCGAGGCGTATGGAGAGCATGTTCAAATTCCCTTTCCAGCGGCCGTGGCCGATATTTTACGGGTATATACCCTGTATTGCGGGCAGATACCCGCTTACGTCCCCAAAAATCACAGGGCTGCGAGCAGTTCCTGCAATTGCGCTGTCTTCTCAGGCCCAAGCCGGGCCTCTATTTCATCCTGCACCCCATCCCAGAGCGGCGCGCCCGCCTTCAGGATCGCGTGGCCTTCCTTCGTCACGGTCAGCATCGCTTCCCGCTGATCCTCGCCGTGACCGATGGCCACCAGCCCCATGCGCGCCAGCACCTTGGCGTTGCGGCCGACAGTGGAGCGATCCAGTTCCACCCGCGCGGCCAGATCGGTCAGCGAAACAGGCGCGGTGCGGTTGATGTTTCGCAGCAGGCTGAACTGGCCGATATTGACGCCAAGCGGCGCTAGGGCCTCGTCATAATAGGACGAGACCTTGCGGGATGCTTTGCGCAACAGGATGCAATGGCAGCTATCGTTTGGCATTTGTCTCGGGTATATACCCGTAAATTTCCGCGTGCAAGAGGTGCCGAGAAATTATCGGCGGGCAACGGCCAACCCCATGGCCATAAAGCAGAAACAATAAACCCCGGCTTTGGGCCGAGGTTTGATATCAGCAGCGAGGGCCAGTCTCAGGCCGAGAGCCGTCGGCCACTCGCAACCAGCAAACCGACAGCGCCTTCAAGCCAGCCGGCTTTCAGTTCCAGCGCCAGGAAACGGCTGCGCTCGAACGGGCCGGGCATGATGAGGTGCTGGGCCTTGTCGGCGAAAAAGCCGAAACGCTCGTAATAGGGCGCATCGCCAACCAGAAGAACGGCGCCGTGGCCACGCTTGGTGGCCTCGGCAATGGCGGCGCGCATCAGCGCCGAACCGATGCCCTTGCCCTCATGGGCGGCATCGACGGCCAGCGGGCCGAGCAGCAGCGCTTCGACGGCGCGGCCCTCGCGCGAGATGCCGGCCTCGACATTCCACAGGCGCATCGTGCCGATGACATGGCCGTCCTCATCGCGGGCGACGAGCGCCAGGCCTTCGGCCGGAACGCGGCCCGCGCGCAGCTTTTCGGAAGACTTGCGGCGGCGGCCAGCGCCCATGGCGCGGTCAAGCAGGTTCTCACGGGCGACGACATCGCCCGGATTTTCCTGATCGACATGAAATGTCTGCGGCGTGAAAAATGCCCGTACCGAATTCAAAAGAGCGGCCATCCTTGGCCTCCCGTCACACTACCGCCCACACGCGGCCCTTGATGAAAAATTGGTGGAGCCGTTCCGGCCCGCCGACACGCTTTCCTCGGCTGGAAGAGGTGCAGCAAGCAGGGATTTGCGCAACAGCACAATCGGCAGGGCCGGAACGGAAGCTTGGTCGAGACGCCGCCCTGCTCAGCGGACGGCGCTCGGACTTTTAATGAGCATCGGATTTTCCGAAAACCGCGTAACGCTTTTCGGTTCGATGCCTTAGATGACGTAGGCCTTCAGCGGCTCGAAACCGTTGAACGCGACCGCCGAATAGGTGGTCGTGTAAGCGCCCGTGCCTTCGATCAGAACTTCGTCGCCGATGGTCAGCGAGACCGGCAGCGGGTACATGTTCTTTTCATACAGCACGTCGGCGCTGTCGCAGGTCGGACCGGCCAGAACGCAGGGCTCCATCTCGTCCTGATCGCGCTCGGTGCGGATCGGGTAACGGATAGCCTCGTCCATCGTCTCGGCGAGACCGCCGAACTTGCCGATGTCGAGGAACACCCAGCGGTGGTTGTCATTGTCGGACTTGCGCGACACGAGAACGACTTCCGCCTTGATGACGCCGGCATTGCCGACCATGCCGCGGCCCGGCTCGATGATCGTCTTCGGGATATGGTTGCCGAAGTGCTTGCGCAGCGCCGTGTCGATCGCCTGGCCGTATTCTTCGGCGGCGGGAACGTCGCGCAGGTACTTGGTCGGGAAACCACCACCCATATTGACCATCTGCAGGTGGATGCCCTGCTTGGCAAGCGATGCGAATACGCGCTTGGCATCGGCCAGCGCCGCATCCCATGCGTCGAGATTCATCATCTGCGAACCGACATGGAAGGACACGCCGTAGGATTCCAGGCCGAGCTGATGAGCGTAGACGAGAACGTCGACAGCCATCTGCGGCACGCAGCCGAACTTGCGCGACAGCGGCCATTCGGCGCCTTCGCCATCCGTCAGCACACGGCAGAATACGCGGGCGCCGGGAGCAGCGCGGGCAACCTTCTCGACTTCCTCATGGCTATCAACGGCGAAGAGATCGATACCGAGCGCATGGGCGCGCGCAACATCGCGTTCCTTCTTGATGGTGTTGCCGAAGGAGATACGGTCAGCCGTCGCACCGGCATCGAGCGCCATCTGGATTTCAGCCACGGAGGCGCAATCGAAGTTGGAGCCGAGCGAAGCGAGCAGCTTCAGAATTTCGGGAGCCGGGTTTGCCTTGACGGCGTAATAGATGGCGCTATTCGGCAGGGAATGCCGGAAAGCGTTGAAATTGTCGCGCACGACGTCGAGATCAACCACGAGGCAAGGGCCTTCGGGACGTCGGGTCTTGATGAAGTCGAGAATGCGTGCAGTCGTCATCGATATATTCCCTATAAAACCGGCTTCGGAAAAAATCCGAAGGACAAAGGACGCTCGAGATATGCATTCGAATCAGCCGGTGGAGGCGCAGAATCGATAGCATACGCTCAAGGCGCGAATGTGAACGATGCCCTGCCAGAGCATCATTCGGCTTTGTCTGCCATGGATTGGAGGGAATGACCCGACCGCACTTCAGGCAATGATGGTGTGCCTCTTTAGTACCCCGGCTGATGGAAAGCCGGCAGAGAACCAGAAAGGCCCGCACCGTCGTTGCTTCGTATGTCCTCGCATTTTCCGGTTGGCCGGAATAGCGACTGGAGGGGTTAGTTCCAGGTACCTTACCTAAATCCTCACCACATCGAGGAATCGGCGGACACACATGGGCACGTGCGACTTTGGGCAGCACGGGAAATAAGAATATTCGCCGTCATAATCAAGAGGATTTTTTCATCATATCGCGGATTTTTTCGGCAGCGATTTTAAGGTTGAACAGTCGCCCTCCAGCGTTCAATTATGTGGAACGAACCGGAGAATTTTCATGGACACGCTGACCCGCATTCGCGCCTTTATCGATGTTGTCGAAGCGGAGGGTTTTTCCGCCGCGGCGCGCAAGACGGGGCGCTCCAAGGCGCTGCTATCCAAATATGTGCGGGAACTGGAGGACGATCTCGGCGCGTTGCTCCTCAACCGCACGACAAGGCAGTTTTCGCTGACGGAGGCTGGGCACACCTATTACCGCACCGCTTCCGACATTTTGAAGGAGATCGACAACCTCGCCGATCTGGTGCGCGAAAAAAATGCCGATCTGAAGGGCAAGCTCAGAATTTCCGTTCCCCGCACCTTCATCGACGCCGATGTCGGCCAGAGCCTGATAGACTTCGCCAAGGAAAATCCGGAACTGTCGCTGGAAATCGTCGCCGAGGACCGATTCGTCGACCTGATCGAGGAAGGTTTCGACCTTGCCGTTCGGATCACCCGGCTGGAAGATTCGGGCCTCATCGCCCGCAAGCTTTCCGATTTCCGGGTCTATGCGGTGGCGACGGCGGATTTCGTGGCACAATACGGGCCGCTCGACGGGCCGCAGGATTTCGCCCGCGTGCCCTTCATCATCGACACCAATACGCGCTTTCATAACTCCGTGCGCTATTTCGAACCGGATGGCGGCTCGAACTCCGTCGCCATCAGCGGGCCGATCGAGGTCAACAGCCCGCAGGCGACGCTGCGCGCCGCCCGCGCCGGCCTCGGCATCGCCATGGTGCCGGATTTCATCGCCCGGCCCTATATCCAGTCCGGCGAGCTGGTGACGCTGTTCGATGACTATATTTCGAAGGACAGGGGCATCTACGCGGTCTATCCGCATCGCCGCTACCTGCCCGCCAAGGTGCGCAGCTTCGTGGATTATCTTTCGGCGTGGTTCAGGAAGAATGGGTGAGGACGCGGGTGTTTTGGCCGCAGAGAGCCCGCACCTCCGTCATCCTCGGGCTTGACCCGAGGATCCATGTTTCGGCAGGCGGTGGATCCTCGGGTCAAGCCCGAGGATGACGTCGCGTGTGAGGAAATGTTTGCTGCATTCCCTCCTTCGCGTGTCGAGAAAAAGGTTTCCGCCCATCACTACGCCCGCCTTCCAGCGGGCGTCGCATGGCCGGAACCCTTATCAGAACGGCGAATCCGGGAAATAGAACTGCTCGGCATTGTCCTTGGTGATGAGCGTCGCATCGAGGATATATTCACCCGCGACCGGCACCTGGTCGTAAAAATGCCCGGCCGTCAGCTGCATGGCGGTCGCCACCATCGCCGGCGGATAGAGCACGTCGACCGGCACCAGCTTGTCGCCGTCCATAACCTTCTTGATCATGTCCTTGGAACCGGCGCCCGCAACGATATACTGAATATCGGTGCGTTTCGCCTGCTGGATGGCTTCCAGCACACCAATCGCCATGTCGTCATCCTGACACCAGACCACGTCGATCTTCTTGTATTTGGTCAGATAGTCCTGCATCACGCGGAAGGCGTCGTCGCGGTTCCAGTTGCCGTACTGGCGGTCGAGAACCTTGACGCTGGAACCGGCAATGCCCTTGTCGAAACCATCCTGGCGCTGCTGGTCGATCGGGATCGGCAGGCCGCGGATGACCACGACTTCGGCGTTCGGCGTTGTCTTCTTGATGTATTCGCCCGCCACCTGGCCAAGCGCCGGGTTATTGCCGGCTACATAGATATCGCGGATCGAATTGTCGTTGACGCTCGGCGCGCGGTCGACCAGCGCGACGAAGGTGCCCTTGTCCTTGATCTCCTTGATGGCGTTGACCAGCGGATCGGGATCGGACGGCAAGACGACAAGCGCGTCGAGCCCCTGCACGGCAAGGTCCTGGAGCGCATTCGCCTGATTGGCGGCATCCGGCGATGTCTTGACGATGACATTGAGCCCCGGATGTTCCTGCATCAGCAGCTTCGCCACACGCTCGGCGTGATAAACGACGCCCGCCGTCCAGCCATGGTCGGCGGCCGGAATGGATACGCCGATGGTGACCTTCTTGTCCTGCGCATGCGCTGAAGCGGCAAGCACCGTGGCCAGCGCGGCAAAGGCCACGCCGATGAATTTACTACGCATAGTCTCTTTCCTCCCAAGACCGGGGCGTTCCTCCTTCGACCGCGCCTGCCCCACATGGCGCGGCGTGATGCGTCACCTGCGGCTGAGCGAACGCTGCACCAGCATGGCGATGATGATGATGGCCCCCTGAATGGCGCCGATCAGATATTCGCTGACGAAGTTCGACAGGATCATGATGTTGCCGACGATCTCCAGAATGAAAGCGCCGCAGATCGTACCCCAGATGCGCCCCACCCCGCCCCTCAGCGCCGTGCCGCCGACGACGACGGCGGTGATCGCCTGAAGCTCCCACAACATGCCTGTCGTGGCGGAGGTGGAGGCAAGACGCGGCACGTAAAGCAGCACCGCAACGGCGACACAGAGCCCCTGCACCACATAAGCGATGGTGCGGACCCGGGCGACCGAGATGCCGGAATATCGTGCGACATCCTCGCTTGAGCCAACGGCTGTCAGATGCCGGCCATAACGGGTGCGGTAAAGCACGAAGGCGGCTATGGCAGCGGTGACGAAGATGACAATGACAGGCACCGGTACGCCGAGGATATTGCCGAAATAGACCGGGCGATAAAGCGTCTGGATTTCCGGGTTACGCAGCGTGATCGCGCCGCCCTGCGACAGCCATGTGGTCAAGCCGCGATAGATGCCCATGGTGCCGAGCGTGGCGATGAAGGGCTCGATACGGCCGATGGTGGTGATGAGACCGTTCGTCAGCCCGCAGGCCGCGCCAATGGCGAGCGCCAGCGCCATGGCGGTGAGCAGCATCGGAAGCGGACTGGCGATGACGCCGCTATTCATGAACAGGATCATCAGGCTGGCGACGAAAGCCACCATGGCGCCGACCGAAAGATCGAGCCCGCCCGACGTGATGACGTAGGTTGCGCCAAGCGCGATGATGGCGATGAAGGCGCTGCGGGTGACGACGTTCAGAAGATTGTCGATGCCGATGAAATTGGGATTGGCGATGGCGCCGAGAACCAGAAGCAGGGCCAGCGCCACAAAGGGTGCTACGGCGCGCAGATCCCAGTCCTTAGAGGTCTTCGGCGTCTTGCCGTTATCAAGTGCGGCCTCAGTCATGTTTCCCCTCGGTCTCTTTGTCGGGCCATGTTTCCCGGGACGCCGGGCGCTCAGGCGGGTTCCTGCGTGTGAACACCCGTCGCCAGCGCCACGATGTCGTTTTCAGTCATGCGCTCACCGGTCACCTCACCGACGATCCGGCCCGACCGCATCACCAGAATGCGGTCGCAGATGCCGATCAGTTCCGGCATTTCCGAAGAAACCACGATGATGGAACGCCCCTCATCCGCCAGTTTGGCGATAAAGCGGTAGATCTGTTCCTTGGTGCCGATATCGATGCCGCGCGTCGGTTCGTCGATGATGACGATGGACGGATCGAGCAGCATCATCTTGGCCAGAAGCAGCTTCTGCTGGTTGCCGCCGGAGAGCTGGCCGGCCAGCAGATCCTTGCGGCCGGTGCGGATGTCGAAATCGCGGACCGCATCGTCGAGCGCCGCCGTCTCCCGGCGGATATCGATCTGGAACAGCCGACTGAATTTCCTGAGCGAAGCAAGCGTCAGATTGACCCGCAGATCCTTGCCAAGCAGCAGGCCCTTGCCCTTGCGGTCCTCGCTCAGATAAACGATGCCGGCCTTCAGGCTGTCTTCCGCCTTTGCGAAATGCACCGGCCTGCCGTTATGACGCACCGTTCCGCGACCGGCGCGCAGGCCGAGTATTCCTTCCATGAGTTCCGTTCTGCCGGCGCCGACCAGACCCGCGAAACCGAGGATTTCACCCCTGCGCAGGCTGAAGCCGGCATCCTGCGCATAAGCGGGAACGGTGAAATGCTCCACCTGCAGGACCGGCTCGTGCTCGCCGCCGGCGGCGCGGTCGGGATAAAGCTTGGCAACGTCGCGCCCCACCATCAGCCGCGCCATGTCGGCAGGCTCCAGCGCCGATGCCGGATGGGAGGCGACCAGTCTGCCGTCGCGCAGCACCGTCACCCGGTCGGCAATCTCCTTCACTTCAGGCAGGCGGTGCGAAATATAAAGCACGGCAACGCCCTTCGCCCTGATATCCCTGATGACATTCAGCAGCGCATCCGTCTCGATGGGCGTGAGGCTCGCCGTCGGCTCGTCGAAAATGACGACGCGATGCGGCACGAGCAGAACACGGGCGATCTGAACGAGCTGCCGCTGGGCAATCGACAGGCTGCCGACAATGGCGTCCGGATCGATCGTAGCGCCGAGATCGGCGATCGCCTTGCGGGCGCCGGCGCGCATGGCGCGGTCGTCCACCATGGCTCCCCGGCGCACCTCGCGGCCGAGATAAATGTTCTGCGCCACCGTCAAATCCGGGGCCAGCAATATTTCCTGGTGCACGAGAACGATGCCGCGATGTTCGGCATCCACCGGCCCGCCGAGCGAAACGGCTGCACCATCGATGAGGATTTCACCCCGCGACGGCTTCTCATTGCCCGCCAGCAGCTTCATCAGCGTCGACTTGCCGGCGCCGTTCTCGCCTATGATCGCATGGACCTCGCCGGCCCGCACCGCGATCTCGATATCCTTCAGGACCTGTACCGGCCCGAAGGATTTAGACAGCCCGACCGTCCGGATGAAGGCCGGGTCTGGAGCTTCGTCAGCAGAAGCCATGTGCCGTCACCGGCTGCCAGCGGAAACGAACGGCGCCTGCCCCTTGATTTTACCTGAAATGACCATCTGCGAACTCCTCCCAAAGCTCGAAGAAGAAGCTAGCGTCCGTTTTGAGGTACGTAAAGCAATTTTCGCTGGTCTTTTAGAATACACTCAAATTTGACTGGAGCGGCGCGCTGGTGCAGCGGCCTTCCATCATGGCGTCGGGGGGTGCTGGAACCCCTTCATGAGGCGATGCATGGCCTCTGCGCCTTCCTTCACCAGATCGAAACGCTTTCCGAACAGCAGCCAGTCGTAAACTATGCCTTTGATCAGCCAGTAGAGCGCACCGAGCGCCGATTCCGCCGTCCAGTTGTCGTTGAAGACACCTTCGGCCTGCGCACGCTCAAAAGCAGCCTCCAGCCGGTCCTTGTGGTAACGATCCAGCTCTTCCTGAGCACGCAGGACGGGGGCGAATTCGTCGGAATAATTGGTGCGCAGGCTGATGGTCATGATGCGCTGGCGCTGCTCGTCTTCCGCCAGAAGCGCAAGCCACCGGCACGCCGCTTCCTCGATCTTGGCCAGCAGCGCCGCCCCTTTGAGATCAGGATCGCCGAAATCCAGCAGATCCGATTCCGGCAGCGCCACGGATTCGTAGAGGCCGATGAACAGGTCGGCCTTGCTGGAAAAATGCCAGTATATCGCCCCGCGCGTCACTCCGGCCGCGGCCGCCACCTCGTCCAGCGAACTGTTGGCCACGCCCTTCTTGAAGAACACCCGCTCGGCAGCGGCAAGGATCGCCAGACGGGTCTCTTCTGCCTCGGCCTTGGTACGGCGCATTCCTGTTTCTCCTTCCAATCGTGGCACGGCGCTTTCGCACCGTGCCTTTTCTCTGTCGCCAGCCCCTCTTCACATGGACGTAATCACGTAGTCCCGGGCTGGCCCTGCATCCGTTTTATTCCGCCGGCGATACGGCGTCAGCAGCAATCTGGCTCTCTTTCTTCCTATCGCCGAAAATCTTCATGACAAAGACGAAGAAGACGGGGACGAAGAAGATCGCAAGGATCGTCGCCGAGATCATGCCGCCGAGCACGCCGGTGCCGATGGCGTTCTGGCTCGCCGCGCTGGCGCCCGAAGCAATCGCCATCGGCAGCACGCCGAGCGAGAAGGCAAGCGAGGTCATCAGGATCGGCCGGAAGCGCAGGTGCGCCGCCTCCACCGTCGCATCATAGGTGGATTTTCCTTCCGCCCGCAGATCCTTGGCGAATTCGATGATCAGGATCGCGTTCTTTGCGGACAGGCCGATGATGGCGACGAGGCCCACCAGGAAGTAGACGTCGTTCGGCATGCCGCGCAGCATCACCGCCGCCACCGAACCGATGACCCCGAGAGGCACCACCAGCATGACGGAAAGCGGAATGGACCAGCTTTCATAAAGCGCCGCCAAAAGCAGGAAGACGAACAGCACGCTGAGGCCGATCAGCGCCGGCGCCTGCGAGCCCGACTGGATTTCCTGCAGCGACTGGCCGGTCCATTCGAAACCGAAACCGCTCGGCAATTCGCTGGCCAGACGCTCCATTTCAGCAATGGCGTCACCCGAGGAATAACCGGGCGCGGACTGGCCGCTGATGCGGATGGCCGGGTAGCCGTTGTAACCCACCACCTGCGAGGGGCCGCGCACCCATTCCACCGTGGCGAAGGAGCTGACAGGCACCATGCCGCCATTGGCGTTGCGGACGTTGAGGTTCAGCAGATCCTCCGTCTTCATGCGCTGGCCCTGCTCCGCCTGCACCGTCACGCGCTGCATGCGGCCGGAATTGGGGAAGTCGTTGACGTAAGACGACCCCATATTGGCCGAGATGGTGGCGTTGATGTCGCTGAAGGTGACGCCGAAGGTGTTGGCCTTCTCACGGTCGATGATGAGATTGACCTGCGCCGCATCCGGCATGCCTTCGATACGAAGGCCGGCAAGGATGGGGCTCTGGCGGGCGGCAGCCATGAGCTGTGCGCCTGCCGCGCTGAGCGCGGTCTGGCCGGCTCCCGACCTGTCCTGGAGACGGAAGGTGAAACCGCTGGAGTTGCCGAGACCCTGGATCGGCGGCGGCGACAGGGCAAAGGACATGGCATCCGGAATCCCCCACAATTTGCCGTTGATCCGAGCGGAAATCGCAGCGGCCGAATCCTCGGGCCCGCGTTCGCTCCAGTCCTTCAGCGTGGCGAAGGCAAGGCCGGCATTCTGGCCGGAACCGGAGAAGGAGAAGCCCGAAATCGCAATGACGCGTTCCACCGCCGGCTCTTCCATGAAGATCTTCTCGATCTGCTGGATGGATTGCAGGGTGCGCTCGGTGCTGGCTTCCGCCGGCGCCTGAATATCGACGATCAGATAGCCCTGGTCCTCATTCGGCAGGAACGAGCTCGGCAGCTGCATATAGGCCCAGCCGAGACCGGCCAGCAGCGCCGCATAGATGACCATGAAACGGCCCGAACGCTTGATGATGCCGCCCACGGACGAGGAATATTTATGCGACGCCTTGTCGAAGTTGCGGTTGAACCAGCCGAAGAAGCCTTTCTTCTCATGGTGCCCGGCCTTGATCGGCTTCAGGAACGACGCGCAGAGCGCGGGCGTGAGCGACAGCGCGAGGAAGCCCGAGAACAGGATGGACACCACCATGGTGAGGCTGAACTGCTGGTAGATGATACCGACAGCACCCGGGAAGAAGGCCATCGGCACGAACACCGCCGTCAGCACCAGCGTGATGCCGATGATGGCGCCGGAAATCTGGCCCATCGCCTTGCGGGTCGCCTCCTTCGGCGACAGATGCTCTTCCGCCATGATGCGCTCGACATTCTCGACGACGACGATTGCGTCATCCACCAGAATGCCGATGGCGAGAACCATGGCGAACATGGTCAGAACGTTGATCGAGAAACCCGAGACATACATGATGGCGCAGGTGCCGAGCAGCGCCACGGGCACCACGAGCGTCGGAATGATGGTGTAGCGGATGTTCTGAAGGAAAACGAACATCACCACGAAGACGAGGATGATCGCCTCCACCAGCGTGTTGATCACCTTCTGGATCGAGATTTTAACGAAGGGGCTGGTGTCGTAGGGAATCTCATATTCGATACCCTGCGGGAAATAACGCGACAGTTCCTCCATCGTGGCGCGCACGCCCTCGGAGGTCTGCATGGCATTGCCTGTCGGCGACAGCTGAACGCCGATGGCGGCGCTCGGCTTGCCGTTCAGGCGGCTCGAGAAGTTGTAGCTCTCGCCACCCACCTCGATGCGCGCGACATCGCGCAACCGCACGGAAGAACCGTCCGGATTGGCGCGCAGCACGATGGAGCCGAACTCCTCCGGCGAGGTCAGCTGGCCCTGCACGTTGACGGTCGCGGAAATCTGCTGGCCGACGGGGTTCGGCGATGCGCCGATGCGGCCGGCGGCGACCTGCGAGTTCTGCGCCTGGATGGCGTTGATGACATCGTTCGAGGTCAGGCTGAGGCCCAGCATCTTGTCCGGGTCCATCCAGATGCGCATGGAACGCTGGGTGGCGAACAACTGCGCGCTGCCCACACCCGGCACACGGCGCAATTCGCCCAGCACGTTACGGCTCAGATAATCGCCGAGACCGATGGCGTCGGTATTGCCGTCAACGGAGGTGAGCGCCACCATCATCAGGAACGAGGTGCCGGCCTGTTCGACACGCAGGCCCTGCTGCGTCACCGATTGCGGCAGGCGGGGTTCAACGCGTGCGATGCGGTTTTGAACTTCGACCTGCGCCTCACCGATATTGGTGCCGGGCTCGAACGTCACGTTGATCGAAATGCGGCCCGAGGATTCCGAGGTCGATTCGAAATAGATCAGGCCGGGAACGCCGTTCAGCTCTTCCTCGATGGGACGCGTGACGCTCTGGTAAATGTCCTCAGGCGCGGCGCCCGGATAGCTGGTCCCGATCGAAATCTGCGGCGGCGCCACATTCGGATATTGCGCAATCGGCAACATGGGAATGGCGAGCAGGCCCGCCAGCATGATGAAGATGGCGACGACCCAGGCAAAAATGGGCCGATCGATGAAAAAACGTGCCATTAAATCGGTCCTTATTGCTTCGCGGCAGGGGCTGCAGCCTCGCTGCCGGCAGCAGCGACATCAGGTTCCGCAGACCACGGCTCGGGCTTCACCTTGGCGCCCGGCGCGGTTTTCTGGAAACCTTCGGCGACGACGCGGTCGCCATCCTTCAGGCCGTCCGAAATCACCCAGCGATCACCGATGGAGCGACCGACGCTGACGCGGCGCTGTTCGACGGTGTCTTCGGCATTGACGACAAGCACGCTCGCCTGCCCGCCCGCATCGCGCTGCACCGCCTGCTGCGGCACGGCAAAGGCCGCCTTCTGGATGCCCTGCTGGATCTGCACACGGACATACATGCCCGGCAGCAGATCGCCGTTCGGATTGGGGAATTCGCCGCGCAGCGTCACCTGGCCGGTGGTCTCATCCACCGCCGCCTCGGAAAACAGCAGGCGGCCCGGAACGGGGTAACGGCTGCCATCATCGAACAGCAGGTTGACTTCGGCCTCGTTCGGGCCGGTCATCAGCTGGCCGTCCTGCAGCGCCTTGCGCAGGCGAATGAGATCGGCCGCCGGCTGGGTGAAGTCGGCATAGATGGGATCGAGCTGCTGGATCGTCGCCAGGCTTTCCGAACCGGTAGCGCTGACGAGCGCACCCTCGGTGATGCGCGCCCTGCCGATGACGCCGCTGATCGGAGCCTTCACATCCGCATATTGCAGATTGAGCCTTGCTTCCGCCACACCGGCTTCGGCAACCGCCACCTCGGCATCGGCCTGCGCCAGCAGGGCGATGGCATTGTCGAACTCCTGCTGCGAGCCGACATTGGAACGGCGCAGCTGCTGCTGCCGGTCGGCCGTCTGCCGCGCCTGCAGCTGTGCGGCCTGCGCCCGGCGCAATGTGCCTTCGGCGCTGTCGACGCGCACCTGGAACGGCGCGGGATCGATCCGGTAGAGAACATCGCCTTCCTTCACCAGTGAGCCCTGCTCGAACACCCGCTCGACGATGATGCCGGAAACGCGCGGACGCACTTCGGCAAGCCGCGTCGGCGCGATGCGTCCCGGCAATTCATTGGTGATGGGCAACTCCTCCGGCTTCACGGTCACGACCTTGACCCCGCCGGGCGGCGGCGCGCCGGGCGCAGACGCCTGCTCGTCGCCACATCCGACCAGAACGATGCCCGTCAACAACACCGCCACGATCTGCCCCAATTTCTTCGCCATACTGCGCTCCGAATCCATAAAATAGGTCACATTTACATACATACTAAGACGTATGTAAAATTCTGGCAACGGAATTGTTGCAGCGCAAAAGCGCCTCACGCGCTTGTGAATAGTGCAGGACGATGTGCAAAGGTGTTGTGCGGAGGAGCGGCGAGCCGATCAGCATGTGGCCGGGCATAGGGCGACAGCCGGATTGATGCAAATCCGGAAACCCTTTTCACCTCACGCTCGGGACAGGTCCGATCACCTGCAGCGTTGGCAGATCCCGGAACAACGGTATAGCGCCGATTATCAAGGCGACGAGGGCCAAGCCCGGCGCCGCAGGCGCACCCTGCCCGCCCGTTCAGAACAGGCGTTTCAGCGAGGTGGCTTCCGGCGACCCGTTCTTCGTCGTATCGCTATTATCGGCGGACCTGTTGCGCAGGGCCGCGTAGTGGGCGTTCTTCTGCTCGTACATGTTCATATCGGCGCGGCGCACCAGGGATTCCATGGTCTCGCCCGCCTCGCTGGTCGACACTCCCAAGGAGAGGCTGAGCGGCGCACTGGAATAAAACTGGTTGTTGATCTTCAGCAGTTCATAGACGGTTTCGACCATGGCGGCGGCGATCTGCCTGTCGGCGCCGGGAAGAAGGATGGCGAATTCATCGCCGCCAATGCGGGCGGCATGGTTCGGCGCGGTCACCACGCCGTTCAGCACCTCGCCCACCCGCCGCAGCAAAGCGTCGCCCGCATCGTGGCCAAGCTTGTCATTGGCGTCCTTCAGACCGTTGAGATCGATGACGATGGCCGAAACCGGCCTGAGCGCGCTGCGCTCCAGCCGGTTCAGCTCGTCGGAATAGAAAGCGCGGTTGTGCAGCTTGGTCAGCACGTCGTGCTTGCCGAGATATTCCAGATATGCTTCCGCCTTCTTGCGCGCGGTAATATCCGTCAGCGCCACCTGCACCAGCGACCAATCATGCTCATGGCCGGGAAAGACGGAAAAATGCAGGAGAACATGCCGCTCCGAGCCGTCAAGCGCATAGTTCACCACCTCACGGTGATGGGTGAGATTGCCGTTCCAAAGCTCCATCAGCTGTTCCCGGAACGGCTTTTCCATCTCGCCGCGGAAAATATCGCCGAGCCGGTGCAGCAGAACCTGCCGGTCCGGCGCGCAGAACAGGTCGAGCGTCGCGCGGTTGACATCGATGACACGGATCTCGCTCATGCACTGCCGCACGAATTCGGGATGCACATCCATGAACACCCGGAAATCGATGATGCCGCGCTCGCGAACCTCCTCGATCAGTCGACGCACCCGGCTGAAATCCTCCACCCAGAGCGAAACGGGCGAATGCTTGAACATGCCTTCGGCATAACGGCGATTGAGAAGCTCCTTGCGGCGGGCCTCCTCCCGCTCCGTCACATCCTCGGTGGTCAAAAGCAGCCGGCTGAGGCCATCTTCGTGGCCGGGAATGACCGCACCGCGCAGCTGGATGTCAAGCCGCCTGCCGCCGATCGAATAATTCACCGCATTGCTGGTGAATTCCGTCTTGCCCGCCCAGAGTTCAGACAGCTCGTTCACATGGCTTTCGAGCATATCGTCGCGAAAGATCCGGTGCAGATTGTCGACGAGATGCGCCTGATCGCGCGCCTCGAACAGTTCGAGCGTCTTGGCGTTGACCTGGATGACGCGGATTTTCTGCGAACAGGCCGCCACCCGCGATAAATCTTCCAGAAGAAATGCCCTGATATCCTCGACACCCTCTGCCCGCCAGATATCGAACTGGCTCTTGACCGCGCTGAAATCTTCGATCCACATCGCCACGGGCGCAAGATTGAAGACATTGGTATCGATTGTCTCACTCATACGGCAGTCTTCTCAAGGATAGATGCGGGGGGAGGCCAAAGGGTGCGGAACGGCGACAGCCGCCCGCATCTCAGGATTTATTAGGGATATTCAATCTAACGCAAGCATTTATCGCGCAAGCCGCCGGATTACGCGATAATTCACGGGTTTTACGGTGTTACACCCGTTACCAGAGCTTCACGTGACGATTCACGTCCTTATAGAGCAGGTAACGGAACCGGCCGGGGCCGCCCGCATAACAGGCCTGCGGGCAATAGGCGCGCAGCCACATGAAATCGCCCGCCTGCACTTCCACCCAGTCTTCGTTGAGCCGGTAGACGGCCTTGCCTTCTAGCACATAAAGACCGTGTTCCATCACATGGGTTTCCATGAAGGGAATGGTCGCACCCGGCTCGAAGGTGACGATGTTGAGGTGCATGTCATAACGCACGTCTTCCGGATCGATGAAGCGCGTCGTGGCCCATTTGCCATCGGTATCGGGCATGGCCGACATGGCATTTTCGTCTTCATGCGTGAAGATCGCCGGCGGCGGCTCCAGCCCTTCGACCGCCTGAAACGCCTTGCGCACCCAGTGGAATTTGACGGGCGCCTTGCCGGAATTCCTGACCTGCCAGCGCGCGCCGGCCGGCAGGAAAGCGAACGAGCCCTCCCGCAGCGCATGCTGCGCACCCTCGAACGCCACGGTCATCTCGCCTTCCACAACGAAGATCGCCGCTTGCGCCCTCTCATCCGGCTCCGGTCGGTCGCTGCCGCCGCCCGGCTGTATCTCGACGATATATTGCGCGAAGGTCTCGGAAAACCCGGTCATCGGCCGGGCGATGATCCAGGCCCGGGTGCCGGTCCAGTGCGGCAGCACGCTTGTCACGATATCGGACATGACAGTCTTGGGGATCACCGCATAGGCGGTCTTGAAAACAGCCTTGCTCGACAGCAGTTCCGTCTGCCCCGGCAGACCGCCCATATCCGAATAATATCTCTTCATTTCAGCCATTCCATTTTGCAACGCATCCGGCGCGGATTCTTAGGCCCGCGACAGGGTTTAATCAAATGGTTATTGGCGAAGGCGGAAGCCGGCGTACTGCGGAATGCGCAGGGTGTCTCCGCACGTTTCTTCTCCCCGGTGGGGAGAAGAAACAAGCAGCATGCGCCGGCCTTCCACGAAAACCTAACGAGCGCGGCTCTTGCTTCACATCTTCTTACGCATCGTGGCGTAAACGATATTGTGGTTCTCGCCGAAGAACACCTCCGCCTCGATGCTTGCGGGATCGGCGCTGGCATTGACGATGCGCCACATATCCGCCTTGGAGCGCAAAAGCAGCGCCCAGTTCATGAAGGTTTCCATGTAACCGTCGACGACGATGTCTTCCGAGAAGTTGGCGAAGAGGAACATGCCGCCGGGTTTCAGCATGTCCATGCAGCGCCGCGTCAGCTTGATCGCCACGCGATCGTTCAGGTAATCGTAAAGACCGGCGGCATAGATGAGATCGAAGGTGCCGAGTTCCTGCGTGCGCAGAACAATATCGCGCACGGAACCGTCGATCGCCTCGATGCAGGTGCCATTAAAATCGCGGGCGACGGAACCGACGCTCAAGGGATCTTGATCGAGCGCCACCCAGCGCTTGATTCCACCCTCTTTCAGCGCCACGGACGCATCCGCCTCACGCAGATGACCGGAGGCGATGGTGAGTATCTCCGTCTCCCCGCCGTGCCGGGCCGCCGCCTCGTCGACAAAGCGCGTCAGCAGATCGCGCCGCTCACGCACGGCGACCGAGGAACTGGCGTCCTTGGTATAATCGTAAAGGGCCGCACCGAGCGGCGTCGCCCTGTTCACCACGTCAGCGACGCTGTCATGGCCGTAGATGAAATCGAGCAGCTGCGCATCGCCCGAATAACCCCGCGGCTTTTCGAATGACCAGCGCGTGAACGGGTCTTCCAGAAAATGGACCGAAACCGGGTGATTCTGTACCAGCGGAATCAGTTCAGCCCACACGCTGGAGTGGAGCTTCTCTCGCAGGCCATGCAGTGCGCCCGCTGTTCGATGTATTATCTCACGCGCCGCAACACCATTGTCGAATTGCTGCTGTGCCAATTCGAGAATGAGCGCCACCTCTGCTTTCGCAACTGCGAACTGCTCATCGAATGTTTCGGTTCTGCGTGCAAAAATCTCTTTTGCGACAGTATCCGGGGTAATCAGACTTGCCCCGTCAAGATTTTTCTTCTTTACCCGCGCCACTTCAGCCTCCAGTATTAACACATTGTTAACCATACGTTTCTGGGAGCCGGAAGGCCACTCGCTTTCGATTTTTGAGCGGTGTAGGGATAGATTAGTACGTGAGCGTATTTTTTTGGTCACACTCGTGGGCAGAGGAGAAAGCGGATACGTGATTTAGCGAAACTTAATGTTGCGAACGTATGATGCGCTCTTCCTCTCGGTGTTTTCCGCTCACATCAGGAGAGATTGACAGGAACCCGCGCCGGGTGCGGAAGCACACGGAAAAGTGGAATAAGCAGTTACTTGATTAAGTATACGCAACACTATGGGAAAGTGCATGAAGCACACATTGGGAGAGGCGGGTGGACAGCAAGACTATCGGCGGCCGGACTCCCGGTTTTCTGATGAACTTCTTGCCCTTTACCAGCAGGAAGGCGAACGGAGCCGCCGCGGTTCGATCCGCAGGGGCCTGTGGACGGCTGTTTTAATTTACCTGCTGTTTGCCGCAAGCGACATCATCCTGATACCCGACGTCGCATTCTACACCATTCTCGCCCGCTTCACCGTCGTCCTGTCATCGCTGCTGACACTGGAAATCCAGTTGCGCAAGGGGGCAAGCACCGCGGCGCTCGATCTCACCTGCGCCACCGCCCTCGTGATGGGATATATCGGCTGGCTGGTGCCTTCGCTATTTACCGACAACATCGAAAACATGTCCTATTACATGGTTTTCGGGGCCATCTTCATGATGGGCGCCAATCTGTTTTTCACTTTCCGCTTTCATCTGTCGCTGGTCTCTTCGGGCATTATTCTCGTTACCTATTTTCTGGCGGCAACGCAGTTTCCGGAAGATGCATTCTACAAATTCGCTTTCGGCACCTTCTACCTGTCCTGTTTCATCTTCACCTCTTACGTGAACTGGAACCTGAACCGTGAACGCTACCACGTCTTCGTCAACGGGCTGGAGGCGAAGGCCCAGCAGAAGGCCGCGGATGAGCGCGGCCAGGCGCTGCTGCGTCTTTCCAATACAGATTCCCTCACCGGCCTGCAGAACCGCCGCGCCATAGACCATCACCTGCGGCTGCTGTGGGACAATTGGAGCAAGAAGAAAGAAGGTTTTGCCGTCTTTCTGATCGATGTCGATTTCTTCAAGAAATACAATGACCGCTACGGCCACCAGGAAGGCGATAAATGTCTGGTGACGGTGGGCAACGCGCTGCAGGATGCAATCATCGATCACGGCGCCTCGATCGGCCGTTACGGCGGCGAGGAATTCATCGTGCTGGCGCCGTTCAAGTCCAAACAGCAGGTGGGGGATCTGGCCGAAACGATCCGCCATACCGTTGAAAACCTTTCGCTTGCACATGACCAGCGCCGGGACGGCACTTTCATCGTCACCGTCAGCATCGGCGCGTCCTTCACGCGCCCCAATCCCGACGGCAAGCTCGAGAAGATCATCAACGAAGCCGACCGCGCGCTCTATATCGCCAAGGGCAACGGCCGCAACTGCATGAAACTGTTCGATCCGGAAGACCCGCAGACCAGCGACGAGACCGAGAACATCGCGGCCCTGCTGAAAATCGCCATCGCGGAGAACCTCGTTTCCCTCGTCTATCAGCCGATCCTCAACATTTCGACCAACGAGACCGCAGGCGTCGAGGCACTGATGCGGCTTCGCCTGCTGGACGGCAGCCCTGTCGCCCCCGGTATTTTCATTCCGATTGCCGAGCGTACCGGCACGATCATGGAACTGGGCCTGTGGACCATCAAGACCGTCTGCAAGCAGATCCTGGCCGATGACAAGGTCGCCGTCGTCAGCGTCAACGTCTCGCCGATGCAATTGAAAAACCCCGGTTTCGCCACCTCGGTGGCCGCCATTCTCGTCGAGGCCGGCATCGCCGGCAACAGGCTCGCCTTCGAAATCACCGAAGGCGTCGACATGGAGATGCATTCGGATGTGCTGCGTTGCCTGAACGACCTGAAGACGCTCGGCATCAATATCTGGCTGGATGATTTCGGAACCGGTTTCGCTGGCCTTTCCTGGCTGCGCATGACGGATTTCGATACCGTCAAGATCGACCGCTCGTTCCTGCATGACAGCAAGACCCCACGCGGGCGGGCAATGCTGCAGGACATGATCCGCCTCATCCGCAACCGCGGCCACAAGATCCTGATCGAAGGCGTGGAAACGGAGGAGCAGCTGAGGCTCGTGCGCCAGATGGAGATCGACTACGCGCAGGGCTATTATATCGGTCGCCCTGTCATGGCTGAAAGGCTTGGGGCGACGGCAACGCCCTATCCGCGTCCGAACATGCTGCTGCGCCCCGCCTGAGCCTGCGATGGCGGCGGCAAGGGTCCGCCACAAGGGGCGTCAGCCGCAGGCCGCTTTAATGATAGGCGGGCGGATCGATCGAGAATTTTGCCGCAAGCTCCGAAAAGGCTGCCCGCGTGACGGGGTCGACAGGCGCGCCTTCCCTTTCCCGTTTTGCCGAGACTGCCCACTCCCGGTCGCCGGGCGCCATGACCTTGCAGTCCTGCCGCACGGGCGATTCCCGCAGAACTTCAAGATAACGCTTCATGCCCTCGTCGAATACCTCGCGCTCCAGGAAGGCTTCCGGCTTCAGCGCCACCACAAAGGCCCCCAGCCCGCGCGGCGTGGAAAAGTCCGGCCCGCCCATGGGGGCGATATCGAAGCTGAGTTTCATGCCTGTCAGCACGGCGCTGAAAATCTCCACCATTCCCGCAAGCGCCGCACCCTTGAAACCGAACTCGCCGCCAACCGGGGCAAGCATTTCAACGGCATGGGGATCGCGCGTATCGACACCGTCTCCGTCAGAAGCGACACCTTGCGGCAATTGCTGCCCAAGGCTGCGGTAAAGCAGAACACGGTTATAGGGCACCGCGCTGGTGGCCATGTCGAGCAGCCAGGGCATGTCATCCGCTGCCGGCACACCGATGGCGATGGGGTTGGTGCCATGGAAGCGCATGGCGCCATCGTGCAGACGCACGAAACTGTCCGAGTTGCAGAAGGTGAGACCGATATAACCCCGCCGCGCCGCTTCCAGCGCGTAGGCGCCGGCCGGGCCGAAATGCGAGGAATTCCTGATCGCCACAGCGCCGATGCCGAATTTCTCCGCAAGCGCCATGGCGCTGTCCATGGCCGCATAGGTGGCGCGGGCGCCATGGGCGTTGTCGGCGTCAAGCGTCTCCACTGCGCCGAAACCGGAAACGCGGCTGATCTGCGGCCGACGATTGAGGCGTCCACCCTCCAGCGCGGTGATATAATGGGCAAGCAGACGAACGCCGTGGCTGTCCACGCCAAGCCTTGTGCCATGCATCATGGCGCGGGTCGCCGCATCCGCAGTTTCATCATCGGTGCCGGCGGCCAGGAAAACGGCGCGGCAGAACCGCTCCAGCTCATCCAGCCTCGCCAGAACGGCAGCCTTTTCATTGCCGTGCGCCATGAGGGAATCCTCCCAATTCCAGAATCCATGCCGCACAAGCTATTCACGGGGCGCGTTTTTGCAATCGAATATCGCGCGCCCCGAAGGATCGATCAGTCATCCGATCCCATGGCATCGTAGGAAGAGCGTTCGCCGGCGATGATGGCGCGCTTGCCGACATGATTGGCCGGACCGACGATACCTTCCTGCTCCATGCGCTCCACCAGCGATGCGGCGCGATTGTAGCCGACGGACAGGCGGCGCTGGATATAGGATGTGGAGCACTTCTTGTCGCGCATCACCACCTTGACCGCCTTTTCATAGAGATCGTCGCTATCGTCCTCGCCCATGGCCGTCTTGTCGAAAACCGCGGCGTCCTCTTCCACCTCTTCGTCGGTTTCGTCGGCGTCCTCCGTAACGGTGCCGAGATATTCCGGACGCCCCTGGGTCTTCAGATGCGCCACGACCTTTTCCACTTCCTCGTCCGATACGAAGGGGCCGTGGACACGGGCGATGCGGCCGCCGCCCATCATGTGCAGCATGTCGCCCTGGCCGAGCAGATGCTCCGCGCCCTGTTCGCCAAGGATGGTGCGGCTGTCGATCTTCGAGGTCACCTGGAAGGAGATGCGGGTCGGGAAGTTCGCCTTGATCGTGCCGGTGATGACATCGACCGACGGACGCTGGGTGGCCATGATGAGGTGGATGCCGGCGGCGCGCGCCATCTGCGCCAGGCGCTGGATCGCGCCTTCGATCTCCTTGCCCGCGACCATCATCAGGTCGGCCATCTCGTCAACGATGACGACGATGTAAGGCATGGCCGTGAGGTCCATTTCCTCCTGCTCGTAGACAGCCTCGCCGGTAGCGCGGTCGAAGCCGGTCTGCACGTTGCAGAATACCGTCTCGCCCTTGGCGCGGGCGGCGGCCGCCCTTGCATTGTAACCGTCGATATTGCGCACGCCGAGACGCGACATCTTGCGATAACGGTCTTCCATTTCGCGCACGGCCCATTTCAGCGCCATGACAGCCTTTTTCGGATCGGTGACCACGGGCGTCAAAAGATGCGGGATACCGTCATAGACGGAAAGCTCGAGCATCTTCGGATCGACCATGATCAGGCGGCATTCTTCCGGCTTCAGACGGTAGAGCAGCGACAGGATCATGGTGTTGATCGCAACCGACTTGCCGGAACCGGTGGTGCCGGCGACCAGCAGATGCGGCATCTTCGCCAGTTCGGCGATGACGGGTTCGCCGCCGATGGTCTTGCCGAGGCAGAGCGCGAGCTTCTGGCGGGTTTCGGCATAATCCTGCGCTTCGATCAATTCACGCAGATAGACCGTTTCGCGCACCGGGTTCGGCAACTCGATGCCGATGACATTGCGGCCGGGCACGACCGCAACGCGGGCCGAGAGCGCCGACATGGAGCGGGCGATATCATCGGACAGACCGATGACACGCGAGGATTTGACACCCGGGGCGGGTTCGAATTCATAAAGCGTCACGACAGGGCCGGGGCGGACATCGATGATCTCACCCTTGATGCCGAAATCCTCAAGCACGCTTTCGAGAAGCCCGGCGCTCTGCTCCAGCGCCTCGGGCGTCATGGTCGTGGTCTGCTGGATGCGGGCTTCCTGCAAAAGATCGATGGAGGGATATTCATATTCTCCCTCGGCAAAGACCGGCGCTTCGCGGAACATCGGCTGCGAGGCCTGAATGGGCGCACGCGGCGCAAACCGCGGCTCGGCCGTCATTCTTTCCGCCGGCTGGGCCTGCTCGACAGGCGGCTGCGGCTCGATAACCACAGGGACTTCCGCCACCGGCTGCGGCGCGATTTCCTGCTCGATGACGGGAACAGCGGCGGGAACGACGGCCTGACGCACGCCGATTTCCCGATAAAGCCGGATCGCGGAGCCGCCCGGCACGGTGACAACGGGAGGTTCGGAGGACAGCACGACGGCGGCGGACGGCAATGCGGGAACGGAGGAAACAGGCTGTGCCGGCACCGGGTTCGTCAGATCGGGATTTGCAGGCGCCGGGCCAAAATTGGCGCGCAGATAGGCGGGAGCGTTCTCGCCGACATCACCCGGCAGATCGAGCGTCATGACTTCCCAGAAAAGCTCGTCCGGCAGATGTGCGGCAAAGGCGGGGATGGACGCACCCGGCACGGCGGCCTGTGCGGCAGCGACCGGCGTCTCGGCAGATTGAGGCTGAAGAGCGGAGAATACCCGCTGCTGTACCGGCGCTTCCGCCGCCATGGGCGCAGTAGTGACGTTCTGGACCGGCGCCTGTGCGGCGGCGGCCTCTTCCGCCTGCTTGCGGGCAAGCTCCAGGCGCAGTTTATAGGTCAACGCCCTGGCGCCCCGCGCATCCGGCGGCTGCGGCAGGAACGGCATGCGTGGCGGCGGCACGCGTTGCTCCGCCGGCTTTACGACTGGCGGAGAAGGGGGAACGACTTCCTGTTGCACGGCCTGTTGCTGCGTCACGGCATCCGGCTCCGCGGTTTCAGGCGGAACGGCGGCAACCACGTCGTCCTCGGGAATATTGGGGGTCTCAACCGGCATACGCCGGTTAAAGGCGCTTTCTGGCGTGCGGGTGAAACGGACATTCGGGCCAAGCACGAAAGCATTCTGCCAGCCGGGCATCTCGGCGCGGCCTTCAATGGCGTCGGCGGCGCTGACATCGGCATTCGGCCGGGGTGTCGCGCCCGTCTTCGTCGCCATTGCCCGCTGCCCGGCAGCCGGCTGGCCGCCGGCATGACGAGCCTTGTCGCTCCCCTCCCCTACGCTATTGGACGAATTCTGGAATCTGGATCGGGAGAAACTCATGGCAGCGTGCACACTCATCATAAACGTACATATTTCGGTCTCCCTGAAATAAAAAATAAAGGTTAATTACCCCTTTCCAAACGGGTTGCCGCCGGCAGATTTTCGCGTGGCCGGCGGGCGCGGCAACGCGCCCGGCACCGATGCTGGCGGCGATCAAGATATTGATTTTATAATCTTAAATCGTGTTTTTTCGGGGGATTTCCTCCACCTGTTCCGGCAAGAGAAAAGCAGATTACCGCCGGTGAGGCATATTGTTTCCGCAAATGCGCCCGCAACGTAAAATCATTGCTGTAAAGGCCGCGAATTAACGTGGACACTGCCGAGGTTGCAGTCTTAAGATCGGCGCGCCGCGGGCCATGCGGAAAGGCCCGCCTCGCCCTCATTTCCGGAGTGAAATTCATGTCGCCTGTCCAGCTTTCCCGCCGCTCGCTTCTCAAGACCTCGCTTGCGCTTGCCGCAACCACGGGACTGGCGGGAATTGCCGCAGCACAGGAGAAGTCCGGAGGCCGGCTGATCGTCGCAGCCGATTCCGAACCGAAGAACCTCAACCCCGCCATCGTCGCCTCCAACGGCGTGTTTTATATCGCCAGCAAGGTCGTCGAGCCGCTGGCGGAAGCCTCCTTCGAAGGCAAGGACGGGCTGGAACCGCGGCTTGCGACCGAATGGCAGGGATCGGATGACGGGCTGAGCGCCACCTTCAAGCTGCGCGAAGGCGTGACCTGGCATGACGGCAAGCCCTTCACCTCGGCGGATGTGGCCTTTTCGGCGCTTTCCGTCTGGAAACCGTTGCAGAACCTCGGACGGCTGGTCTTTGCCAATCTCGAAAAGGTGGAAACGCCTGACGATCACACGGCGATTTTCCACTTCTCAAAGCCCACGCCGTTCCAGCTTATCCGCAATGCGCTGCCGGTCGTCACGAGCGTCGTGCCGAAACATCTCTACGAGGGCACCGATATCGCCGCCAATCCGGCCAATACCAAACCGGTCGGCACCGGGCCCTTCGTTTTTGCCGAATACAAGCCCGGCGAATATTACCGCCTGACCCGCAATGCGAATTATTGGGGCAAAGGCCAGCCCCAGCTCGACGAAATCATCTATCGTGTCTTGCCCGACCGCGCGGGCGCAGCCTCGGCGCTGGAAGCGGAAGAAATCCAGCTGGCCGCCTTTTCCGCCGTGCCGCTGGCCGATCTTGCCCGCATTGCCAAGGAACCGGGCATCCAGGTGATCGCCGACGGCTATGAGGCGCTGACCTACCAGCTGGTGGTGGAAGTCAACCACCGCCGCAAGGAACTGGCCGACCTCAGGGTCAGAAAGGCCATCGCCCACGCCATCGACAAAAAATTCGTCATCGACAAGGTCTTCCTCGGTTATGCCACGGCATCGACAGGCCCCGTGCCGAAAAACGCCCCGGAATTTTATAACGGTAATGTCGAGACCTATGGTTTCGACGTAGCCAGGGCCAATGCCCTGCTGGACGAGGCCGGCTACGTGCGCGGCCCGAACGGAACACGTTTCTCATTGAAGCTCCTACCCGCGCCTTATTTCAACGAAACCAGACAGTTCGGCGCCTATCTTCGCCAGGCGCTGCAGGACATCGGCATCGATGCCGAGCTGGTCAATAATGATTCGGCCGCGCACCAGAAGGCTGTCTATACCGACCACGCCTTCGATCTCGCCATTGCCCCGCCGGTCTTCCGCGGCGATCCGGCGATCTCGACCACCATTCTGGTGCGCTCGGGCATTCCGGCCGGTGTCGGTTTCTCCAATCAGGGCGGTTATGAGAACAAGGTGCTGGACGCGCTGATCGACAAGGCGGCGGAAACCGTGGACACGGCCGCGCGCACCGCGCTCTACAAGGATTTCCAGAAACAGGTCGCCGCCGACCTGCCGCTGATCAACGTCGCCGAATGGGGTTTCATCACGGTGGCGCGCGATACGGTCAAACATGTCGCCAGCAATCCGCGCTGGGCGGTTTCCAACTGGGCGGACACCGCGGTCGAGACCTGAGGCAGCACCGTGAACCGTGCTGCGACATTGCTGCGGCGAAGGGCAGTCAGCGCCATTCCGGTGCTGCTGATCGTTCTCATCTTCACCTTCGTCCTGCTTGAAAATGCCTCCGGCGATGCGGTGGACGCCTATCTCGTCTCCATCGGCGGCGGTGATGCCGGGCTGCGGGATGCGTTGCGTGAGCAATATGGCCTCAACGGTTCGATGCTCGCCCGTTTCTGGCTCTATGCCAGTTCGGTGCTGCGGCTCGATCTCGGCTGGTCGCTCGCCTTCGACCGACCGGTTCTGGGCCTGATCCTCGAACGGCTGCCGAACACATTGCTGCTGATGGGCAGCGCCACTGCACTCGCCTTCATCCTCGGCACCGCGCTCGGCATCTGGGCCGGCGCGCGCCCGGGCGGATTGCCGGACCGTGTGCTTTCAACGCTTTCGCTGGCGCTTTACGCCACGCCCGGTTTCTGGCTCGGCCTCGTGCTGGCCATCGTCTTTGCCGTGCAGCTCAAATGGCTGCCCACATCCGGCATCGAAACGATTGCATCCGGAAAACAGGGCTTTGCAAGGGCGCTCGACATTGCAAGACACCTCGCCCTGCCCGTCACCAGCCTTGGGCTGATCTATCTGGCGCTGTTCCTGCGCGTCATGCGCGCCGCCATGGCGGCGATCTGGCCGCTGGATTTCGTGCTTTTTGCCGAGTCCAAGGGGCTTTCCAGACGGCGCATCGTGCTGCGCCACGTTGCCCGCAACGCGGCCCTGCCGCTCATCACCGTGCTTGGCCTGCAGGCCGCCGCCATGCTGGGCGGCAGTGTGGTGATCGAAAGCGTCTTCGCCATTCCGGGTTTCGGCCGGCTGGCGCAGGAGGCTGTCAGCGGCCGCGATACGCCGCTTCTGATGGGCATTATCCTCACCAGCGCCGTCTTCGTCATCCTCGTCAATCTCGCCGTCGACATTCTCTATTCCGTTCTCGATCCGCGCATCGGCAGCGGGGAGAGTGCGGCATGAGTTTCGTTCTCCGGCTGCTGCGCAGTTTCGAAGGCGTGACGGGCGTTGTCATCCTGGCGCTGCTGGCGGCGACCGCTGCTTTCGCTCCACTACTCTTCCCCGGCGATCCGCTGGCGATCGTCGGCGAGCCGCTGATTGCACCCTTTACGGATGCCGCCCTGCCGCTCGGCACCGACCGGCTGGGCCGCAATGTGCTGGCCGGACTTGCCCATGGCGCGCAGGCCTCCCTGCTCGTCGGCATGGGTGCAGCCGCCGCCGCACTCGTTATCGGCACCGTCATCGGCACGATTGCCGGTTTTGCCGGCGGCCTCGTCGATGAGGCGCTGATGCGCGTCACCGATGCCTTCCAGATCGTGCCGAATTTCCTGCTGGCGCTTGCCTTTGTCAGCACCATCGGCCCTTCCATGCCCATTGTCATTCTGGCCATTGCGCTCGGCGCATGGGCGGACCCGGCGCGGCTGATGCGGGCGCAGGTACTGAGCATCCGCGAGCGTGATTATGTGCAATCCGCCCGCGCCATCGGCATGCATCCGCTGGAAATCGCCTTCCGGCAAATATTGCCCAATGCCCTGCCGCCGGTTCTGGCGCTGGCCGCCATCATCGTCGCCGCCGCCATCCTCACCGAGGCGGCGCTTTCCTTCCTCGGGCTTGGAGATCCCAATATCGTCACCTGGGGCTCGATGATCGCGGAAGGACGCAATGTCCTGCGCTCGGCGGCGTTCCTGTCCGTCGTCCCCGGCATCGGCCTGCTGGTCACGGTTGTCGGCGTCTATCTTCTCGGAGAAGGCGTCAACAGGGCGATGGCGACGGGGAGGCAGGCGCCATGAGCGGCAACGCCCTTTGCCGGATCGACGATCTCAGCATCCGTTATGCGGCCGCCGATGCACCGGCGCCGCGCAAGGTTTCGCTGACGATACGGCAGGGGCAGCGGCTGGCGATCATCGGCGAAAGCGGCTCGGGCAAATCCACGCTCGGCAACGCGATAGCCGGGCTTCTTCCGCAGACCGCGCGGGTCTCGGGCGATCTATCCTGGAGCCGCGACAGCGGCCTTTTCACCGGCAGGCCGATGCCGGGGCGGGATATCGGCACGATCTTTCAGGATACCGGCGCGACGCTGAACCCGGTTCTGACCATCGGCGAACAGGTGGCGGAAGGCGCCGTACGCCATCTCGGCCTCTCCTGGAGAGCGGCGCGCGATCTTGCCCGCGATCTTCTGGAAAAGGTTCGGCTGCCACACCCTTCGCATCTGCTCACCGCTTATCCGCATCAGCTTTCGGGCGGCCAGAGGCAACGTGTGGCGATTGCCGCCGCCATTGCGGCGCGTCCTTCCATCCTGATTGCCGACGAAGCGACGAGCGCGCTCGACACTGTGACCCAGGCGGCCATCGCCACCCTTCTCGATGATCTCGTGCGCGAGGAAGAAAGAACGCTTGTATTCATCACCCATGATATCGGCCTAGCCTCCAGCCTCGCCGACGACATCGCTGTTTTAAGCGCCGGCAAGCTGGTGGAACACGGCCCGGCCCGCCGGGTGCTTTCCGCGCCCGCGCATGCCTATACCCGGGCGCTGCTTGCCGATTACCTCGATCTTTCGACCCCGCCGCTCGTCAACGAGGCCGCGCCATGAATGAAACCCTTCTGAGCGCGGATGGCCTTTCCAAGACCTACCGCACCGGCGCAAGGACGGTGACGGCGCTCTCCGATATCTCGTTTTCGCTCAAGCGCGGTGAGACGCTGGGGCTTGCCGGCCCTTCCGGCTGCGGGAAATCGACACTGGCACGGATCCTGATGCGGCTGATCCCGGCGGACGCCGGAACCATCCGCTTCGAAGGCGGCGACTGGCTGGCGCCTGACGGACGTGCGTTGCGTGCAGCACGGCGGCAGATGCAGATGGTGTTTCAGGATACGCATGGCGCCTTCAATCCGCGAGCGAGCGTCGCCGACGCCATTGGCGAACCGTTGCGCATCCACCGCATCGTTCAGGCGCGCGACCGCCCGACGGAAATACGCCGCCTTCTCGAGCGTGTCGGCCTGCCCGCCGCCTATGCCGGACGCTCCGTCTTCGAGCTTTCGGGCGGGCAGAGACAGCGTGTGGCGATTGCCAGAGCCATTGCGCTCAAGCCGTCGCTTCTCATTATGGATGAAGCGGTGTCGGCGCTCGATGTGTCCGTCCGCCGGCAAATCCTCGAACTCCTGGTGGAGATACAGCAGGAAACGGCGATTTCCTGTATTTTCGTGTCCCACGATCTCGCGGTCATCCGCGCCGTCTGCCACCGCGTCGCCATCATGGAGGCAGGACGGATCGTCGAAATCGGCCGGACCGACGCCATCATTTCCGCGCCGCAGTCCTCAACCGCCAGAAGCCTGATCGACGCCGCGCCACGGCTCACCATCACCATGCAAGGATAAGACATGTCCGCCCCGGATTACGCATTGTTTCTCGACCCGCCGGCTTTCCCCGCCGAACGTTACGCCGTGCTGGCCGACCGGCTGGCGGCCCTGATGGGCACAAAAAACGACGTGCTGCTGATACAGGCGGAAGCCGTACTGGCGCTGGAGGCGGCGGCAACCAGCCTTGCACGGCCGGGACTGAAGGCGCTCAACATCGTCACCAGCCCCTATGGCGCATGGTTTGGCGGCTGGCTGGAAAGGGGCGGCGCGACGGTGCACAACCTGACGGCCAGCCCGGCAAAGCCGGTGACGCTGAATGAGGTTGAACGGGCGCTGGATGAAGGGCCGGGTTTCGACCTTCTCGCCATCGTGCATGCGGAATCGGCAAGCGGCATTCTCAACCCCCTGCCCGCCATTGCCGCGCTGGCGAAAGAAAGAGGCATCGTCACCCTCGTCGATGCCGTCGCCTCGATTGGCGGCCACGCCTTCGAGGTCGACAGGCTGGGTATCGATATCGCCGTCATCGGGCCGCAGAAGGCGCTGGCCGGCCCGGCCGGCATATCGGCCATTTCGGTCAGCTTTTCAGCATGGGAACTTCTTTCGCACGACAAGGCGCCTGCCAATTCCATGCTCTCGCTTCTCGACCAGAAGAAGCTCTGGCTGGATGCCGGCCGCGGCGCACTGCCCGGAACGCCTGCGCCGCTGGAATTCTACGCATTGGAGGCCGCGCTCGACAGGATCGAGGCCGAGGGCTTGCCAGCCGCCAATGCGCGCCACGAGCGGGCGGCGGCGGCCACCCGTCACGGCATCAGGGCGCTTGGCATTACCACCTGGGTGGAGGACGCGCATGCGTCAGCCCTCGTTTCCACGGCGATCCTGCCGGATGCGGTCGAAGCCGGAGCATTTCTTGCCGCTGCATCCAGAAAGCAGGGCGCAGATATTTCCACCGGCGTCGGCCCCGGTGCAGAGCGGCTGATAAGGCTCAACCACACCGGCCGGCGTGCGCATCCGGATGCGGTGAAGGCCAATATTGCGGCTGTCTCAAGCGCCTTGAAAAGTCTTGGCCACGACGCAGATACCGATTCCGCGCTGGAAGCGGCCGAAAGAACCTATTCAGGCCCCTTCACGAAAGGTGTTTAACGTCACCGATAAACGTTCGTTGCGCGAAATCCGCCGCCGGTGGAACGCCAATCACGACATTGTTGTTAAAAATGGTAGACAAATTCCTCGGCCAATCTTGACGAAATCATGGCAACGCGCGAAACTTAACATACCGTTAACTCGCGTGAAGAAGGGAAATGGCCATGGTAGCAGGGTTCAACATGCTCTCCTTTGACCTCTTTGGCATTGGCCGAAGGATGCCCGTCGTCAATGAGCGGGTGGAGACCGAGTTTCAGGACAAGACGCCGCGCAGACCGGACGATGAGTCGCATGACGACGACCGCGACCAGGAATATGAACTGTTCTTCTGGTCGCTTTATCCGGTGATCTGAATTTCTGAAACTTGGCCGACCCCACACCTGTTTCTCAAGGCTTAATCGAGCGAGCGCCGCTTGTTTCTTCTCCCCGCCGGGGGAGAAGGTCGCGGCAGCGGGATGAGGGGGCAAGCCCTGCGATATGTGGTGAGGGTTCCCCCTCATCCGACCCTTCGGGCCACCTTCTCCCCGGCGGGGAGAAGAAAAGTGTGGCGACCTCGCACCCTATCCAAATCCCAGCAACCAATTGACCGGTTACGACATCTCGGTTGGACGCGAGGATTATGTAAAGGGCATTTCAGCCCCGGGGATAAACCCGAGGCTGACGAGAAAAGCGTAAGTGCGCGCCCTTGCTTCAGTGGTTGTCGCGCGGCAGGCCCTTGGTCTGGGCGATGCGCTGGTATTTCACGGCCGGCTCCAGAACCGCGCCGGTTTCCATCTGGCTGACGATACCGCGCTGGATTTCCTGCCATGGCGTCTGGTGGTCAGGGAACTTGTAACCGCCCTGAGCCGTCAACGCCTCGTAACGCTTGGCCAGTTCTTCACCTGAAATCAGGATATCCGCCTTGCCGCGGCCGACATCAATACGGACGCGGTCACCCGTCTGCAGGACGGCGAGACCGCCGCCAGCCGCCGCTTCCGGGGAAGCGTTGAGGATGGACGGGCTGCCCGACGTGCCGGACTGACGGCCATCGCCGATGCAGGGCAGCGAATTGACGCCTTCCTTCAGGAGATAATCCGGCGCGCGCATGTTCACCACTTCCGCCGCACCCGGATAACCGATGGGTCCCGCGCCGCGCATGAAGAGGATGGTGTTGGCGTCGATCTTCAGCGACGGATCGTCGATGCGGTGATGGTAATCCTCCGGACCGTCGAACACCACGGCGCGGCCTTCGAAGGCTTCCGGGTCGTTCGGGTTGGAGAGGTAACGGTTGCGGAACTCTTCCGAGATCACGCTGGTTTTCATGATGGCTGAAGAGAACAGGTTGCCGCGCAGAACACGGAAGCCGGCGCGCTCCTTGAGCGGCTGCTCATAGGGGCGGATGACCTTCTCGTCTTCGATGATCGCACCACGGCAATTGTCGCCGATGGTCTTGCCGTTGACAGTCATGGCGTCTTCCATGATCAGTCCCTGGGTCATCAGCTGGTTGACGACAGCGGGAACGCCGCCGGCATGGTAATAATCCTCGCCGAGATATTCGCCGGCCGGCTGCAGGTTGACAAGCAGCGGCACGTCTTCGCCATAGGTCTGCCAGTCATCCACGGTCAGTTCGACGCCGACGTGACGTGCGAGGCCGTTCAGATGGATCGGCGCATTGGTGGAGCCGCCGATGGCCGAATTGACGCGGATGGCGTTGATGAAGGCATCCTTGGTCATGATATCCGATGGTTTCAGATCTTCCTTGACCATTTCGACGATGCGCAGGCCGGTGAGATAAGAGACCTCCTGACGATCACGGTAAGGCGCCGGAATGGCGGCGGAGCCCGGAAGCTGCATGCCGAGTGCTTCGGCAAGCGAGTTCATGGTCGTTGCCGTGCCCATGGTGTTGCAATAACCGGTGGAGGGAGCCGACGAGGCGACGAGCTTGACGAAGCCCTGATAATCGATCTCGCCCTTCGCCAGCAATTCACGCGCCTTCCAGACGATGGTGCCGGAGCCGGTGCGTTCGCCACGGAACCAGCCGTTCAGCATGGGGCCGACGGAAAGGGCGATGGCCGGAATGTTGACGGTGGCCGCCGCCATAAGACAGGCAGGCGTGGTCTTGTCACAGCCGATGGTCAGAACGACGCCGTCGAGCGGATAACCGTAGAGCACTTCCACGAGGCCGAGATAGGCAAGGTTACGGTCGAGACCGGCGGTCGGGCGTTTGCCGGTTTCCTGGATCGGATGGACCGGAAACTCAATCGCGATGCCGCCAGCTTCACGAATGCCTTCACGCAGGCGGTTCGCCAGCTCCAGATGGTGACGGTTGCAGGGCGAAAGATCCGAACCGGTCTGGGCAATGCCGATGATCGGGCGGTCGGACTGAAGCTCGGCCTGGCTGAGACCGAAATTCATGTAACGCTCGAGATAAAGTGCCGTCATATCCGCATTGGCGGGGTTGTCGAACCACGCGCGCGAACGAAGCTTGCCTTGGGTTGCAGGCAGATTGTCGGATTTGGTCATTATGCAGGTCTCCAGCCGGAAGTGGCCAACGGTAAAATATTACGAAATGCGACAAGCTTATGTTGTGCGCAAGGAAAATGGAATCAGCTTTCGGAGATCACGCATAACCGACAGAGCAGGCGCAGACGAGTGGATCGTGGCCGTTCTTCGGCTTTAGCCGAATATTTTTCGGCGCTTACGATAATATCGGCGCTGCGCAACGGTCTCTCCCTCCCTGCCTTGCCTTATGGCCGCGAGCCGGCGGCGGCGCATTTCATCACGAACTGATCTATTTATTTGTATTACTATTAGATGTCATCTTTGCCTGTCAAGGCAGATATGGCGTCATTTGCGTCCTGATCCCGCTTTCAAAGAACGCTGAGATTCTGCAATTAAGCATTTGATTCATCAAGATTCATTGAAAAATCCCGATAAATCTCGCGAATGACAAATTGCGGAAATGCTAAAAAACACTTTTCAAGAGTATTACTATATGCTCATAGTGTCGCCGTCACGCTGACATCATCTCTGGGAGGATAAGATGAGAAAAGCTCTTGCGGCATTCACTGTCGCCATTTCCGCATGCCTTGCATCCAGTGTTTCCGCCCAATCGCTCACCGTCGGTTTCTCGCAGATCGGCTCGGAATCCGGCTGGCGCGCGGCTGAGACCACCGTCACCAAACAGCAGGCCGAAAAGCGCGGCGTCACGCTGAAATTCGCCGACGCGCAGCAGAAGCAGGAAAACCAGATCAAGGCGGTGCGCGGCTTCATCGCGCAGGGCGTCGATGCGATCCTGATCGCGCCCGTCGTCGCCACCGGCTGGGATGCCGTGCTGAAGGAAGCCAAGGAAGAAAAAATCCCCGTCATCCTGCTCGACCGCCAGATCGAGGCGCCTGATGATCTTTACCTGACCGCCGTAACCTCCGACCAGGTGCACGAAGGCAAGGTGGCCGGTGACTGGCTTGTCAAGGATGTCGGCTCCAAGGACTGCAAGGTCGTGGAATTGCAGGGCACGACCGGCTCCTCGCCCGCCATCAACCGCAAGAAGGGCTTCGAAGACGCCATCGCTTCCCACGCCAACATCAAGATCGTGCGCTCGCAGACGGGTGACTTCACCCGCACCAAGGGCAAGGAAGTGATGGAAAGCTTCATCAAGGCCGAAGGCGGCGGCAAGGATATCTGTGCGGTCTATGCCCATAATGACGACATGGCCGTCGGCGCGATCCAGGCGATCAAGGAAGCCGGCCTGAAACCCGGAACCGACATCAAGATCGTCTCCATCGACGCCGTGCCTGACATCTTCAAGGCCATGGCGGATGGCGAGGCCAATGCGACGGTGGAACTGACACCCGACATGGCCGGCCCGGCCTTTGACGCGCTCGAGGCCTATCTGAAAGACAAGAAGGCGCCAGCGAAGTGGATCCAGACGGAATCCAAGCTTTATACGGCATCCGATGATCCGATGAAGGTCTATGAGGCGAAGAAGGGCCTGGGGTACTGAGCCATTTCTTTGAAGGGAGCGGCGCGTCATTCGCGCCGCTCTCTGGCATGTTGTGCAGCACAAAACCTTACGCCGTCATCCTCGCCCCTGAGGCGAGGATCCATGCCCCTGGAAGGATGGATCCTCGGGTTAAACCCGAGGATGACCTGGTGTTTGGAGAAGAGCTTGCAAGCAACTTTTGGAGCGGTTCATAAGCTGCGCCGCTCCCTCATGGCTTTATTTCGTACGGAACCTGCTCAATGTCCGAAACGGCATCACTTCTGGAAGCACGCGCCATCGGCAAATCCTTTCTCGGGATCACCGCGCTCGATAATGTCGATTTCTCGCTCCGGCGCGGTGAAATCCACGCACTGCTCGGCGAAAACGGCGCGGGCAAATCGACGCTGATCAAGATCCTGACCGGCGTTTATCACCGCGACAGCGGCTCGATCTTTCTGGAAGGCAGCGAGATTTCGCCTACCAATGTCGGCGAGGCGCAGGCGCTCGGCATCGGCACGGTCTATCAGGAAGTGAACCTTCTCGAAAACCTGACGGTTGCCGAAAACCTGTTTCTCGGCCGCCAGCCGCGCCGCTTCGGGCTGATCGACCGCAGCGCGATGCAGAAGAATTCGCAAGCGCTGCTTGCCCAATACGGACTTTCCATAGACGTCAACGCGCTTCTCTCCAGTTATTCCGTCGCCATCCGCCAAATCATCGCCATTGCCCGCGCCGTCGATCTTTCCGGCAAGGTGCTGGTGCTGGACGAACCCACCGCCAGCCTTGATGCCCATGAGGTCGAGATGCTGTTCGGCGTCTTGAGAAACCTGCGCGCGCGCGGCATCGGTATCGTCATCATCACCCACTTCCTCAATCAGGTCTATGAAATCGCCGACCGGGTGACGGTGCTGCGCAATGGCCGCCTCGTCGGCACCCGCGACATCGGCAGTTTGCCGAGGTCCGAACTGATTTCGATGATGCTCGGCCGCGAGCTTCAGCATATTACCCACGAACATCAGGCGACCGAAGAGACGGTTGCCGAAGGCGAGCCGCCGATCCGTTTCGAAGGTTACGGCAAACGCGGCAGCATCGCCCCCTTCGATCTCGGCATCCGCCCCGGCGAAATCGTCGGTGTTGCCGGGCTACTCGGTTCGGGCCGAACGGAAACAGCCTTCCTGCTATTCGGCATCGACCGGCCGGATACCGGAAAGGCTGTCATCGACGGCCAGACGGTGGCGATTTCTTCACCGGAAGCGGCCATCACCGCCGGTTTCGGTTTCTGTCCGGAAGAGCGCAAGACCGACGGCATCATCGGCGATTTTTCCGTCACCGACAATATCGCGCTGGCGCTTCAGGCCCGGCAGGGGTGGGCACGGCCACTGTCGCGCCGGCAGAAAGCGGAACTGGCCGAAAGCTTCATCAAGTCGCTCGATATCCGCCCGGCCGACCCCGACCGGCCAATCAAATTCCTGTCCGGCGGCAATCAGCAGAAGGCCATTCTGGCGCGCTGGCTCGCCACCCATCCCCGGCTTCTGATACTCGACGAGCCGACACGCGGCATCGATATCGGCGCGCATGCTGAAATCCTGAAAATGATCGAAAAACTCTGCAGCGAAGGCATGTCGCTCGTCGTCATCTCCTCCGAACTGGAGGAGCTTACCGCCGTTGCCCATCGTGTCGTCGTACTTTCGGATCGTCGCCATGTCAGCGAGTTGAAGGGCGGCGAAGTGACCGCCGACAACATCATGCGGGCGATTGCCGATGCGGCAAAAACGGAGGCGGCGTGATGGCGGCAGTGACAAGACGCCTGAAAAGGCTCGCTCCCCAGCTTATCGCGCTGTTCGTCATTCTGGCTGCGATTACAATCGTTTCGCCAGGTTTCCTGCATGTCTCGTTCCAGAACGGCCGGCTCTATGGCAGCCTGGTCGATATTCTCGTACGCGCCGCACCCGTGGCGCTTTTGACCATCGGCATGACGCTGGTCATCGCCACCAAGGGCATCGATCTGTCCATCGGCGCCGTCATCGCCATCTGCGGTGCGGTCGCGGCCACGCTCATCAGCAACGGCCATTCCATTCCTTCGGTCATCGTCATCTCGCTTGCGGTGGGCATTGCCTGCGGGTTATGGAACGGCGTGCTGGTCGCCCTTCTCGACATACAGCCGATCATTGCCACGCTGATCCTGATGGTGGCGGGACGCGGCATCGCCCAGCTTATTACCGAAGGTGTCATTCTCACCTTCAACAATGACAGCTTTTCCGCCATCGGCTCCGGCTCGTTCGCGGGCATTCCACTGCCCGTCATCATCTGGATGGCGGCAGCGCTCATGATCGGCCTTCTGGTGCGCAAGAGCGCGCTCGGCTTCCTGATCGAGGCGACCGGCATCAATCGTCGCGCCGCAGCTCTCGCGGGCGTGCGGGCCCGCTTCCTGCTGTTTTTCGTCTATGCGGTTTCCGGCCTCTGCGCAGCCATCGCCGGCATGATCGTGACCGCCGATATTCGCGGCGCGGATGCCAATAATGCCGGGCTGTGGCTGGAGCTGGACGCGATCCTTGCGGTGGTCATCGGTGGCACCTCGCTGAATGGCGGGCGCTTCTCCATCACCGCCTCGCTGATCGGCGCGCTCATCATCCAGACCATCAATACCGGCATCCTCGTTTCGGGCTTTCCGCCGGAATTCAACCTCATCATCAAGGCGGGCATCATCATGGTGGTGCTGACTCTGCAATCGCCGGCAATCATGACGGTTCTGGGCTTCGTCCGGACCCCGAAACCGCATGCCAAACCGGCCGCCAATGGCATGACCAAGGAAGGAACCGCGCGATGATTCACAGCCGCAACCTGCCCTTCCTCACCACACTGGCGATCTTCGTCATCGCCTATCTGCTGTGCGCACTGCAATATCCGGCAATCTTCTCGACGCGGGTGATCGGCAATCTTCTCACCGACAATGCCTTTCTCGGCATCGCGGCCGTCGGCATGACCTTCGTCATCCTGTCGGGCGGCATCGACCTCTCCATCGGTTCGGTCATCGCCTTCACCAGCGTCTTCGTCGCCGTCATGGTCGGCACCTATAACGTCCATCCGCTGCTCGCCTTCGCCATCGTGCTGGTGGTCTCGACATTGTTCGGCTGCCTGATGGGAGCGATGATCCGCTTCCTCGCCATCCCGCCCTTCGTGGTAACGCTGGCGGGCATGTTTCTGGCGCGCGGCGCGGCTTACCTTATCTCCACCCAGTCTGTGCCGATCTCGCATCCCTTCATCGATGCGATACAGGGCTTTTATTATCGCTTTCCCGGCGGCGGCAGGCTGACGGCGCTGGCCATGCTGATGCTTCTCGTCTTTGCCGCCGGCATGCTGATCGCCAGCCGCACCCGCTTCGGCGCCAATGTTTATGCGCTCGGCGGCAATCCGCAATCGGCCGAGCTGATGGGCGTGCCGATCGGGGCGACGATCATCGGCATCTATGCGCTATCAGGCTTTCTCTCCGGTCTCGCCGGCATCGTCTATACGCTCTACACCTCGTCAGGCTATTCGCTGGCGACGGTGGGTGTTGAACTCGACGCCATCGCCGCCGTCGTCATCGGCGGCACGCTTCTGACCGGCGGTACGGGGCTGGTGGCGGGCACCTTCATCGGCCTGCTGATCCAGGGGCTGATCCAGACCTACATCGTGTTTGACGGGACGCTTTCCTCCTGGTGGACGAAAATCGTCATCGGTGTGCTGCTTTTCGTCTTCATCGTGTTGCAGCATGCAATCATCTGGTATTCAAACAGGAGACTGGCCGGACCGCATCCGGCATAATTGCAAACGGAGGCTTGCTTGGGGCTGCTCGAAACGACGATAAGCGGACGAAAACGCCGGAACAGCCACGCCCATGTGGTCTCCGAACTCGGCAGCGCCATCGTCTCGGGCAGGATTGCGGAAGGCTCGCTGTTGCCCAATGACGCCGAACTGTCCTTACGTTTCGGGGTCTCGCGCACCGTGCTGCGCGAAACCATGAAAACGCTGGCGGCCAAGCGGCTGGTGGAACCCAAGGCCAAGGTCGGCACCCGCGTTCTCGACCGCTCAAGCTGGAACTTCTTCGATCCCGATGTGCTCGGCTGGCGCTGCGAGGCCGGCATAGACCAGGAATTCGTCACCCATCTGGCGGAGATCCGCCTGGCGCTGGAACCGGCGGCGGCAGCGGCAGCGGCCCTGCAGGCCTCCAATGACGATATCGTTTCGCTTTACGTCATCGCCGCCAAATTCGACAATCCGAAACATACGCCTGAGAGCATCGCCAAGGTCGATCTCGAATTCCACCTTGCCGTGGCGCATATGTCCGGCAACCCCTTCATGCGATCGGCAAGCGGGCTGATCGAAGCCGCGCTCGCCATTTCCTTCCAGCTCTCGTCGCCTGCCGCTTCGCCCGGCACCATCGCCGAAATCGCGTCCAATCATTTACGTATCGTGCATGCGATTGCAGCGCGTGACGCGGATGCGGCGGTAAAAGCCATGCGCCACGTGATCGAGGTCGGTAAAGACCGGACGCAGAAGGCAATCAAGACGGTTTGAGGAGTGGTAGGACCCGCACGAATGCGGGTCCATTTTCTTCGACCAATTACCCCTGCGATGCCTCGACCTGCGGCACCACGCCACGGCGCGACGCCATCAGCGATGCGCCGAGAAGGGCGGCGATCGCCACGAAGACGAAGACCATCGTCGCCCCCTGTAGGTCAATCAGCAGGCCGCCCAGAACCGCACCGCTGGAAATGGCGATCTGGAACGTGGTGAGCAGCAGCGCACCGGCGCTTTCCGCCTCATCGGAAGCGGCCCGCGTGATGAAACTCTGCACACTGACCGGGAGCGCACCGAAGGCAAAACCCCAGGAGGCGATGGCAAGGCCGGCAACGAGGGGCGACGCACCCGCGACGACCAGAACGGAGGCTGATGCCGCGATGAGAGTCGCGGCGAACGTCACGGCCCATGCCGTGTTTTTCTCGGAGAGAAAACCGCCAAAGAGATTGCCGAAAAAGCCGCCGACACCATAGACCAGAAGGACGAGCGAAATCGCCTCGACGCCAAGAAGCGTCACATCTTCCAGGAACGGACGGACATAGGTGAAACCGGCAAAGTGACCCGCAACGATGAATAGCGTCGTCAGAAGGCCGATCCGCACCTGCGGCCGCTGCAACAGCCGGAACATGGTGGAAAGACCGGGAGCACCCGCCGGCGGCAGTGAGGGAACGGTGAGCAATTGCACGAGAAGTGCGATGACACCGAGCGCACCCGCAACGACGAAGGCCGACCGCCAGCCAAGCGTCGCGCCGATCCACGCACCCACCGGTGCGGCACAGACGGTGGCGACCGAGACCCCTGTCAGGATGATGGCCATGGCGCGCGGCATCTTCTCAAGCGGCACGAGCCTCAGCGCCAGCGCCGCTGACATGGCCCAGAAACCGCCAAGGCCGATGCCGAGCAGGACGCGTGAGGCAAACAGCATGAAAAGACCGTTGGCGAAGGCGGCCAGCGTGCTGGAAATGATCAGCAGCGTAGTCAGCCCGAGCAATGTCCAGCGGCGGTCGATACTGCGTGTGCCGATGACGACGCCGGGGCCGGCCACCGCCGCGACCAGCGCCGTGACGGTGATGGATTGGCCGGCAATGCCGGAGCTGACAGCGAGATCGGCCGAAAGCGGCGTCAGAAGACTGACGGGCAGGAACTCCGCCGTTACCAGCCCGAAGACACCGAGAGAAAGCGAAACCACGGCGGCCCATTTCGCATCCGGCTCTGTCTTGTGCGGCACATATTCAAGTTCGTTTATGGTCCGGTTGTTCATGAAAATCTCCTGATACGCATTCCCGGAATGCGTCCTGAAACGGAAAGGCAAAGTGCTGAGCCGGTGGGAGCCCGGTTCAGCAACCGCAAATCGATGCAGGTAAGCTATGCGTGACAACCCGGCGTTTCCATGCTAGAAAATCCGTATTCCTTAACTAAAACTCCGAATTTGCGAGAACGCCATGAATGATGCCCTGACCGAAATGTTGCGTGGCCTGAGGCTCGATGGTGTCGAATACGGCCGCTGCCGCATGGCCACACCCTGGGCGACGGCCTTTCCCGAGCAGGAGGCCGCACGGTTTCATTTCATCGGCGTCGGCCAGGCGAAATTGCGCAAACCTTCCGGGGAATGGCTGACGCTGACCTGTGGCGACGCCGTGCTTCTGCCGCGCGGGCACGCCCATGTGCTGGGCAGCGGCGAGGATGTGAAGCCCGCCCTCTTCGACCGCTTCGGCAAGAAGGAAGTCTGCCAGGGCATCTTCGACATGGAATGTGCGAGCGCCGGCGGCGATACCGTCGCCTTCACCGCCTCGATGCGTTTCAACATGGACAATCTGCACCCGCTGCTGCAGCTGATGCCGGATGTGATGCTGACCAGCGATCTGGCCAAAAGCGACCCGGCTATCCCCCATCTGCTGGAAGCCATGACGCGCGAGGTGGAACTGAACCGCGTGGGCGCGGGCGGCATTCTGGCACGGCTTGCCGATGTGCTGACCGCGACATTGATCCGTACATGGGTGGAATATGGCTGCGGCGATTCCAGCGGCTGGCTGGCCGCCGTGCGCAATCCCGAACTCGGGCGGGTGCTGGCCGCCATCCACCTCAACCCCGAAAAGGACTGGAGCGTGGAGGAGCTTGCCTCGCTGATGGGCGCATCCCGCTCCAGTTTCGCGGAACGTTTCACGCGCGTGGTGGGCGAAAGCCCGGCCCGTTATGTGGTGCGGGTGCGCATGCATCAGGCGCGGCTGTGGCTGCGCGAAGGCATGCGTGTGACGCTGGCGGCGGAAAAGCTCGGTTACGATTCCGAGGCTTCCTTCAGCCGCGCCTTCAAACGGGTGATCGGCGCGCCACCCAGCCAGTTCCGCAGGAAGGATACGGCCGGGCTGGAGGATGCGGCATAGGAATGGATCTCAGTGGAAATTGCGGGAAATGACCTTTATCCGTTCCACCTCATCTTCATCATGGACGGCGGGCGGCGGGTGTTTCCTGATGGCGCGATGATCTTCCGGCGGAATACCATGGTGAAACTCATCGCCACGCCCGTGCGGCAGAGGAAAGACACGGTTGCGCTCACCCACGCTTGCCAGCGCCTCTGACAGATCGGTCAACCGGTGGGCGACCAGATGCACCACCTCGCCTTCCCGCTGGATCTTGCCATAAATGCCGACCATGCCGGCAGACAGCACCACGCGCCGGTATTTTTCGAATGTTTTCACCCATAGCACCGCATTGGCGATACCCGTCTCATCCTCCAGCGTCATGAAAATCACCCCCTTGGCCGAGCCGGGGCGCTGACGCACCAGCACCAGACCCGCCGTTTCCAGCCATGTGCCATCCCGCACACGCACCGCCTCAGCACAGGTGACAATGCGGCGGCGGGAAAGATCACGCCGCAGGAAGGTCATCGGATGTTCGCGCAGCGTCAGCCCCACATGGCCGTAATCCTGCACCACCTCACCACCGTCAGTCATGGGCCGGAGCGCGACGGCGGGTTCCTGAAGCTCATCCACCACGGCGTTTTCCCGGCTGGCGGCGGCGGCGAAAAGCGGCAGCGGCTCATCCCGCAAGGCCTTGATGGCCCAGAGCGCCTCGCGTCTGGCAAGGCGAAGCGACGGTAGAAAGGCATCGGCTTCGGCCAGACAGACGAGGGCTGCGGCGGGAACGCCCGCCCTTCGCCAGAGATCATCCACCGAGGCAAACGCCCGGTCCTGCCGGCCGGCAACGATATCGGCAGCATGATTGTTGGAAAGCCCCTTCACCAGACGCATACCGAGCCGCACGGCATAACGTTCCCCTCCCTTCGCATCCTTTTCACCCGTCGGTTCTAGCGTGCAATCGAAGCGGCTGTTATTGACGCAGACCGGGCGCACCTCCACGCCATGGTCACGCGCATCACGCACGATCTGCGCCGGGGCGTAAAACCCCATGGGCTGCGAGTTGAGAATGGCCGTACAGAAAATATCGGGATGATGGCACTTCAGCCATGAGGAGGCATAGGCGATCAGCGCGAAGGAGGCCGCATGGCTTTCGGGGAAACCATAGCTGCCGAAACCTTCGAGCTGTTTGAAGATACGTTCGGCGAATTCTTGCTCATAACCGCGCTCCACCATGCCCGTGACGAGCTTTTCCCTGAATTTGGAAATGGTGCCGACATTCTTGAAAGTCGCCATGGCACGGCGCAGCTGGTCAGCCTCATCCGCGGTGAAGCCGGCGCAATCCATGGCGATCCGCATCGCCTGCTCCTGAAACAGCGGAACACCCATCGTCTTTCCCAAGACACTTTCAAGTTCTTTTTTCGGAAAAAGCACTGGCTCCTTTCCCTGTCGGCGGCGTAGATAGGGATGGACCATATCCCCCTGAATGGGGCCGGGGCGAACGATGGCGACCTGAATGACGAGGTCGTAAAACTCCTTCGGCCTCAGGCGCGGCAGCATCGACATCTGCGCCCGGCTTTCAATCTGGAACGTGCCGAGCGTATCGGCCTTCTGGATCATGGCATAGGTGGGTTTGTCATCCGGCGGCATGGCGGCGAGATCGTATTTCTCTCCCGTGCGTGCCTCCAGCATGTCGAAGCCGCGCTTCATGCAGGAGAGCATGCCAAGTGCCAGGCAATCCATCTTCATGAACTTCACGACATCGATATCGTCCTTGTCCCATTCGATGATCTGGCGGTCGTCCATGGCGGCGGGTTCGATCGGCACCAGTTCGTCCAGCCGGTCATGGGTCAAGACGAAACCACCCGGGTGCTGGCTGTGATGACGCGGTGTGCCGACAAGCTGATTGGCAAGCTCGAAAGCGAGCTTCAGGCGGCGATCCTCCATATTGAGGTTAAGTTCCTTCACCTGCTTTTCATCCACTCCCTCGCTCCAGCGCCAGACCTGCGAGGACAGAAGCTTCGTCAGATCCTCCGGCAAGCCCAGAACCTTGCCGACATCGCGTAAAGCCCCGCGTCCGCGATAACGGGTAACAACGGAGCAGAGCGCCGCCTTGTCACGGCCGTAGGTGTCATAGACCCACTGGATGACCTCCTCGCGCCGCTGGTGCTCAAAATCCACGTCGATGTCAGGCGGTTCGCCCCGGTTTTCGGAAACGAAACGTTCAAAGACGAGATTGCTGAAAAGGGCGGGATCGATGGCGGTGATGCCAAGCACAAAACAGATGACCGAATTGGCCGCCGAACCACGTCCCTGACATAGAATGTCTTTTGAACGCGCATAACGGACGATGGCATTCACGGTCAGGAAATAGGAGGCATATTGTAACCTGCCGACAACCGCCAGTTCGTGATGCAGCGCCTTTTCTACCTTCTCCGGCAAACCCTTCGGATAACGCCCCGGCACCGCTTCCCAGACCATCTTTTCCAGCGCCTGCTGCGCCGTCAGCCCCGGCAGGCTGCGCTCCTCGGGATATTGATAGACCAGTTCCTTCAGCGAAAATTTGCAGCGCATCGCGATTTCAAGACTGCGGGAGAGCGCTTCGGGGTAACGGGCAAACAGCCGGTGCATTTCCTCCGGCGGCTTCATATAGCGGTCGGCGTGGCGTTCGCGCCGGAAACCCGCCTCGTCGATGGTGCAATTGTGTCGGATGCAGGTGACGACATCCTGCAGCATGCGCCGCTCGGGCACATGAAACAGCACGTCATTGGTCACCACGGTCGGCACACCAGCCGCTTCCGCCATGTTCGACAGTTCGAAAAGCCGCATCTGGTCGTTGGGCCGCCTTCGGAGGCTGAGCGCCATATAGGCCCGGTCCGCAAAGGCTGTCTTCAGCCGGCGCAGCCGAAGCGCGCAGAGATCGTCGGCCAGGTCGGCAAGCAGCACCACGATCAGGCCTTCGCCATAGGTGACGAGGTCATCCCATGTCATCAGGCATTTGCCCTTGCCGCCTCTTTTCTTGCCAACGGAAAGCAGCCGGCACAGCCGTCCGTAAGCCGGGCGATCCATGGGATAGGTTAGCACGGAGATATCATCATCCAGATCGAGCCGGCAGCCGATGATGAGGCGGATGCCATGATTATTGGCGGCTTCATAAGCGCGGGGAATGCCCGCAAGGCTGTTGCGATCCACGATGCCGAGCGTCTCTATGCCGAGATTTTTGGCCTGTTCGAACAGCTCCTCACAGGAGCTTGCACCGCGCAGGAAGGAGAAATGGGTGGTCACCTGCAACTCGGCATAAAGCGGCGTGTTCATGCGAAAACCCCGTGGATGAACCAGCCTTGCGAGCCCGTTTCCGCATGTTCGCCGTCACCGGAGCGGAAAATCCAGAAGCGCTCGCCGCTTTCATTTTCCACCGTGAAATAATCGCGCACGGCTTCCTTTTCCCGGTCGCGTTTCCACCATTCGCCGAACACCCGCTCCGGCCCGTCGGCGCGCCGTACATTGTGGCGCACGCCTTTCCAGAGGAAATAACGCGGCGGATGGTCCGGCAGCAGCGCCAGCGTCTCGATGGGTTCCGGCCTTGCAAAAAGTCTGACCGGGCGCGGCCAGTGGCCGGGCCAGCCGAGCCTATCCTCAGGCGCAAGCGCCGCAACGGGGACAACGGAGCGTTCCGGCACGTCGCTTGCCACCGCCGCATAACGATAGACCCTGTGGCCGCGATTGAGGATGACATCGACCGTATCGGCGATGTCCGCACGTCCCTCCTCCAGAAGCGAGGAACGGGCCTGCGCGGCGACAAGCGGTTCGGCATGGGTGACGGTCAGCACCATCATCTCGATGCCGAAACCGGGATCGATGGTGTCGATCCGGTCGGTCAGAAGCCGGACAAGCTGCCTGACATCGCGCACGGGTCTGGAGGTGCCGGCCCGCACCGCCTGCAGGCCGCTATCCACCCGATGCAGCACCAGATCGACACGACGGGCGCCGAGGCCGCGCTTTTCCAGCGCGACACAAAGCTCCGCAACCAGCTTCTGCGTATAACGGGCAATCGTCTCCGCCGCCGCAATGGGTTCGGGAAAGGCGCGGCGCACCTCCACCAGCTCGGCCACGCGCACCGGCTCTATGGGTTCGCCGATCTCCCCGAAAGCCTGGGAAAGACGGCGCACGAGTTCGGGGCCGAAACGCAGGGTCAGCGGCGCACGCGGGGCATCGGCCAGCTCACCGATGCTGCGGAAACCGAGCACCTTCAGCCCGGAAACAATACGCTCTTCCAGCCTCAACGCGGCAAGCGGCAAGCCGCCGATCGCCACCCGCTGCCCGCCCGGCGGCACGATGCCGATCTCCTCGCGGCCAAAGCGGGCCAGCGCATGAGCCGCGCCCCAGCTATCGGCAATGGCGGCGCGGGCGGCAAAGCCTGCGGCATGCAGGCGGTTGACCATGCCGCTCAGCATCAGCGCCTCATTACCGTGCAGATGGTCCGCACCCGCCGTATCCAGCACCAGCCCATCAGGCGCATCGGCAGCGACGATGGGGGCGTAGATGCGCAGGAAATGAAAAGCCAGCTGTTGCAGGGCGTGGGCATCACCAGCTGCGTCCATATCTTCCACGATAAGGCCCGGCACCAGCGCCTGCGCCTTGCTGACCGGCGTGCCGGGCCGGATGCCCGCCGCCTTTGCCGCCTTGTCGAGCGCCAGCACCAGCCGGCGGCTGCCCTGGCGGCCGATCATGACCAGCGGCTTTTCAACCGGCGGCGCGTCCTTGCCCGAAAGACGCCGGAAACGATCCGTCGACCATGTCGGCAGGTAAAGCGAGACGACCCTTTGCATCACAGGCTTCCACTTCAAATTCGGCACTTTCGCCGCCGCGACATCGCAAAAGTTCGAGAAACCAGCGCGGCCTGCCCACCCCCGGCATCGGCAAGGGCGAAGAAGGACGGACGGAGATGCGCCAGCGGGTCACCGCCGCCGTCGGCTCGCCGAACAGCGCCGCATCGGCGGCGCGACGGAAACGGCGGATGGCGATGCCGGTCACACCAGAGGTTTCCGCCGCCAGTTGCAGCCGCCGCGAGGCGTTCATCGGCAGTTTCGCCACTTCGCCCATCACCGCGCCGAAGCCGTTGCAGCGAAGGCCTTCCTCAAAACAGTCGAGCACGCCTTTTTCATCGCGGCATTCAACGATGATGACCCTGTTCTGCGACAGGCCGGCCTGCGTCAGCCCCGGCATGAACAGATCCCGCCGGGTGACGCACCATAAAACCTTGCCGGAAAGCCGTGCCGCCACACCGGCCGCAAAAAGGGCGGCCGCCGCGCCATCGGCAGCGCCATTGCCGCCGCCGCTCACCTCATGCAGGCAGCCGAGCTTCAGCCCGCCTCCCGGCAGGTGATGGTCGATGGCATCCACGCCGAAAGGCAAGGTCTCGTGCAGGCGCGGAGCGCCGTTACCGATCCTTTCCAGCCTTTCACGCAGCTCTTCGACAACGAGCAACTGATCCGCGCGCTTGTGCATGGCATGACAGGTTTCAATTCCGGTTATTCATCTTTATTGTTCTTGTTTTGTTCCTATTTCAGCAAAGAGTCAAGCAATAGGCTGCCGGTCTTCGGCAGTTTGCACGGGAAGAGAGGATTCTGGCCTTGCGGCCCCCTGCCCCGCCGTTAAAACGGAATCATCCGCTCGCCGCCTGTTTTAGCCTGACAGCCGCCGGCAACGGACATCATGGTTTGGAGGAAACCGCCGATGATCGCCAGCATTCTGATTGCCGTGGTTGCGGCCATCCATATTTACATCGTCATTCTGGAAATGCTGCTGTGGGAAAAAGCGGCCGGCCGCAAGGCCTTCGGTCTTTCGGCGGATTTCGCCCGGCAGACAAAGGTGCTTGCCGCCAATCAGGGCCTTTATAACGGTTTTCTCGCAGCGGGGCTGATCTATGGGCTGATGCAGGGCGATGAAGGGCTGAACTTCAAGGTTTTCTTCCTGACCTGCGTTCTGCTGGCTGGTATTTTCGGCGCCGTTACGGCCAATCTGAAAATCCTGTTCATTCAGGCATTGCCGGCATTGTTCGCGCTCGGCTTCCTCTGGATCGGAGTATGAACCGATGAACGCATGGAACGATCACAGCGCAAAAGACGCCCTCAACCGCATCTTCATGGCCGCAGTCGCCAGCGCCGATCCGGCAAAGGTACTGCAACACCACCTTCCCTCCCCGCCCAAAGGACGCTGCGTGGTGGTGGGCGCTGGCAAGGCTTCCGCCGCCATGGCCGCCGCGCTTGAAGCGGCATGGCCGCATGTCGATCTTTCCGGTGTGGTGGTGACGCGTTACGGTCATGCAGTCCCGACTGCGCGTATCGAAATCATCGAGGCTTCCCATCCCGTGCCCGACGATAAGAGCGCGGAAGCGGCCAAACGCATTCTCGCCGCCGTTGAAGGCCTGACCGCCGACGACATGGTGATCGCGCTGATTTCCGGCGGCGGTTCGGCGCTGATGGTGGCCCCCGCCGAAGGCATGACGCTTGCGGACAAGATGGCCGTCAACCGTGCCCTTCTTACCAGCGGTGCGACGATTTCCGAAATGAACGCCGTGCGCAAACATCTCTCCCGCATCAAGGGCGGGCGGCTGGCGCTGGCTGCCAAACCGGCCAGGGTCGTTTCGCTGCTGATTTCGGATGTGCCGGGTGACGACCCGTCCGAAATCGCCTCCGGCCCGACGGTCGCCGATCCGAGCGATATTGAAACCGTGCGGGAAATCGTCTCCCGTTATGCGCTCGATCTTCCCGAAAACGTGCGCAGGGTGCTGGAAAAAGGCGAGGAAACCCCGAAGGCCGGCGATATCGAGGAAGATATCCGGCTCATCGCCGCCCCCTCGCTCGCCCTGCAGGCGGCAGCGGATGAGGCCGTGAAACTCGGGCTTACGCCGCTTATCCTCGGAGATTCACTGGAAGGCGAGTCAAAAGATGTCGGCGCTGTCATGGCCGGCATCGCGCTTTCCGCCAGCCGCAAGGGCCTGCCGATCAAAGGCCCGGCCGTACTGCTTTCCGGCGGCGAAACCACGGTCACGCTGAACAGGGGCGTTGGCGGCAAGGGACCGGCCGGCAAGGGCGGCCGCAATACGGAATTCCTGCTGAGCCTTGCGTTGACGCTTAAGGGTGCGGACGGCATCTGGGCCATTGCCGGCGATAGCGACGGCATAGACGGCGTGGAGGATGCGGCGGGTGCGGTGGTGACGCCGGACACACTTGCCCGTATGCGCGAAGCCGGTGTCGATCCGCGTCAGTCGCTCGTGGGCCACGACAGCTACACCGCTTTCAAGGCAGCGGGAGACCTTGTCGTGACGGGGCCGACGCTGACGAATGTGAATGATATCCGCGCGATTTTGATCGGGTGATAGCGGGGGAGTTCGCAGGGATTACCGGCCTTCCGGCGTGGGCACTGTGGAGGGAAGACGTTTTGACTATGCCCTCGGACAGGAGTAATCTGGCGGGATATCCTTTGGAGCCTCAGCCATGCGACCTGGAGTGCTCATACTTGGCCTGATCATGGCCCTTATTCCGACTTTGGCGGATGCCCACAATTGCAAATGCCGAAATCGCGGCGTCATGTTCCAGCTCGGCCAGACATCCTGCCTGAAGGTCGATGGCGGCTCTTATCTCGCGCGCTGCGAGATGAAGCTCAACGTCTCGTCCTGGACCAAGCTTCAGGATGGTTGCCCCATAACGGAACGGGTGCAGCAGCAGTCGACACGCGTTAATTGATAACGTCGTCAGATGGCAGACCAAGCTCTACATCCCGGCCACCCTACAGCCGTCAACTTCTGCCGTTAACCGATAGTCCTGAGCCCAAAGAGCTGCGCGATGACGCAAGCGCGTGCCG
>NZ_JAOCCY010000023.1:0-67108 GCF_029840625.1 Agrobacterium sp. GD03872
CTCCCCCCTTGAGGGGGAGATGCCCGGCAGGGCAGAGGGGGGTAAGCCCCACCCGGCAGCAATCAATCGGAACCAACGCTCATCGGAGAGAGCAGATCATGCAAGCAGACTACGTCATCGTCGGTTCGGGTTCCGCAGGCTCCGCCATCGCCTATCGCCTGTCGGAAGACGGTCGTTATTCTGTCACCGTCATCGAGGCAGGCGGTTCGGATTTCGGACCCTTCATCCAGATGCCGGCCGCACTCGCATGGCCGATGAGCATGAAGCGCTATAATTGGGGTTATCTCTCCGAGCCCGAGCCGAACCTCGACAATCGCCGCATCACGGCACCGCGCGGCAAGGTTATCGGCGGCTCGTCCTCCATCAACGGCCTCGTTTACGTGCGTGGCCATGCCGAGGATTTCAACCGCTGGGAAGAGCTTGGCGCGCATGGCTGGGCCTATGCGGATGTGCTGCCTTACTTCAAGCGGATGGAACATAGCCATGGCGGCGAGGAAGGCTGGCGCGGCACGGATGGGCCGCTGCATGTGCAGCGCGGCCCGGTCAACAACCCGCTGTTCCACGCCTTCATTCAGGCCGGCGCTGAGGCCGGTTTCGAACTGACTGACGATTATAACGGCTCCAAGCAGGAGGGTTTCGGCCTGATGGAGCAGACCATCCATAATGGTCGCCGCTGGTCCGCCGCCAATGCCTATCTGAAACCGGCGCTGAAGCGCGGCAATGTCACGCTGGTCAACGGCTTCGCCCGCAAGATCGTCATCGAGAACGGTCGCGCGGTTGGCGTCGAGATCGAGCGCAAGGGCGTGGTGGAAACCATCACGGCCAATCGCGAGGTCATCGTCTCGGCATCCTCCTTCAATTCGCCGAAACTGCTGATGCTCTCAGGCATCGGCCCCGCCGCACATCTCAAAGACATGGGCATCGAGGTGAAGGCGGATCGCCCAGGCGTGGGCGCAAATCTTCAGGACCATATGGAGTTTTATTTCCAGCAGGTCTCCACCAAGCCAGTCTCGCTCTATTCCTGGCTGCCGTGGTTCTGGCAGGGCGTGGCAGGTGCGCAATGGCTGCTGTCGAAGGGTGGTCTCGGGGCTTCCAACCAGTTCGAGGCCTGCGCCTTCCTGCGTTCAGCTCCCGGTCTCAAACAGCCTGACATCCAGTATCATTTCCTGCCCGTCGCCATTTCCTATGATGGCAAGGCGGCAGCAAAAAGCCATGGTTTTCAGGTGCATGTGGGTTACAACCTGTCGAAATCGCGCGGCAATGTCACGCTCCGCTCGGCCGATCCGCATGACGACCCGGTCATCCGCTTCAACTATATGAGCCACCCGGAAGACTGGGAAAAATTCCGCCATTGCGTGCGCCTGACGCGCGACATCTTCAGCCAGAAAGCCTTTGACGATTTTCGCGGGCCGGAAATCCAGCCCGGCGAAAGCGTGGAGACGGATGAGGAGATCGATGCCTTTTTGCGGGAGCATCTGGAAAGCGCCTATCACCCCTGCGGCACCTGCCGCATGGGCGACAGGGACGACCCGATGGCCGTCGTCGATCCCGAATGCCGGGTGATTGGCGTAGAAGGCTTGAGGGTCGCCGACAGCTCGATCTTCCCGCATGTGACCTATGGCAATCTCAACGGCCCGTCGATCATGACCGGCGAAAAGGCGGCGGATCATATTCTCGGCAAAACCCCGCTGCCGCGTTCCAATCAGGAACCTTGGGTGAACCCGCGCGCGGCCGTCAGCGACCGGTGAGGGTCAATGGTAATCGTCCTCGCGCTGGTGGCGGATCGCGAGGATGGACACGGTTTCCGCATCTTCGATTTGAATGAGGACGATGTAACCGGAAGATCCGAACGGAACGAGCAGTTCTCGTAAGAGTGCGTTGTCCCCAGGCGCCTTGCGCGTTGCGAAAGGAAATTCGCTCAGTCCCTCAATCGTTGAAATGATTCGGTCCACGGCTTTTTCCGCCGTCGAAAAATCCTTTTCCAGTAGAAAATCATATAGCCGTGTTATGTCCGCTCGGGCTGCAATCGTGTACCGGAGATTGAAGGTCACTCGCCACGCTCAGCTTTCTTGGCGGCGAGCATCGCCCGCAATTCCGAATGCACCTCTTCGGCCGAATAAAAAATCCCCGTGCGTTTGGATTCTTCGAGCGAGGCCAGCCCGCGCGCAATGAACTCTGCCTGTGATTTACGGATTTCCACCTGCCTACGCACGGAATCCTCAACGAAGGAAGAGAGCGTTTCGCCGTCCTTCAGCACGCTTTCCGCCGCCTCGCGAAAATCCGCCGTTACCCGCAGCGAAGGCAATGTCGCCGTTTTCATATTGCGTCTCCATGCGTTGCAATTGCGATGCGCAGAATGCGCCGATAGGGGCGGTCTGTCAAATGCAAAACCTTGCAATCCCCGCCCGAGAGGCGGATAAACGGGCTTCCCGCCTGATGACGACCATCAAAATCACCGATCTGGACCGCCATGCCCGTCGACTACAAAAAGCTGAAGATGCTCCGCCGTTCCCGCGTCGTCTGGGGCTCCTGGCGGGTGTGGAGGCCGAGGGCGGTTTTCTGGATTGGCGCGATTGCGGTCGGCCTTATCAGCGTCGGTTTTGCGTGGGCGGCGGATCGGGCCCAGCACCTTTTCTTTGCGGCGACATCATCGGGCGAATGGGCCTTTCTGCTGCCGCTCATCATCACGCCGCTCGGCTTCACGCTCTGCGCCTGGCTCGCGATCACGGTTTTCCCAAATGCCGGCGGCAGCGGCATTCCGCAGGCCATCGCCGCGCGGCACCTGCGGGAAGATGCGGACCGTTCGCGGCTTCTGTCGCTGAAACTCGCCTTCGGCAAGGTGGTGCTGACGGTGGCCGGGCTTTTGTCCGGTGCCTCCATCGGCCGTGAGGGCCCGACCGTTCAGGTTGGCGCTTCGATCATGCTGCAGGCCGCCCGCTGGGGCGGCATGGCGCAGGCGAAGGGTCTCATTCTCGCTGGCTCGGCGGCGGGCATCGCGGCGGCTTTCAACACGCCGCTCGCGGGCATCGTCTTCGCCATCGAGGAAATGAGCAAGACCTATGAATCCCGCGCCAATGGCCTCGTTCTCACTGCCGTCATCCTGTCGGGCCTCGCTTCGCTGGCGCTGGTCGGCAGCTATACCTATTTCGGCACCAGTTCGGTGATGGCGAAAACGACCATGGACTGGCTGCTGGTTCTGGTCTGCGGCATTGGCGGCGGCGCGTTCGGTGCGCTGTTTAGCGCAGGCGCTTTGCGTCTTTCCGCCCGCATCCGGCGATTCGCCCAGGCCATGCCGCTGAAGCGGATGCTGGCGGTCGCCGCCGCCTGGGGCCTTGCCTCCGCCGTCCTCGGCATCGCAACGGGCGGCGCGACCTTCGGAACCGGTTACGAACAGGCGCGTGCGGCAATCGAGGGCGAGGCCGCGCCCGCATTCTTCTTCATCGAAAAACTGGCGGCGACGTTCCTTGCCATGATGTCGGGCATTCCCGGCGGCATTTTCGCGCCGTCGCTGTCGGTGGGCGCGGGTTTCGGCAGCACCATGGCCACCCTGCTCGGCACCAGCATCGGCCTTGGCGCCATCGTCGGCATGGCGGGTTATTTTGCCGGCGTGGTGCAGGCGCCGATGACGGCTTTTGTCATCATCCTCGAAATGACCGGCAACCATGAAGGCGTCATGCCCATCATGGCCGCATCGATGCTCGGATACCTGACATCGCGGCTTTTCTCCCGCGAGCCGCTTTATCATGGCCTGTCGCGTGTCTTCATCGCTCAGAGCATCCGCGCCAGACGCGCTGCTCAGGCCGGCGAAACCTAACCGCTTACGCGCGGATGCCCGCCACGCCGAAATAACCGAGCCCCGGTATCTTCACGCCGGGCCTGCTGAAATCGATGCCGGCGACAAGACCGAGAAAATTGATCTCGAAACCGCTGCGCGTACCTGCCGAAATGCCGAACAGGCCGCCGAGCGAAACGCTTGCATCCTTCCAGTCGTCGGCGATGTGGTAAAACGCGCCGTCCGGCAGATAATCGCGGCCCACGGCATCCGGCGGCAGCACGACGCCGAGTTCCGGCACGCTGCGCAGCACATGGGCGACGAAGGTGTTGGAGTTGGGGCCGGGATAAATGCGATAGCCGCCCGGCCGGCCATAGGGGTAATCGACAATCGCCTTTTCGATCTTCGGGATCAGCTTTTCCGCTTCTGCGCCGTGAATGGCGACCACCTGGCGCGGCATGTTGGAATACCAGTAGGCATCCGCCGCATAACCATTGTGGCGGATCGGCGTGCCCCAGCCCACCTTGTCGTAACGGTCATAGCTCGTAGCGCCCGGCTTTTTCAGCACGACCCAGGCGTGGCTGGCGACGGAGCCCTTGAAGCCGCCGGTCATGGCGGAAAAGACATAGACGGCGGCTTCGCCGTTGCTGGACGCCGCCGGCAGCATGCCGGAGGACGACCATCTGGCGGCGTTCCAGCCGCGCGGATGGTCCCGCATGGCCCACAGCCCGGCCGATGCCAGCGCGGGAAGCAGGTAGATAACGGCAATCGCCAGCAGCAGACGTTTTGCAAATTTCACTGATAGCCCCGTGCATCGAAAAATCAATTGCGGTATCAACGGGATAAAATCAGAACTTTTTGAGGCTGAGAGAATGAACAATTCCGTTACCGTCGAAATCACCCGCGGCAATCTCGTGGAAAGCCGCCATCAGGGCCTTGCCGTGGTGGTGGATGGCGATGGCGGCGTGCTGTTTTCGGCTGGCGATATCGAGCGCGGCATCTTCCCGCGTTCCGCCTGCAAAGCCATGCAGGCGCTGCCGCTGGTGGAAAGCGGTGCTGCGGATGCCTACGGCTTCGGCAACCGTGAACTGGCGCTTGCCTGCTCCTCGCATTCCGGTGAGGACGCGCATGTGGAGCTCGCCGCTTCGATGCTGGCGAAAGCGGGCAGGGATGCCGATACGCTGGAATGCGGCGCGCACTGGTCTTCCGACCAGAAAACCATCATCCATCAGGCCCGCACGCTGGAAAAGCCGACGGCGCTTCACAATAATTGCTCCGGCAAGCATTCGGGCTTCATCTGCGCCTGCTGCCACACCGGCACCGACCCCAAGGGCTATGTCGGTTACGATCATCCGTTGCAGCAGGAAATCCGCGCCACGATGGCAAGCCTGACGGGTGCTGCTCTCGGCCAGGACAATTGCGGCGTGGATGGCTGCTCCATCCCCACCTATGCCGTTCCGCTCAAAGGGCTGGCGCATGGTTTCGCGAAAATGGCGACGGGCAGAGGGCTGGAACCGGGCCGTGCGAAAGCCTCGCGCCGTCTCGTCGAGGCCTGCATGGTGGAGCCCTTTTACGTGGCGGGCACCGGCCGCGCCTGCACGAAACTGATGCAGATCGCACCGGGAAAAATCTTCGCCAAGACCGGCGCTGAAGGCGTCTTCGTCGCCGCCCTGCCGGAAAAGGGCATTGCCATGGCGGTGAAATGCGAAGACGGCACGACGCGTGCGGCGGAAGCCATGGTTTCGGCATTGCTTGCGCGCTATTTCGATGAAGGCAGCGCCGAGCAGCAGGCTTTGAGCGGCATGGCGAACCGGCAGATGCGCAACTGGAACGGCATCCATGTCGGCGATATCAGAGTCGCCGGTCTCTAAATAACCTTTGACGCGGCCGGTTGCGGGCACGATGATGACCTGCCCTGCGTGTGACGGCCATCCCATGGCCGCCGAGGGGCGGCGTCCGCATGAGGAAGAAACGGGCGCTTCATTGCTTTGGAGGTCGCATATCCATGTTCACACTGTTTTTCTCCCCCGGTTCCTGCTCCCGCGCCAGCCATATCGTGCTTGAGGAATCCGGCCTGCCTTACAAGGCCCACCGCGTCAATTTCGCGGAGGGCGAGCAACGCTCCGAGGCATTTTTAAAGATCAATCCGAAGGGCCGCGTGCCCGCACTGGCCACGGCAAGCGGCGTGCTGACGGAGACGCCCGCCATCCTCGCCTTCATCGCGCAGATGGCGCCTGAGAAGAAGCTCGCGCCGCTTGACGATCCATTCGAATTCGCGCTGATGCAGTCCTTCAACGCCTTCATTTCTTCCACCGTGCATGTTGCCCACGCGCATGGCCGGCGCGGCAGCCGCTGGGCGAATGAGGATAGTTCGCTGGCCGATATGAAAGCCAAGGTGCCGCAGACCATGGGCGAGTGCTTCGAACTGATCGAGCACGGCATGCTGCACGGTCCCTGGGTTCTTGGTACGGCCTATTCGGTCGCCGATCCCTATCTTTTCGTCATGTCCGGCTGGCTGGAAAGCGATGGCGTGGATATTGCCCGTTTCCCCAAGGTGCACGACCACTTTCGCCGCATGAACGACCGCCCTGCGGTGCAGAGGGCGCTGGCGGGCGAGAGGGGCTGAGAGGCTCAGTATTTCCGTCATTCCGGCCTTGAGCCGGAATCCAGCCGACGCGCGTCTGCGCGGCGAGAAGGACCCCTTTCAGCCCAAGGACTTGGGCTGGCTGGATGCCGGATCAGGTCCGGCATGACGGAGGGGTAAGGGGCTTAACCGCTCAGGCCGCCTCGGCGGCCCTGCTGTCCCACATCGTCTTGAACGCCGTGCGCGCCTGGCAGCGGGCGAGCCAGGCTTTCAGCGCCGGATGGGCATCGAACAGCGGCTTGTGGCCCTGCGCGTAACGAACGATTTCCGCCGCGTTGAGATCGGCGACGGTGAAACGGTCGCCCACCAGATAGTCATGGCCGGAAAGATGCTGTTCCAGCACCCGGAAAGGGCGTTTCAAGAGGCGGGCGGCGACATCGATCACGGCTCTGCCGGCATCGCCTTCCGAGAGCCCCTCGGCAATGGCGGAAGAAATCTTCAGCGAATTGGTTTCGACTTCGGTGGCGGCAAAGAAGGACCATTGCAGCATCGCCGCATCTTCCTTCAGGTCGACAGGTGCAAGCGGTCCGCCATATTTGCGGGCGAGGTAGAGATTGATCGCCATGGATTCGTAAAGCACCATGCCGTCATCCTCGATGCAGGGAATGGTGCCCATCGGGTTGATGGCCAGAAAGGCCGGGGAGAGCGTGTTGAGCGGCGCATCCGCAGCCAGCGGATCGGCAAGGCGGCGGGCCTGTATCACGGGCACATGTTTGAATTCTATGCCCAGTTCACCCGCAAGCCACAGCGTGCGCGTGGCACGGGAACGGTAGACACCGTAGATCGTCAACATCGAAATTACCCCTTGACCAGTTCGATGCGCGGCACGTTACGGTTTCGTCGTTTTAAAGTGAAGTTGCAGATCGCCGGGGCAGCTATGATTTTTTCTGATCCGTGAAGACGTCCGTATCCGGCGACAGGCGATATTCGAAACGGTCGATGAAACGTTCGAACAGGCGGGCGAATGTCTCCACATCCTCCGCCGGCCATCCATCCATCACGTCCTCGATGACGCTCATCTTGGTCCGGCGCATTTCCTGCAGAAGACTGGTGCCGAGCGGTGTGATCTCAACGATGCTGCGGCGGCCGTCTTCCTGGGAAACGCCGCGTTTCAGCAGGCCGCGCCCGACCATGTCAGCGACGACACGGCTGCCGCGCGAGGGGTCGATGCGCATGCCTTCGGCAATCGCACCCACGGTAACATCGCCTTCCGCGCGGCGCAGAATATCGAGAACGTCGATATGGGAGAGTTCGAGACCCGGAGCGAGCTTGGCAAGCGCCATGCGGCCGATGATGCGGCGGCCGATCATGATGCGCATGCGCGTCATCGTATTGCCGATCCGCTTGATGTCCTCGGGCAGATCCTCGTTCCAGTTTTCCTCAGTCGCCACGCTTCCTCGTCCCTTTCGATGCTGTTTTCCGATCACATTTAGCGGCATTAGCACAGATGTCAAAAACTTGCCATTGACATATATATGCTGATAGCACACAAATTGTCGCAGCAAAACTGCCGGAAGCCAACGAGATTTTTCATGGATATGTCCACCGCCCCCGTGGCGCCGCTTGTGTCGGATCATCGGCGCAGGCTCATCGTCTTTCTGTTCCTGATGCTGGCCATGTTCATGGCGACCCTCGATAACCAGATCGTATCGACAGCACTTCCCACCATCGTCGGCGAGTTCGGCGCGCTGGAGCGTTTCGGCTGGATCGGTTCGGCCTATCTTCTGGCCACCAGCGCGGTCATGCCGGTTTATGGCAAGCTCGGCGATCTGTTCGGCCGCAAATATGTGATGATCGCGGCGGTCGTCATCTTCACGCTGGGTTCGCTCGCCTGCGGTCTGGCGTGGTCGATGGATTCGCTGATTGCCGCCCGCGTGCTGCAGGGGCTTGGCGGCGGCGGCATCATGGTGTCGATCTTTTCCGTCAATGCGGATCTGTTCGAACCGCGCGAGCGCGCCCGCTACCAGAGCTATTCCAGCCTCACCATCATGGCGTCAGGCAGTGTCGGCCCGATCCTCGGCGGCACGATGAGCGACCTGTTCGGCTGGCGGTCGATCTTCCTCATCAACCTGCCGCTTGGCATTATCGTCATTGCAGGGCTGGCGTTGATGCTGCCGTACCGTCGTCCGGCCCGCCAGCCGAAGATCGATTATCTCGGCGCGGTCCTCTTGGCGGCCACCATTGCCAGCGTGGTCTTCTGGGCAGACAGCAGCGAATTGTTCGGCTCGCTGATCGCAGGCCCCAGCCTCGGCATCATCGCTTTCGCCGTCATCGCCGCTTTCCTGTGGGTACAGGTGGAGCGCCGCGCGCCGGAACCCGTGGTGCCGCTCAGGCTCTTCAAGGACAGCACCTTTCCACTGTTGATGATCGTCTCGCTGACCAGCGGCGGCATCGGTATCGGCATGGTCAATTATTATGCCCTGTTCCTGCAGACCACGACCGGGCTTTCGCCCTCCCATGCCGGCCTGTTCTTCATCGCCGTCACCAGCGGCATCGTCATGGGCTCGCTTTCGGCGGGACGGCTGATTTCGATCACCGGCGTCTACAAGCCCTTCTCGGTGGCGGGCCTTTCCATCAACCTCGTCGCCATGCTGCTGTTCACGCAGATGCATGCCGGAACGCCGCTTTGGGTGATTGCGGTCCTCATGTTGGCACAAGGCTTTGCTGTCGGCCTCGGCCAGCAGGCGCCGATCATCGGCGTGCAGAATTCGGCACCCAAGGCGGATATCGGTGCGGCGAGCGGCGCGGTGACCCTGACCCGCATGGGTGGTGCTGCCATTGCCATCTCGGTCTATGGCGCCATCGTGTCATCGAGCCTCAAGGGTGTGGCGGTCGATATTCCCGGCGTCGGCAAGATCGAGGAACTGACGCCGAAAATGCTCTCCGAACTGCCGGCCGCCTCGCAGGCCGCCGTCGCCTCGCTCTATTCGGATGCGTTTACGCCGCTCTTCTTCGCCGCAGCCGCAACAGCCGCCATCGGCCTTGCGGCGGCGCTGATGCTGAAACCGGTGCGACTGCCGGCGGCGGTGCAGGCGAAGCCAGCCGAAGGGGCGGCGGAGTAGTGACATATAGTCGTAAGGCTGGCGTAAATCCCAGCCTTACGCAGCACTCAATGATTTTTCGACGGCCAGTCGGAAGCCCAGTGCATGCAGGACTTTCTGCACGGTTTCATAGCGAAGCTTCGAACCGGGCTTAAGTGCTTTGTAGAGGCTTTCACGGCCCAGACCCGAAGCATCCGCAACATGTGACATTCCGCGCGCCCTGGCGACTGCGCCAAGGGCAGCAATGAACACGTCAGGGTTTTCATCTTCCATCGAGACCGCCAGATATTCGATCATGGCTTCATCGATATCCAGATAGTCCGACACATCGAATTGGCTAAATTCCGTCACGGCCATCCCTTCCTATTGTCTGCGCCATCCCGATTGCGCGTTTTATGTCCCGCTTTTGCGAAGACTTGTCCCCGCTGATCAGAAGGAAATAGATTCTCTTGCCGACGCGAGTGAAATAGACCCGATAACCCGGGCCGTGGTGGATACGCATTTCTGAAACGCCTCCACCCACCGGCTCACAATCGCCGAAGTTCCCATGCTCGGCCGCCGTGAGACGATGAAGAACCCGCACCTTGCCGGCACGATCTTTCAAAGCCTTCAGCCATTCGTCGAACTCCGCCGATTTCTCGAAGCTGTTCATGATGGTATGTATCCGATTGGATACGTTTCTGCAAGTTTAAATCCCATGGCGACCCTGTAAGCCGGTCGTGCGTTGGCGTTGCGCCCGCGAACTTCGTACCAAAACTCCATACAGCTGCGGCTCAACGCCGAAATGGCGCGTGGCAAAACAAAAGCACCCCCACTGGAAATTTAGCGCCCGTTCCGCGTTATGCTCGCAGCACTTTACATTCGCGCGGGCGGCCCTATCTCAATGAATATGAAGCCGGAACAGCTCCTGAATTCCACGCCCAAGGGCCTCTACTGCCCTGCGGGCGATTTTTATATCGATCCCGTGCGCCCGGTGGCGCGGGCGCTCATCACCCATGGCCATTCCGATCACGCCCGCGCGGGCCATGGCGCGGTTCTGGCCACGCGCCAGACGCTGGATATCATGCGTATCCGTTACGGTGAGGATTTCTGCGGCAGCGAGCAGGCGGTCACATTCGGAGAGAGGGTGGAGGTGAACGGCGTCACCGCCGGTTTCCATCCCGCCGGCCATGTGCTGGGTTCGGCGCAAATCTCGGTGGAAATGAACGGCCTGCGCATCGTCGCGTCTGGCGACTACAAGCGCGGCATCGACCCCACCTGCGCGCCCTTCGAGACGGTGCCGTGCGATGTCTTCATCACCGAGGCCACGTTTGGATTGCCGGTGTTCCACCATCCGCTGCCGCGCGTGGAAATCGGCAAGCTGCTCACCTCCATCAACCAGTTTCCCGAACGGACCCATCTTGTCGGGGCCTATTCGCTCGGCAAGGCGCAGCGCGTCATCCGGCTGCTCCGCGACAACGGTTATTCTGATCCCATCTATATTCACGGCGCGCTGGCGCGGCTTTGCGATTATTACGTTTCGCAGGGTATCGATCTCGGCGATCTGCGCCCCGCAACGCTCGAAAAAAGCGATCCCTCCGCCTTCAAGGGCGCGATTGTCGTCGGTCCGCCCTCGGCTTTTCAGGAACGCTGGGCGCGGCGCTTCAACGAACCGCTGATTGCCTTCGCCTCCGGCTGGATGATGGTGCGGCAGCGCGCCAAACAGGGCGGTGTGGAGCTGCCGCTGGTGATATCAGATCATTGCGACTGGCCGGAACTCCTGGAGACGATAAGGGAAATTTCGCCGCAGGCCGTCTGGGTCACCCATGGCCGTGAGGAGGCGCTAGTGCGCTGGTGTCAATTGCAGGGCATTGCCGCCAAGCCGTTGCATCTTGTCGGTTACGAGGATGAGGGGGATTGAGATGAAAGCCTTCGCCACGCTGCTCGACCGTCTCGTTCTCACCCCCTCGCGCAACGGCAAACTGAAGCTGCTGACCGATTATTTCCGCGATACGCCCGATCCCGACCGGGGTTACGGGCTGGCGGCGATCGCCGGCACGCTGGACCTCAAAAGCGTCAAACCTGCCCTGCTGCGCGAGCTGGTGCTGGAGCGCATGGACGAGGTGCTGTTTCGCTATTCCTATGATTATGTCGGCGATCTTGCCGAGACCATTTCGCTGGTCTGGGGCAATATTGGTGGCGCGGATGATTCCGAGGCGCAGGACCCGCGCCTCGGCGACGTCGTCACATTGATGAATTCGCTCGGCCGCACGGAGGTGCGCAGCGCGGTGCGCGATCTGCTCGACCGGCTCGATACGTCCTCGCGTTTCGCTTTCCTCAAACTCGCCACCGGCAGTCTGCGCATCGGCGTTTCGGCGCGGCTGGCACGGCAGGCGCTGGCGGATTTTGCCGGGAAAGACATCACCGAAATCGAGACCCTCTGGCACGGGCTGACGCCGCCCTATACGCCGCTTTTCGCCTGGCTTGAGGGGAAGTCCGGGCGGCCGGTACTGGCCACACCCGCCATCTTCCATTCGGTGATGCTGGCGACGCCGGTTTCCGATGGCGACCTCGATGCGCTGGACCCGGCCGACTATGCCGCCGAATGGAAATGGGATGGTATTCGCGTGCAACTGTCCCGCGCCGGAGGGACACGAAAACTCTATTCCCGCTCCGGCGACGATATTTCCGGCGCTTTTCCCGATGTTCTGGAGGCGATCGATTTCGAAGGCGTGATGGATGGCGAATTGCTGATCGGCGGGACAGCGCGCTCCAACAATCTCACCCGCACCTTCTCCGACCTGCAGCAGCGGCTGAACCGCAAGACGGTGACAGCGAAGATGCTGGATGACTATCCCGCCTTCATCCGCGCCTATGACCTGCTGTTCGAGGGCGAGAGCGATATTCGCGCGCAGACTTATCTGGAGCGCCGCGGCCGCCTGTCGGATATCATCGAGCACGCCCCGCATGACCGTTTCGACCTCTCGCCACTGATCGGCTTTTCCAGCTGGCAGGAACTCGACACGCTGCGCGCCGCCCCGCCCGATCCGGTGATCGAGGGTGTGATGATCAAGCGCCGCGACAGCGCCTATCAGGCCGGCCGCGCCAAGGGGCCGTGGTTCAAGTGGAAACGCGATCCCTATAATATCGACGCCGTGATGATGTATGCGCAGCGCGGCCACGGCAAAAGGTCGAGCTATTATTCCGATTTCACCTTCGGTGTCTGGGCGGAAGGCGAGGATGGCGAGCAGCTTGTGCCTGTCGGAAAGGCCTATTTCGGCTTCACCGATGCGGAGCTGGAGGTGCTGGACAAGTTCGTGCGCGACAATACGGTCGAGCGTTTTGGTCCGGTGCGGGCAGTGCGTGCCACGCCGGATTTCGGCTTCGTGCTGGAGGTGGCCTTCGAGGGCATCAACCGTTCCACCCGCCACAAATCCGGCGTCGCCATGCGCTTCCCGCGCATTGCGCGGCTGCGCGCCGACAAGCTGCCGGCGGAGGCGGACAGGCTCTCGACACTGGTGGCGATGATCGATGGCGTGGAAGCGTAGGGCGCCTTAAGCTCCGCCCTCATCCTCTGTGGCAGGCACGGGAACGTGGAAGACGCTGTCCAGAAATTGCCATGATGGCTGCGAATACATTGTTGTCATTCGCGAATCCGTGATTGGACAGCCTCCCGCCGCAGTGTTGAACTGCTGTTACAACCATCCCTTCAGGTGACCATATGGCAGACAAACGCTTTCTTTCCTCAGCCTTCGGACAGGAAGAGAGCGGCACCATCTTGCCGAGCCTGACGCGGCGAAGCCTGCTGGCCGGCGCCATGGGGCTGTCAGCGGCTGCATTTTTGCCGCTCCGTGCGAAAGCGGGCGTTGCCGCGCCCGAGGTTTTGCCGCTGGAACGGCAGGATTATGCGGAGGCGCGCAAACGGTTCCACACCCATCTCTTGCGAAAAATGGCTGCGCCGGAAAAATCCTCGGCGCTCGGCACGCCGCCCGGGGCGGAACGTGTCACCTATCCCGGCGGGCCGGATGGCTCCATTGAGCTTGTCGCCTGGCTCTCCCACTACCAGCCGTCAAGAACGCTGAAACCCGCCGTGCTTTTCCTCCATGGCGGCAACGCCACCGGAGACGGCCATTGGGCGCTGATGAAGCCCTATTGGGAAGCGGGCTATGTCGTGCTTCTGCCGTCCTTCCGTGGTGAAAACGGCCAAAGCGGCAATTATTCCGGTTTCTACGACGAAACGGCGGATGCGCTGGCGGCGGCCATCTATCTGGAAAACCTTCCCGGCATCGACAGAAACCGCTTCTTCATCGCCGGCCATTCCAACGGCGGTACGCTGACGCTGCTGGCCGCCATGAGCCGCAGGTTCCGCGCCGCAGCGCCCATCTCCGCCGGCGTCAATTCCTGGCGTTATTTCAACCGCTATAGCGACGAAATCTGCTTCGACGAGACCGACGAGCGCGAATTCATCATGCGCTCCTCCGTCTGTTTCGGCCCCAGCCTCAAATGTCCGGCGCTGCTTCTGCGCGGCACGGAGGAGCGGCCTTTCGATGCCGATCACCAGCTTTTCGTGGATCGCGCCCTGACATCCGGCTTCAAGGTCGACAAGAAGCTGTTGCCCGGCACCCATAACGGCGTGGTGCCGCATGCGGTGGAGGAAAGCATCCGCCTTTTCAACGCCTTCGTCTGAAATGCAGACTGTGCCGCTGTTTTGGGGACACGTGAGGTTCAGGAGCGCGTTCGGCTAAAACCGCTTCGCACGTACCGGAGATGCCCTAGTTCTTGACGATGGACGTCTTGGCCTGCTCCGCCCACCATGCGCCGTCTTTTTTGTCGGCATATTGGGCGCGCTTGTTGGTGAACTGCCCCTGGGTGCACATTTCGCGGTAATTGCGAACCGGCAGCCCCAGCTCCTTGACGACGGCATGCACCACCGTCGGGCCGGTCATGTCGTAGACGCTGGCGAGCGTTCCATCTTCGATATTCTGGGAAATACGGTCGGCCATCAGCCTGAGCGCCGGGTGGCCGGGCCTGGAGGCCATGAAGTAATTCGTGATCTCGCCGCTTTTCATGGCGATGAAAACGGCCTCTTCCTGCGCGCCGATCACATCCTCGGGGCGGGCCGCAAAATTGGAATCGATATCGAGATAGATGCCGCCTTCCTGCAGCAGCACCAGAATACGCCAGAAATCCGCCTTGGCGGCGCCGACCTGCAATCGCCGGAAGGCGTCGGCATAACGTCCGGGAAAATGCCGGTCGATATAGGCCTGGCACGCCTCGTCATCGTGGTAGCGATATTCGAATTCCGGGGTCAGCCAACGGTTGAACAGGAAATTCGCATAGATCGGCGTCGTGACCCGGTTGGAATAGTTCGTCTGCCAGATGATGCGGGGAATGGCCTTTTCCGATTTCGGAAGGCGTCTGGCGGGCTGATGCTCGGGAAGCGTCTTTCTCCTGCCGGGCCGGACAAAGAGATCGATGGAGAAAATAACCTTGACGATGTTGCCGCCGATCTTGATCGCACGGTAGGCAATGCGGTTATAGCCAGTCTTAGCCAAGTTCAGCGCTCCTGCGCGTGGAATCGTTTGTCACGCGCGTGGAAACGGCGGTACGCGGTATTTATTGGACGCAATTAGTTTGTCAATACGCTGAAAATGAGACCGGCCGAGCCCTGAATTGACGGGGCTCGGCCGGTTTGGGAGGGATTGCGATCAGGCTTTGCTGCGGTTGAAATATCCAAGCAGCCGCATGGCATTGGCGGTGACCAGAACCGTCGCGCCGGTATCGGCGAAAACGGCGAGCCACAGGCCGGAAAGGCCGGTGACGGTCGTGACCAGGAACACCGCCTTCAGTCCGAGCGAAATCGCCACGTTCTGGCGGATGTTCAGCATGGTGGCGCGTGACAGGCCGATAAGGCGGGCCGCATCGCCGACATTGTTGCGCATCAATGCCGCATCCGCCGCTTCCATCGCCACGTCGGTGCCTGAGCCGATGGCGACGCCGACGCTGGCCGCCGCAAGGGCCGGCGCATCGTTGATGCCGTCGCCCACCATCACCACGGTCTTCTTTTCGGCAAGCTTGCGAATTTCCTCGACCTTGTTCTGCGGCAGCAATTCGCCGCGTGCCTCAAGACCCAGCGCGTTGCCGATGGCCTTTGCCGTGCGGGCGTTGTCGCCCGACAGCATCAGCGAGGAAATGCCCATCTCCTTCAGCGCCTTGACGCCATCGGCCGCATCCTTGCGCGGTTCGTCACGCATGGCGAAGAGGCCGCTTGCCGCGCCGCCGGCCATGACGACGGCCACGGTCTTGCCTTCGCTTTCCAGTGCGGAAATGCGATCGGCCAAGTCCTTCGAGAGGGTGCCGACCTCCGTTGCAAAGCGCGGTGCGCCGATGAACAGGTCCTTTCCGGCGACATTGCCCTGCATGCCGCGGCCGGAAATCGCCTTGATGTTGGCGCCGGGCAGGGGCTTCACGCCGCGCTTTTCGGCATGATTGACGATGGCGCGCGCCAGCGGATGGCTCGATTCATGCTCGATGGTCGCGGCTTCGGCAATCAGGTTGGCCTCGTTGCCGTCAAGCGCCACCACGTCGGTCACGACAGGTTCGCCGAGCGTCAGCGTGCCGGTCTTGTCGAAGGCGACGGTTTCGGTGCGCGCCAGCATTTCGATGACCGCGCCGCCCTTCACCAGCATGCCATGGCGTGCTGCGGCCGAGAGGCTGGAGGCGATGGCCGCGGGAACGGAAATGACCAGCGCGCAGGGGCAGCCGATCAGCAACAGGGCGAGACCGCGATAAATCCACGTATCCCAGTCACCGAGGCCGGCAAGCGGCGGCACGATGATGGTGAGCACGGAAATGATGACGATCAGCGGCATGTAATAACGCGAGAAATTCTGGATGAAGCGCTCGGTCGGCGCACGCGCATCCTGCGCTTCCTCGACAAGCGTGATGATACGGGCAATCGTGTTGTCTTCCGGCGCGCGGTCGACACGGATGCGCAGCGAGCCGTCATGGTTGATCGAACCGGCGAAGACGCGCGCGCCCTTTTCCTTGGCGACGGGAATGCTCTCGCCGGTCATCGGCGATTCGTCGACGCTCGATTCACCTTCCATCACCACGCCGTCGGCGGAGATGCGGTCGCCTGGACGCGCCACGACCACCTGACCGATGCGGACCTGATCGGCCGGCACCTGCCGCAGCGTGCCGTTCTCCTCCACCAGTGCCGTTTTCGGCAACAGCGAACCGAGCGCCTTGATGCCCGAGCGTGCGCGGGCGGCGGCAAAGCCCTCCAGCAATTCGCCGATGGAAAAGAGCAGCACGACGATGGCCGCCTCTTCGGCCTCGCCGATGAAGATCGCGCCGATGGCGGCGATGGTCATCAGCATTTCGATGGTGAAGATCGCACCGAAACGGGCGGCGTTGATGGCACTCTTCGCGATAGGGAGGAGCGTGACCAGCGTGGCGACGATAAAGGCGTAACCGCCCCAGGCCGGGAAGGCCAGCTCCGCCGCATAGGCGGCAGCGACCAGAATGGCGCCGGTAAAGGTATTGCGCGCCTTTGCGCTGCGCCACCAGACACCTTTCTCATCCACATCATGGGCATGTCCCACCTCGGCGGCCTGCCTTGCCGCAGGTGCGGCATCACGCGGATGGTCCGCATGGTCGTGTCCGGAGTGATCGTGGTCGTCATGGTCATGGCCGCTGCATGACCCGTGGTCATGCTCCGCCGTCTTTTCCTGCGTGGTTTTTCCCTGCGGCAGCAAAGCGGGCGTGAAGCCGAGCTTGCGCAGCGTGTCCTCGATTTTTTCGACCGGGGTCTTGTTCTCTGTCAGCGACAGGTTCAGCCTTTCGCGGGCAACCGACACCTTGACGTCGGCAACGCCGGGCAGGCGGGAAAGTGCGGTTTCGATCTTTGCCGCGCAGCTGCCGCAATCCATGCCGCTGACGGAAAAGGTCAGGGTGTCGGCCGTGTCGGCGCCCGTCGTGCCGGCGTTTGCCGCGGCCTCACCGTGATGGCCGCCGCAGGAGGAATGGTCGTGGTCACCGGCGCCGGCGTTTGTCCGGGCGGCCTTTTCGCGCGGCAGCAAAGCGGGCGTGAAGCCAAGCTTGCGCAGCGTGTCCTCGATTTTTTCGACCGAGGTTTTCTGTTCGGCCACCGAGAGGTTCAGCCTTTCGCGGGCAACCGACACCTTGACGTCGGCAACGCCGGGCAGGCGGGAAAGTGCGGTTTCGATCTTTGCCGCGCAGCTACCGCAGTCCATGCCGCTGACCGTGAAGGTCAGTTCCTCCGATTCTCCGTTCAAACCGCCGCGTGTCGAAATATTCATGGGTCTTCGCTCCTGAATTCCAGTCGACACCCAATCTGGCACCTCTAGCAACTAGAGCTTCAAGAGCAAAAATGCGGTTTTTCGATTTTTTTTGAAAGGCCGACGCCAGCTTCGCGCCAGCCGCACGGTTCATCATGGCGGCAGATTGGATTCCATGAAGCGGTTCAGATGACAGCACTCCTTTTGAAAAACGGTCGCCGGGCGGCCTCTCTGGCGGGCCTTGCGGCACTGCCGCTCCTGAGCGGCTGCCTCTTCGTGACGGACACGACCCGGATGGATCCGGATGTTTTCGTCCGGGAAACGGCGCCGGTATTCAATTTCAATTCCGTCAGCTCCAATCGCCAGCCGGAACTGCCGCCGCAGCCGGGCCAGCTTTCGACGCGTCCGCCGGATCTGTTCAGGACGCGGTTCCATCAGGAATATGGCCCGCCCGTGCGCGGGCAGGGCCTGAACGCGCCGAGGGCGTCGGGGCAGGCTGCGCCGCTTGCCCCGGACCGGATGGTGACCTATGGCCTGCCGGTTTCCAACCCGCTGCACCGGGTGATGTATGGCCCGATCCGCGACGAGGACCGGTCGCTTCCGGCCATTCCCTATGGCCGTATCGATCCGCGTTATCTAAGGCAGGAAGTGAGCTACCAGACGGCGGAAGCGCCCGGCACCATCGTGGTCGATACCAGGCAGCATTTTCTCTATCTCGTGCAGCCCGGCGGCAAGGCGATCCGTTACGGCGTCGGCCTCGGGCGTGACGGTTATGCATGGTCGGGTCGCGGCAAGATCCAGTGGAAGGCGAAATGGCCGCGCTGGACGCCGCCGGATGAAATGGTCAAGCGCCAGCCGGAACTCACCTCCATCTCGGCCGCCAATGGCGGCATGACGCCCGGTCTCAACAATCCGCTCGGTGCGCGTGCGCTTTATATCTTCAAGGACGGCAAGGACACGCTTTACCGCGTGCACGGTACGCCGGACTGGCAGTCCGTCGGCAAGGCGACGTCATCAGGTTGTGTGCGCATGCTCAATCAGGACGTGATCGATCTTTACGAACGTGTGCCGCAGGGTGCGCAGATTGTGGTTATCTGACCACGTTCTGAAAGAAAGAGATGCGGGCGCCGGTTCGCCACCGCCTTGTGACTGGCTTTTAGCGGTCGGTTAACTATTTTCGCAATACGCATGATACGGAACAAATGACGTACAACGGCGATATAGCCGTTCGAAATGTGGGACAAACCGGCCTTATGACAAGCACCGACACAGATCTTTCCAGACGTACCTTCCTTTCCCTTCTCGGCATCTCCTCCGCTTCGCTTCTCGCAGGCTGCGCCTCTTCAGGCACGGGAGACGCCATTCGCCAGCAGGCGAGCGCCATCGGCAGCGATTTCCGCCAGATGTTCTCGCCGGGCGTCAGCGATGCCGAACTGGCCGTCATGTACGGCTCGGTTGAGGATGGCGGTTACGTCATTCCCGCCGTGCCCTATCAGAAAATCGACCGGCGTTATTATCGCCAGCGGGTCGTCGATCCGACCGGCGAGCGCCCCGGCACCGTCGTTGTCGATACGCGCTCGCGCTTCCTCTACGTGGTGGAGCAGGGCGGCAGCGCCATGCGTTACGGCGTCGGCATCGGCCGCGAAGGTTTCGCCTGGTCGGGCGAGGGCGTCATCCAGTGGCGTCAAAAATGGCCGAAATGGACCCCGCCGGATGAAATGGTCGCCCGCCAGCCGGAACTGGTCAAATATTCCTCCAAGAATGGCGGCATGCCGCCGGGCCTGAAGAACCCGCTCGGCGCGCGCGCCCTTTATATCTTCCAGAACGGCAAGGACACGCTCTACCGCCTGCATGGCTCGCCGGAATGGAACTCCATCGGCAAGGCCGTCTCTTCCGGTTGCGTGCGCCTGATGAACCAGGATGTCATCGACCTCTATGACCGCGTGCCGCAGAAGGCGCGTGTGGTGGTCTGGCAATAAGCCGAAAACGCTTGGAATAAAAAGGCGGCCCTGAGCCGCCTTTTTCTTTTTCGGCTTACGGCCGGCTGAGACTGTCCTTCAGCGCATTCACCCGGTCGCGAATCTGCACCAGTTCCTCCAGCCCGCAGCCGGTTGCGCTGCCGATCGCCGCCATGATCTTGACGCCCTCTTTTTTGAGGTTCGCGCCCTTCGGCGTCAGGGCCACCAGCACCTGCCGCTCATCCACCGTGCCGCGCTTGCGGGTAATCAGTCCGGCATGTTCCAGCCTCTTCAGCAACGGCGACAGCGTGCCGGAATCCAGCCCCAGCATTTCGCCGAGCGCCTTGACGGTGGATGTCTCCTTTTCCCATAACGCCATCATGACAAGATATTGCGGATAGGTCAGCCCGATAGGGTCGAGCAGCGGCTTGTAGGCGCGTGTGAAGGCGTGCGCCGCGCCATAAAGGGCAAAACATATCTGCTGGTCCAGCCTCAACAGGCTTTCCATCGTCTTCTCGTCGCCCTCTGCGTCCATTTTCCTGCTCCAAAATCAACCGGGGAGGGAACAATCAGCCCCCGCTTTCGGTTCCTGCCGCATGGATGCGCGGCGAAATTTCGTGAAAATTATCGCAAAAAACAAATTTGCATTCAATGTGCAAAATTATATTGCGCACAATTGAATTGCGCGATATAAGAACGCCAACACCAACCCGAAGGGAGTAAATGCCATGCCCATTCTCTACACGACCAAAGCATCCGCCACCGGTGGCCGCGCTGGCAACGCCAAGTCGGAAGACGGCGTTCTCGACGTAACGCTCACCGTTCCGAAGGAACTGGGCGGCGACGGCGCCCGTGGCACCAATCCGGAACAGCTTTTCGCAGCCGGTTATTCCGCCTGCTTCCTGGGCGCGCTGAAATTCGTCGCCGGCAAGGAAAAGGTAAAGATTCCTGAAGACACGACTGTGACGGCGACTGTCGGCATCGGCCCGCGCGAAGACGGCGGCGGTTTCGGCATTGAAGTATCGCTGAAGGCCAATATTCCGGGCGTCGAGCGCGAAGTCGCCGAAAAGCTGGTTGCCGCCGCTCACATCGTCTGCCCTTACAGCCACGCCATGCGCACCTCCACGGAAGTGCCGGTCTCGGTGGCCTGATCCAGCTTCCCTGCGCATTCCATGCAGGCAATGGGCCGGGTTCATCCCGGCCTTCTTGTTTTCAGAAAGAAAAATGCTATATTCTTTCCAAGGAAAGGATAAGTGCCATGAATATTCACGCCAAGACCGCCATGGATCCGGCATCGCAGGGCAGGGTCGTCACCAAGGCCGTCATCGCCGCCGCCGAGCGGCTGGGCCTGAATGCCGCTCGCACGGCCGATATTCTCGGCGTTTCCGCCCCCACGGTATCGCGCATGAAGCGGCTCGATTTCCTGCTGGAACCGGGCGCCAAATCCTTCGAACTCGCGGTGCTGCTGATCCGGGTTTTCCGCTCGCTGGATGCGATTGCCGGCGGCGACGAGGCCGTGGCAAAAAACTGGCTGCGCAACCACAATACGGCGCTTGACGCCGTGCCTGCCGAAAAGCTGACCACCATTACCGGATTGATCGATGTCCTCTCCTATCTGGACGCCCGACGCGCTCCTGTCTGAAAAACGCGCCGCATCGGGAAAATACTGGCGGCTGGTGGAAGCGCAGCATCAGGTTTCCACCATGAAACTGGTGGATACGGTGGAGGAGCAATCGCTGCTGGAAGATATTCTGGAGGCGAGCAAGCGGCCGTTTCCGCCGGAATGCGCCGGTTTCGATTATCTTCTCGCCACGCCCTTCCGGTATGGAGCCGCCTATCCGCATGGTTCGCGTTTCCGCCGCGCGGGCTATACAGAAGGCGTTTATTACGCCGCCCAGAAGGTGGAGACGGCGCTGGCCGAAATGGCCTTTTACCGGCTGCTATTTTATGCGGAATCGCCGGGCACGCCGCTGCCCGCCAATCCCGCCGACTATTCCGCCTTCGCCGCCCGTATCGCCACCGATGCGGCGCTGGATTTGACAAAGCCGGAGCTGAGCCGCGACGAGGCGCTTTGGACCGATCTGCAGGTTTACGAGCCGTGCCAGACGCTGGCCGAGCAGGCGCGGCTGGCAAAGGTCGAGGCGATCCTTTACCGCTCGGTGCGCGATCCCGAAGGCGGCCTCAACATCGCGATCCTGTCGCCAAAGGCCTTTGCCGAAAAAGCGCCGGTGGAACGGATGAGCTGGCGCATCCGCCTGTCAAAGACGGGCGTGCAGGCGCTCTGCGAATTTCCGCTGCGCAGAACGGGGTTTGCGGTTTCGGATTTCGCCGGCGATCCACGCCTCGCCAGCCTGTTGGGCTGACGGGCGTTTGCTTTTCAAGACCATCAGGCCGAGGCGAAAAACGCCTCGGGATCGTCGACTTCCACCAGTCTGCGCCTGTCGATCAGCCAGAAGCGGTTTCCAACAGCCCGCACGAAACTCCTGTCATGCGAGACGAAGACGCAGCTCGCCTCGCGGCTGACGATTTCCGCCTCCAGCGCTTCCTGCCCGTCAATATCCAGATGGTTGGTGGGCTCATCCAGCAGGTAGAAATTCGGCTCCGCCAGCCGCAGCACCAGCATGGCAAGCCGGGCCTTCTGCCCGCCGGAAAGCGTCGCGATGCGGCGCTTCTGCATTTCCATGTCGATACCGGCGCCGGCGAGCAGGCCATGGATGCGCTGGTCGCCAATGTCGAAGCGGCGGGACAGGAATGCAGCAGGCGTGCTGTCGTCGTCGATTTCGGCAAGCGACTGATCGACATATCCCGCCACCAGCGAGGGCGTGGCCTTGATGCCCTCCTGCATCTGGCCGGCGCCCGATACGGCCGCCTGCAGAAGCGACATCAGCCGTGTCTTGCCGACGCCGTTGCGGCCGAGAATGACGATGCGGTCCCCCTGGCGGACAAATTGCCGGCCGGTGCGGAACAGCACTGTTCCGTCCGGCGTCGAGACCGGCACATCTTCCAGAGTGACAAGAACCCTGGCGTGGGTGCCGCGATTGGCGAGCTGGATCTTGCCGGCGGATCGCTCGATATGGGCGGGCCGCGCCTTCTCCTCGATCCTTTCCGCACGCTCACGCAATTGCTTGGTCTTGACGGTCAGAAGATCGCTGCCGGAATTGATGCCGATATTGTTGAGTTTGGCGGCCTGCCGGCGCAATTGCTGGGCGGTTTTCATGTCGCGCTGGAAACGCCGCTCATCGGCGGCGTCCTCCTCTTCCAGCGCCGAACGCGCATGGCCATAGGGCAGGCGGAACAGCGCCGAATTTTCCGGCCGCAGGAACAGCGTGGTCCGGGTGACATTGTCGAGAAAGGCGCGGTCGTGGCTGACGATGATGACAGCCGTATCGCGCGGCAATTCGCCGAGCCAGTTTTCCAACAGGTTGATCTTTTCGAGGTCGAGATGGTTGGTCGGCTCGTCGAGCAGCAGGACATCAGGCTCGGTAATCCATGCTCGCGCCAGCATGGCAAGCCTCTGCCAGCCGCCACTCAGTTCCTTCAGGCGGCGCTCGCGGAACGGTTCCGGCACCAGCATGGCGTCGAAAATAATGTCGGCGCGCCAGCTTTCGCTATCGATCGTATCAGCCGGCAGGGCGGAAAGCACGGCATCCCGCATCGTCCGTTCCATCAGCGGCGAGGGCAGGTGCTGGTGGACGATGGACTGCGTCAGCCCGCGCAGCCGGGTAATGTCGCCGCTGGTAGGCTCCATGTCTCCGCTCAGGCAGCTGAGCAGGGTGGATTTGCCGCAGCCATTGGCGGCGACGATGCCGATGCGGTCCCCCGCATTTATGGTGAGGCTAAGGTTGGAAAATAGCGGCTTGCCCAGAATGATTCCGAGGTTTCGAAGCGTGATGATGGTCATGAAGTCGTCTCTGGCAGGACGGACCCGTGACGAACCGTGGTCTGCGATTATGCAGTACGGGGTTTCGGTTCGGGGTGATCCGTCGTGAAAACATGCGCAACGGCAGACAAGCTGCATTCTGCGCGGCCTTTTGGGCAAACCAGAGTGTTGGTGTTCCGGTCAGCCCTGCAAACGTGTCCGCAGGGCAAAAAGGTGGCAGAGCTGACGATTGCGCCAGAAGCAGGAAATATCCATGCGAAGCCTCCTTTCTTGAAACAGGTTGAACCGCCCGATACTTAGCAGCGACCGTTGTTCGAGGCAATGGCTTTTGCAGCGGCGGCGGTGGGGGAGAATGCGGCAAGCCCGCACTCTCCTGTTTTAATCCGACCCTCGTCTGAGCGGCCTCTACTGCTTGGCGACGCGCGCGCGCAGTTCTTCCACGTGGGCGGCGATCTCGGGCGTCACCGCGTCGCCGAAGTCTTCCATTTCGAACATCGGACGGATTTCGATCTCGCTGCGCTCCAGCATCGGGTTCGGGCAGCGTTTCACCCATTCCACGGCCTCGTCCATGTCCTTCACCGTCCATATCCAGAAGCCGGCGACCAGCTCGTTGGTGTGCGGGAAGGGGCCGTCGATCACGGTGCGGCTGTCACCGTCGAAAACGACCCTCTTGCCCTTGGAGGAGGGGTGCAGGCCGTCACCGGATTGCATGATGCCGGCATTGACCAGTTCCTCGTTGAATTTTCCCATTGCCTCGATCAGCTCGGTCGTGGGCATGACGCCATCTTCGCTGCTCTTGGTGGCTTTTACAAAAACGATTGCACGCATGATCATTCCTCCTTGATTGTGCTTTCTTCTGAGTTTCGCTCCCCGGCGCGACGGCCGGATGACATTCTTGCCGACAAAAGCGGCGCCATGCCGTCAGCCGAGATCGATAAGGTCGCGGCGCAGCCGGTCGGGATCGCCGCTGCCGATACGGGCTTCTATCTCCGCATGGGTCTGCTCCCAGATGGGGAAGGCGGCGGCAAGCACGGCCATGCCATCCGCCGTCAGCCGCAGCCGCTTGCCGCGCTTGTCTTTCGGGTCCTGTTCGATGCTGACCAGCCCGCGCCGTTCCAGCGGCTTCAGCGCCGCCGTCAGCGTCGTACGGTCCATGGCCAGGAGATTGGCGACAGGCCCCATCGGCGGCGGCTCCGGCCGGTTGAGCGACATCAGCAGCGAAAATTGCCCGTTGGTGATGCCGACCGGCTTCAGCGCATTGTCGAACAGCCGCGCCAATGCCCGCGCCGCACGCTGCGCATGCAGGCAGAGACAGGCGTCCCGCACGAAAAGAGTTGCCGAAAAAGGAATCACGCTGGCGTTTGACATGGGATAAATATGTTGATATCAACCTAATTAGTCAAGCGGAACTTGATGCTCCGCAGACTGTTTATTGTGTTTCAGCACAGACATAGGCGGCGCCCACCGACAAAGCGGAGCGGTGCCGCGGTGAAAGACGGATCAAGGAGGAAAGATCATGTCTCATCCCGTCGTTTCGAAAGAGGAGTGGCTTGCGGCCCGCCGCGATCTGCTGGTGAAGGAAAAGGAAATGACCCGCGCCCGCGACAGGCTGAACGAGGCCCGCCGTGCGCTGCCCTGGGAGGAGGTGACGAAGGACTATATCTTCGACGCCCCTTCCGGGCCCAAATCGCTCAAGGAACTGTTCGGCGCCTGCAGCCAGCTCATCGTCTACCACTTCATGCTGGCGCCGGACTGGGAGGAGGGCTGTGTCGGATGCTCCTTCTTTGCCGATCACGTCGATGGCGCGCTGATCCACCTCAAGCATGGCGATGCGGGTTTCGTTGCGGTGTCGCGCGCGCCGCTTGAAAAGATCGAAAGCTATAAAAATCGCATGGGCTGGAAATTCCCGTGGGTTTCGGCCGAAAGCAGCGATTTCAACTATGACTACCAGGCATCGTTCCGCGACGAGGACATGGCCAAAGGCGAAATCACCTACAATTACCGTGACATGGCGCCCTATGGCGACCTGAAGGACCTGCACGGCATCAGCGTTTTCGCCAGGGGCGGCGACGGCAAGATCTACCACACCTACTCCACCTATGCCCGCGGCGCGGAGCAGACGCTCGGCACGCTGATGCTGCTCGATCTGGTGCCAAAAGGCCGTAACGAAGAGGAGGTAATGGATTGGGTGCGCCGCCACGACCAATATGAGGACGCGCCCAAGGCCGCTTCCTGCTGCCACTGAAAACCGACGGACGAGGAGGAAACAACAATGGAAATGGAAATCGCCAAGCCGCAGAAGGAACATGAGTTCCTGAAGAGGATTGTCGGAGACTGGGTCATGACCTCCAGTTCCGGCCATGAGGGTTACGATGCCGACGACCCGTCGCAGCAATTCACCGAGACCGTCCGCTCCGTCGGCGGTTTGTGGATCATCGGCAACGGTACCGGCAAGATGCCTGACGGCACGGATATGACGGCTGTCATCACGGTCGGTTTCGATCCGGCCAAGGGCAATTTCGTCGGCACCTGGGTGGGGTCGATGATGACCAATTTGTGGGTCTACAAGGGCTGGCTGGAAGAGGACGGCAAGACGCTGACGCTGGAAGCGGAAGGCCCTGCCTTCGATGGTTCCGGCGGCACCGCTACCTATCACGACGTGCTGGTGCTGCATGACGACAATCACCGCAGCTTTTCCGGCAGCGTCAAGCAGCCGGACGGCACCTTCAAGACCTTCATGACATCGGAGTTCCGGCGCAAGGCCTGAGGCCCCGCCGGAATTTCACCTGATCGCCAGCACCGCCGCATCCTGCGGCGGGCAATGGCCGAAACACACCCGCCAAACCCTCCAGAGGAGACGACAATGTCCGATACGCATGGAAAATTCATCTGGGTCGAATTGATGACGCCCGACATGGAAGCGGCAGACCGCTTTTATGGTCATGTCGTCGGCTGGAAATCCAAGGATTTCGGCTCGCCGGAAATGCCCTACCTGGTGCTGGAGGCCGACGGCAAGGGCATGGGCGGCATCATGGAACTGACCGACGAGCACAAGGGCCAGGGCATTCCCCCGAACTGGACCGCCTATGTCGATGTCGACGATGTGGATGCGACGGCGAAACAATTCGCCGAAAAAGGCGGCGCGATCAGACGCCCGCCGCAGGATATTCCCGAGATCGGCCGTTTCGCCGTGGTCGCCGATCCTTTCGGTGCGGTGATCTGCATCATGACGCCGCTGCCGATGGAAACGGGCGGTTTCCCCGAGGATATGCAAGAAAAGCCGGGCCATGTCGGCTGGCACGAACTCTTCACCGACAATGTCGACGAGGCCATGGCCTTTTACGGCGATCTGTTCGACTGGACCAAGGATCATGATTTCGACATGGGCGAGATGGGTCCGTATCGTATCTTCGCCTATAAGGGCAAAGCCATCGGCGGCATGATGAAACGCCTGCCGCAGGTTCCCGTCTGTCACTGGGGTTATTACTTCAATGTGGATGGTATCGATGACGCCATCACCCGCGTCAGCACAGGCGGCGGCAAGGTCGTCAACGGCCCGATGGAGGTTCCCGGCGGCAGTTGGATCGTCAATTGCCTCGATCCGCAGGGCGCTTATTTCTCGCTGGTTTCGCCGAAGAAATAGCCCTGTTTTCTGATGATCTGCCGGGGGCTTGCTCCGGCAGATTACCGCTCTTTCGACAGGCGAACGTGGTCGATGAAGGCCCGCAGCTTCGGCGCAAGATTACGACGGCTGGGATAGTAGAGATAAAATCCCGCAAAGCTCGGGGAGTGGCCTTCCAGCATGGAAACGAGCTGTCCGCTCTGCAGATAGGGGCGGAAGGTTTCTTCCATGCCGAATGTGATGCCCGCCCCGGCGCAGGCCAGCTTTATCATCAGCTGCATGTCGTTGGTGGTGAAATCAGGCTCCACTGACACCGCAAATTCGCGGCCGTTTTCCGCAAATTCCCACCTGTATGGCGCAACACCCGGACGGGGTCGCCAGCCGATACACCTGTGCCCTATCAATTCGCGGGGCTGCGCCGGCAGGCCGAAGCGGTCGCGATAATCAGGCGAGCAGACGGCGAGCTGCCGCTGCGGCGCGGAAACCGGAACCGCAATCATGTCCTGCGCGATCAGTTCTCCAAGACGCACGCCGGCATCGTAATGCTCGGCGACGATATCGAATTCCTCGTCCGTCACGACGATATCGAGCTGCACTTCGGGATGTATTTCCGCAAAGCGCGCAAGCAATGGCCCGGATAAAAACCGCTCGGCTATCGAGGAAACCGCAAGCCGCAATTGCCCGCGCACGGCGCCGCTCAGGGACGACGCGGCATTGGCGGCCTCAACGAGATTGCCGATGGATGGCGAGACATCCGCATAAAGCTGCTGTCCCGCTTCCGTCAGGCTGACGCTGCGCGTCGTGCGCTGCACCAGCGCTATTCCCATCGTCTCTTCCAGCTTGCGGATGGTCTGGCTGACGGCGGAGCGGGTTACGCCGAGCCTGTCTGCAACGGCCCGGAAGTTGCGCTCCTCGGCAACCATGCAGAATGTCGAAAGCGCGTTGAGATCGATGTTCATTGGTTAGAAATTTTACCCATTGAGGTTATGATTGAGGCGATTATCACGACAATGCCCGGGCATTATCTTTCTTGCAACGGCCGCTTCCAGAAAAAAGCCGGCCGTAACACCAAGGAGAAAGCCATGACATTGAACAAAGTCGTTCTCATAACAGGTGCATCGAGCGGGATCGGTGAGGGTATCGCACGGGAACTGGCCGCCGCCGGGGCAAAGCTGGTGCTGGGGGCACGCCGCATGGACCGCTTGCAGGCGCTTGCCGAAGAATTGCGCGGGAAGGGCGCCGAGGTCGTCATCCAGCCGCTGAATGTGACGGACAGACAGAGCGTCGAGGCCTTTGCGGAGGCCGGGCGCAAGGCTTTCGGGCAGGTTGACGTCATCGTCAACAATGCCGGCATCATGCCGTTGTCGCTGATGTCGTCCCTCAAGGTCGACGAATGGGACCGCATGATCGACGTCAACATCAAGGGTGTGCTTTATGGCGTCGCCGCCGTTCTGCCCGAGATGACCGCCCGCGCTTCCGGCCATATCGTCAACATCGCCTCCATCGGTGCGCTCGCCGTTTCGCCCACGGCTGCCGTTTATTGCGCGACGAAATTTGCGGTACGCGCCATTTCGGACGGGCTGCGGCAGGAAAACCGCGACCTGCGCGTCACCTGCATTCACCCCGGCGTGGTGGAAAGCGAACTTGCCCACACCATCACCGATCCCGCCGCTGCGGAATTGATGCAGACCTATCGGGCCGTCGCCCTGAAGCCCGACGCCATCGGCCGCGCGGTGCGTTACGCCATCGAGCAGCCCGACGATGTGGACGTCAATGAAATCGTCGTCCGTCCAACCGCTGCCTGAGGAGACCGACATGACAGCGATTTTTCCGACCGTGCTTGCGGTTGCCATGCTTGCGGCAAGTGCCGCCATCGCCAATCCGCAACGACTGGATGACAGGCTGAAGCGTGGCGATGAAGTCGTCCGCAGCCTCAACAATGGCCAGCCGCAGGCCAATCTGGAACGCTTGCGGCAGGAGTTTCCTTTCCTTGCGGATGCGACCGAAGGTTACGCCCTGGGGGAGGTCTGGTCCCGGCCGGGTCTGGATAACCGGACCCGCCAGCTGGCCGCCGTTGCGGTCATGGCGGCTCTCGGCGAGCGTGATCTGATGAAGGTCCATGCCGGTTATGCGCTCAATGTGGGTGCAACCGATGAAGAGCTGAAGGAAATGGTCTATCTGATCACCGTTCCCGCAGGTTTTCCCAAAGCCATCGCCGCATCCCGCACGCTTGCCGAGCTGTTCGAGGAACGCTGCGCCAACGCCGCATCTGGAGGGCAAAGACAATGAACATTGTTTCGACATCCGTTGCGCTTCTGCTCGCAACGGCTTCCGCCGATACGGATTCCCGCAAGGCCGGCAACGCCATGGACGTGAATAAGACCGAAACGTCTCAAACCCGGAACCACCCCTATATCGGCATGTGGGTCACCGGCGATGGCCACATCCGTCAGGAGCTTCTGCCCAATGGCCGGTATGACGAGGCGCGGGGCAACCGCAAAAGCGCCTATCAGGGACGCTATGAGGTGAAGGGAAACCATATCGATTATTGGGACGATACCGGCTTCACCGCCGACGGCGAATTCGTCGACGATGTGCTTTATCACGGCGGCATGATCTTTTATCGCCAGAAGTGACCGTGACGCCAATCAAGCGCCGCCCGCCCCATCGAGGGCGGGCGGCGTATCTGTTTCTATCGCTTCAAACTACCCAGAATCCCGCGCACGATGGCGCGGCCGACCGAGGTGGCAACCGAGCGGGCAGCGCTTTTCATCGCCGCCTCGATCACCGTCTCGCGCTGGTATCCGGTCTTGCGTGCGCCGCCATTGCGCGAGCCGGTGGAGGCCGGTGCGGGTTCTTCATCGCCGAAGCCGGGCAGGCGCCAGCGGCCGGAAGCGCTCTCGGACTGGCTGGCGGCGTTTTCTTCTTCCGCACGTCTGGCGGCTTCTGCATCTGCAGCCTTCTGGGCGCGGGCGGCGAGGATTTCGAAGGCCGATTCCCGGTCGATATCCTTGTCATATTGCCCGGCGACGGGGCTCACATCGATCAGGGACTTGCGCTCGGCATCCGTCAGCGGCCCGACACGGCCGGATGGCGGGCGTACCAGCGTGCGCTCGACGATGGAGGGAGCGCCCTTGTCGTGCAGGGTGGAAATCAGCGCCTCACCGGTGCCGAGCGTGGTGATGGTGTCGGCGGTGTTGAAGGCCGGGTTCTGGCGGAAGGTGTCGGCCGCGGTGCGCACCGCCTTCTGCTCGCGCGGCGTATAGGCGCGAAGCGCGTGCTGCACGCGGTTGCCGAGCTGGGCGAGAACGGTTTCCGGCACGTCGAGCGGGTTCTGCGTGACGAAATAGACGCCGACGCCCTTGGAGCGGATGAGCCGCACGACCTGTTCCACGCGCTCCACCAGCACCCGCGGCGCATCGTTGAAGAGCAGATGCGCCTCGTCGAAGAAGAACACCAGACGCGGTTTTTCCGGGTCGCCCACCTCAGGCAGCTCCTCGAACAGTTCCGAAAGCATCCAGAGCAGGAAGGTGGCGTAAAGACGCGGGTTCATCATCAGCCGGTCGGCGGCGAGAACCGAAATCGTGCCAACCCCATCCGTGCCCACACGCATGATATCGGCGATCTTCAGCGCCGGTTCGCCGAAGAAATTCGCCGCGCCCTGCTGTTCCAGAACCAGCAGCCCGCGTTGCAGCGAACCGACCGAGGCCTTGGAAATCAGGCCGAACTGGTTGGAAAGCTCGGTTGCGTTTTCGCCCATATAGTTCAGGAGCGATTGCAGGTCTTTCAGATCGAGCAGCGGCAGCCCGCCCTGATCGGCGATCTTGAAGGCGATGTTGAGCACGCCTTCCTGCGCTTCCGAAGCATCCATCAGCCGGGCGAGCAGCAGCGGCCCCATTTCGGCGATGGTGGCGCGCACGCGATGGCCTTTTTCACCGTAGAGATCCCAGAAGATGACGGGCGACTTGCCGTAGGAAAAATCGGTGAAGCCGATCTGTTCGGCGCGTTTCTGCACCCAGTCCTTGGCTTCGCCCTCGGCCGCGATGCCGGAAAGGTCACCCTTGATATCGGCGCAGAAGACCGGAACGCCGGCCTTGGAAAACCCTTCGGCCAGCACCTGCAGGGTCACGGTCTTGCCCGTTCCCGTCGCGCCGGTGATGAGGCCGTGGCGGTTGCCGAATTTCAGTTCCAGATATTCGCCCTTGTTCAGGCTGTCGTCCGGATTGCGGCTGGTCCCGATATAGAGCTGTCCGTCCTGCAACATCGACCATTTTCTCCTGCGGCTGATTCATGACCGTTAAAATCACTGCGGATTTTGCAAAAGTCATGTCCGAATTAAAGCGTAGCTGGCATGCTTCGACCGTTCCTCACGAAAGCGGCCTTTTCATAGTTTGGTTGTGATGATCTTATAAGGACAGTTTCGAGGCGCAACAACTGCTTGATGGCGATGAATAAAAACCGCCTGATGAAAGTTGCGGCGCCCACCGGCCCGCCGCTTGAATGCGGCGCGAGATTGTTTTACGTTGACGTTAACGTCAGTTATTCGATGTTGGCGTCGTTTTTCAACAGGAGGCAAGAATGAACGAAGTCGTGGATCAGATCGCCGCAAAGGCGGGTATCGACCCTGCGCTGGCCGAAAAGGCCGTTGGCATGATTCTCGGGTTTCTCCAGCGCGAGGCGGCAGACGGCCCGATCGCCCGGATGATCGAAGCCATTCCCGGCGCCAGCGATCTGGTGGCGCAGTATAATGGCGAAGGTGCAGGCGGCGGCGGTCTGCTCGGCGGCCTGATGAGCGCCATCGGCGGCGGCGGCATCATGGGTCTCGGCCAGCAGCTGATGAGCCAGGGCCTCGGCATGGGCGAGATTTCCACCCTCGCCAAGGAAACCATCGCCGTCGCCCGCCAGCATGCGGGCGATGAGGTTGTCGACCAGGTCATCGCCTCGGTTCCGGGTCTCAGCCAGTTCGCCTGAGGCGAAACTATTCCATAGCGGGGCGCGGCGGCTGTTCATTGAACAGGCGCCGCGCCTCTTCTATTTCGGCATGGTGCGTTTCCGCCCATATCCACACGCCGCAAAAGGCGCTGCCCAGCGTGCGGCCAAGGTTTGTCAGGCCGTAATCCACATGCGGCGGAATGACGGGATGCACGGTGCGGCGCACCAGCCCGTCGCTTTCCATTTGCCGCAGTGTTTTCGTCAGCATCTTCTGGCTGATATTGCCGACCAGCTTGCCGATCTGCGTGAAGCGCAGCGTGCCATGCTCTTCCAGCACTTCCAGAATGAGCATCGTCCATTTATCGGCCACCTTGGCGATGATGTCCTGAACCAGCGCCTCTATTGCCGGATCGGTATCCGTGGGCGGCGGAACCTTGCGCCGGCTCTCGATGGCCGGGTCGGCGGCGTGCCGTTTCATCTTACACTCTCCATTGGGTAAGTATAAATCTTTTGGGTGCCTACTTTCGATTGGAGAGTATCGTAGCTAACTTCCTTTCAGCCAACAAGCAAAGGATGTTCCCATGAAAATCGCTGATAACACCATTCTCATCACCGGCGGTGGTTCCGGCATTGGCCGGGCGCTGGCGGAGGCGTTTCACAAGGCCGGCAACCGGGTCATCATTTCCGGCCGCCGCCAGGCCGTGCTCGACGAGGTGACGGCCGCCAATCCCGGCATGGCCTCGATGGTAATGGACGCGACGGACGCCGCAGGCATCCGCGCGTTTGCCGAAGCTCTGGTGAAGGCCCATCCGACCCTCAACGCCGTCATCAACAATGCCGGCATCATGCGGCCGGAAGACATCGCCGCAGCACCGGATTATCTCGACACGGCCGAAGAAACCATCGCCACCAATCTTCTCGCGCCCATCCGCCTGACGGCGGCGCTTTTGCCGCATTTCCTCAAGCAGCCCGCTGCCACGGTGCTGACTGTCTCGTCAGGCCTCGCCTTCGTGCCCATGGTGCTGACCCCCACCTACAGCGCCACCAAATCGGCCATCCATGCCTATTCGATCGCGCTGCGCGAGCAGCTGAAGGCGACGCCGGTGGAGATCATCGAAATCGTGCCGCCCTATGTGCAGACGACGTTGATGGGCGAGGGACAGGCGAGCGACGAAAGGGCTATGCCGCTCGACGCCTTCATTTCCGAGGTGATGGATATTCTTGAAAATCGCCCGGATGAGAAGGAAGTGGTGGTGGAACGCTGCAAGCCGCTGCGTTTTGCCGCGCAGAACGGCAATTTCGATCAGGTCTTCGCCATGGTCAACCATATGCATCCGTAAACGGCAGCGTCTGTTGCGACCGGACATCCTGTGATAGCGTCGCGCTCTTATCCGCGGAGTGCGCGCTTTCATGGCCCAAGGCCGGTTCCTGATGCCGAAAACCATTCTGCCCGGCGTCGTCGCCGTGGCGGCGGATAGCGACCGTTCCTTTCCGCGCCATATGCATGACCAGTTCGGCATCGGCCTCATCGAACGCGGGGCGCAGAAATCGCTCTCCGGCCGCGGCGTGGTGGAGGCGGGCGCCGGCAATGTCATCACCGTCAATCCGGGCGAGGTGCATGACGGCATTCCGCTCGGGGAGGGCGGGCGCGCCTGGCGGATGCTCTATCTCGACATCGATATCGTCCGCGACGCCATTGCCGATATCGGCGAGACGGATCGAGGTTCTTTCGAATTCGCCCATCCCGTTGATGCGAGGCCGCTGGCGAAGCGGTTCTACGCCGTCTTTTCAGCCATGACGGCAAGGGAACGGCCGGGCGAAACCCTTGATAGTGACGAGACCCTGCTGGTGTTTCTGGCGGGCGCGATGGAGACGGCGGCGAAGCCGAATGAAATCGCCGCACCCGATAATATAAGACGCGCGAAAAGCCGCATCGATGACGAGCCTTCGCGGCCGTTCCGCCTTGCCGATCTGGCGAGCGAGGCCGGCATGAGCCAGTTCCGTTTTCTGCGGGCCTTCGCCAGGGAAACCGGGCTCACGCCGCACAGCTATCTTCTCCAGCGGCGTGTCCATCTGGCCCGGCACGCGCTGGCCAGAGGCACACCGCCCGCCGAAGCGGCCTTTGCCGCCGGTTTTGCCGACCAGAGCCATCTGAACCGGGTTTTCGTGCGGCAATTCGGGGTGACGCCGGCGGTTTACCGGGCGGCGACAGGCGGCGGATCGTCGCTCTCTTCCGTCATGCCGGACTAGATCCGGCATCCAGCCACGGCGCGTCTGCGCCGTGAAAGGAGTCTTTCGTGGTCAAGGACTTGACCACGCTGGACCCCGGCTCGGGGGCCCGGGTGACGGTGTGCGGATGTCGCGCTGCAATTTCATCCAAGACACCCACCCCACGCACCCTCATGCTCCTGTCCTCCATCCCACAGGACATATCAGCACCATGACACCCGAATTCCTCATCACATCCTTTATCGTCACCGCGTCTCCCGGAACCGGCGTGGTCTATACGTTGGCCGCCGGGCTCTCGCAGGGGGCGAGGGCGAGTATCGTTGCGGCCTTCGGCTGCACGCTCGGCATCGTGCCGCATCTGCTCGCCGCCATCACCGGCCTTGCCGCCATTCTGCACACCAGCGCTCTCGCCTTCGGCATCGTCAAATATCTGGGTGTCGCCTACCTCCTCTATATGGCGTGGAACACGCTGCGGGAGGACGGTGCGCTGAAGATCGACGATGCCGGGGAGCCGCAGAAGGCCGTCCGCGTCATCGGTGAGGCGATCCTCATCAATCTCCTGAACCCAAAACTGTCGATCTTCTTTTTCGCCTTCCTGCCGCAGTTCATCGCGCCGGATGAGGCCTTGCCGACATGGCGCATGATCGATCTCGGGCTGATCTTCATGGCCATGACGTTCCTGGTCTTTGCGTTTTATGGCTGTTTTGCCGCCTCGGTCCGGCGGCAGGTGGTGTCGCGCCCGGCAGTTCTTGCCTGGCTGCGGCGCAGCTTCGCCGCCGCTTTCGTGGCGCTGGGTGCGAAGCTCGCCTTTACCGAACGGTGAACGGAGCCGGATGGCCCCGTGGCCTCAGTCGTCCCAATCGGGCGCGAGGTGGCCGGGATTGACGATGCGGCCATTCGGCTTTGCAAGCGCGTGGATCGCCCGCATTTCCTCTTCCGTCAGCGCGAAGTCGAAAATGTCGAAATTCTCCTTGAGGCGGCTTTCCGTCGCCGTCTTGGAAAGCGCCACTATATCCGGCTGCTGCACCGCCCAGCGCAGGGTCACCTGCGCGGCGGTCTTGCCGTGTTTCGCGCCGATATCCTTCAGCACGGGATCGTTCGGCACCTTGCCATCGGCCATCAGATAATAGGCCGTCACCGACATTCCGTGTTTGCGCGCCGCCGAAATCACCTTCGTCTGGTCGAGATAGGGGTGATATTCGATCTGGTTGGTGGCAAGCGGCGTGTCGGACAGTTTCACCGCCTCCTCGGTCAGCGCCACGTTGAAGTTGGAAATGCCGATATTGCGCGCCTTGCCGGCCTTGCGCACCGCGTTCAGCGCGCCCATGCGCTCGGCAAGCGGCACATCGCTCTTCGGCCAGTGCAGCAGCAGCAGATCGACATAATCGGTCTTCAGTTTCGCAAGGCTTTCATCGACGGAAGCGAGAAAATCGTCGTGGCGGAAGCGGTCCACCCAGACTTTGGTGGTGAGAAAAATATCGTGCCGGGAAATGCCCGATTGTGCGATGACCTCGCCCACCGCCCCCTCGTTCTTGTAGATCTGGGCGGTATCGACATGGCGGAAACCGAGTTTCAGCGCCTCCGGCAGAATGCGCCTGATATCGTCTTCCGGGATGCGGAAGGTGCCGAAACCGAGGGCGGGAATATTCGCGCCATTCGCGCTGACGTCATACATGAGTGTCTCTCCTGTCTGCTGAAAACATGGCCGGCGCGGGATGCCGGGCGGGGAAGCCGTCTTTCATTAACTGGTGTCCGCGCAATCGGTTTCAACCCGGCCGGACGATATCACATCAGCACGTAATCCACCGGGCGCGGATCGGCCGGCAGATCGGTCTCGCCCATCGCCTCGCGCAGATTGATCTCGATGGTGGTGGCGAGCGCATTGATCGGCAGCGCATTGAGGCCGGTGCCGAAGGGGTCTTCCAGCTCGTCGGACAGCGCATCGAGACCGAAGAACGTATAGGCGATCAGCGTGCTGGTGAAAGGCGTCGCCCAGCCGAGCAGATCCGTGAAACCGAAAGGCAGCAGCAGGCAGAAGAGATGCGCGGTGCGGTGAAGCAGCAGCGAATAACCGAAGGGAACCGGCGTTTGACGGATGCGCTCGCAGGAGGCCTGCGCCGCGCCCATCTGCTGCACCGTCGCATCCAGCATCTGCAGCTGGATATCGCTGATCTGGCCCTTCGTGTTGGCGGCGATGACGATACGGGATAGTTCACGCAGCAGCATGTCCGGCCTGTTGCCGCTGCGGGCATGGGTCTCGGCCAGATCGCCGGGAATGAGCCTGTCCGCGGTGGCGGTCGCATGTCCGGGGCGCAGATGCGAGACCAGCGCGTGAGAGAAGGCGATGACAAGATCGATGACGCGCCGCCGGGTTGCGGGGTCGGCAATGTCCGTCCGGCTGTCCAGCATGGCGCTCTGGCGCGCCAGCGTGCGCGCGGCGGTAATCAGTGCGCCCCAATGCTTGCGGGCTTCCCACCAGCGGTCGTAACAGGCGTTGGCGCGAAAACCGAGGAACACCGAAAGCGCGATGCCGAGCAGCGAAAACGGCGCGCCGTTCAGCGCCGGCACCAGATCCGGCCTGTCCTTGTGCGCCCAGACGACCAGCGTCGACAGCAGGAAGACGGCAAGCACCTGCGGAAAGATGCGGACGATGATGGAGCCGCGCACGATGAGGAAAAGTTGCAGCAGGTTCGGTTTTGAACGAACGATCATGGCGGAAACTCGAAATGCCTGTGGTGGGGTGGCGGGAAGCGAAACGCCCTCAACCTATCTACATGATGGCGGCTCGGCCTTGTCCACCCTTTTTTGCACGTTGCGCCCAATAGCGGTCGGCGTTACCGGTCTATCGTCCGGATCGCCCAACGGCCCGGTCCGGCCATGCGGATGGAAGGAAATTTGCGGTGTCACGCTCACAACGGCTTCTCGATCTGCTGCAGATACTGCGTTCCCACCGCATGCCGGTCAGCGGTGCGGCCCTTGCCGCGCAAACGGGCGTCAGCCTGCGCACGCTTTACCGCGATATCGCGACGCTTCAGGCGCAGGGTGCGGATATCGAGGGCGAGGCGGGCGTGGGTTACGTGCTGCGCCCCGGCTTCCTTCTGCCGCCGCTGATGTTTTCGCAGCAGGAGATCGAGGCGCTGGTGCTGGGCTCACGCTGGGTGGCGGGCCGCGCCGACGAGGGGCTGGCCACGGCCGCCGGCGCCGCGCTCGTTAAGATCGCTGCGGTTCTGCCCGATGCCCTGCGCGAGGAACTCGATAATTCCGCACTTCTGGTCGGGCCGGGACAATCTTCCGCGCCGGTGCGGGTCGACCTGGCGGCCGTGCGCAGCGCCATCCGCGCTGAAAATAAGGTTACGATCGCCTATCGCGATGAAAAAGGAGAAATGACCGAAAGGGTGATCTGGCCCTTCGCGCTCGCCTTTTTCGATCTGGTGCGCGTGGTGCTGGGCTGGTGCGAGACGCGGCAGGATTTCCGCAGTTTCCGGGCCGACCGCATCGAAAGTTTCCGCCCGCTCGACGGCCGTTATCCCCGCCGCCGCCAGGCGCTGCTGAAAGAATGGCGGGAGCGGGAAAAACAGCGCCGCCGCGATCATGCTGACAGGAACTGACAGCAGGCGGGTCTAGAAACCGTTCATCCGCAACACAGGAGAACAGCCATGACCCACCCCGATTTCACCATCCTCTACGTCGACAATCCGGCGGCCAGCACGGAATTTTACAGGGCCCTGCTGGGTGCGGAACCGGTCGAAGCCTCCCCGACCTTTTCCCTTTTCGTCCTTGCCAACGGCATGAAGCTCGGCCTCTGGTCGCGGCACACTGTCGAACCGAAGGCATCGGTGACCGGCGGCGGCGTCGAACTCGCCTTCCGTGTCGAAAACAATGCCCAGGTGGACGGGATATTTGCCGACTGGAAGGCGAGGGGCGTCGCCATTCTGCAGCCTCCCGCCGGAATGGAGTTCGGCCATACCTTCACGGCCGCCGACCCCGACAACCACCGCCTCCGGGTCTATGCCTTTGCAGGTTAGAGACAATGCGTCGAGGCCTGTTTAGCTAAGGAAGCTTGGCCTCTTTTATCGTACTCTGCATCCCGTGCGCTAAGCCTTCACCGCCACCACGAACAGGCGGGGGAAGCGCAGGAGCAGGCGGCCGTCCGCCATGGGCGGATAGGCCGCCGCAATGCGTCTCGTATAATCGGCGAGGAAGGCTTCCCGGTTTTCCTCGCCGGCGGCGGCGAGATAGGGGCGCAGCCCCGTGCCTTTCACCCATTCCACAATGCTTTCCGCATCCTTCATCGGATGATTGTAGATGGTGTGCCACACATCCACGCGGGCTGATTTGGGTGCAAGCGCGTTGAAATAATCGGACGGCGCGGGCAGGGGCTTGCGGCGCAATCTGCCGCCGGAAAACGTGTCCTTCCACGGGCCGCCCGCTCCGGTTGCTTCCATTGCGGTATGTGTCGGTTCCTCCAGATTGTCCGGCATCTGAACGGCAAGAACGCCGCCGCTTTCCAGCTGGTCCATCAGTTGCGAAAGGACGGTGAGGTGATCCGGCACCCATTGGAAAACCGCATTGGCGTAAAGCAGGTCGGCCTTCTGCGCCGGCTTCCACCGGGCGAGGTCGGCCTTGCCGAAGCGGGTGGTGGGCAGCCGGTCCGCCGCCTTTTCCAGCATGTCGTCGTCGCTGTCGATGCCGGTAATGACATTGACGCCGTAGCGGTCGGTGAGAAGCTCGGTGGAATTGCCGGGGCCGCAGCCGAGATCATAGCCGTTCAGCACCCGTTCCAGCGGCACCTGCGCCAGAAGATCGCGTGCGGGCCGTGTCCGCTCGTCTTCGAATTTCAGATATTGGTGAGCGGACCATGCCATGATTTCCTCCTCATGAAGCGTCGCATCCGATGGCGAACAAGGATGGGCGGAAGGCGCTGCAAGCATCCTCCGCCCGACAGCATCGCATGCGGCAAATCTCGCCGCCATCATTCGATGCATGAATTATTGTGATGAACCTATTCATCAACCTTTTGTTTCGCCTCATAAAACATCTTTCTCGGGGCGTCGTCTTGTTATTTTCCATCAAAATCGGAAATCGCGGCAATTAAAACTTGACCTCGTCAGGGGAGAGGCATTCACTCCGGCCGATTTCGAGAGCATTCCCGGCAAAAGCGCCAAGCGTCCTTCATCCGGATATGTGCCAGAACAAGAAGAAGGAGCGTTTTCGCCAGACGGAAACGCTTGAGACAGGAGACCGTTATGAGCGTCGATACCGCACCCCGATCAACCACCTGGACCTATGTTGACGGTCAATGGCTGCCCGGCAACCCGCCGCTTATCGGCCCGACCTCACATGCCATGTGGCTGGCTTCGACGGTGTTCGACGGCGCGCGCTGGTTCGATGGCGTGGCGCCCGATCTCGATCTGCACTGCCAGCGCGTCAACCGCTCCGCCGCCAATATGGGCATGAAACCGACCATGACGGCCGAGGAGATCGAGTCCCTTGCGCTGGAAGGCGTCAAGAAATTCGACGGCAAGATGGCGATCTACATCAAGCCGATGTACTGGGCCGAACACGGCATGCCGGGCAGCGTCGTGGCGCCCGATGCCAGCTCCACCCGTTTTGCGCTCTGCCTGTTCGAAGCGCCGATGGATGCCGGCAAGCCGCTGACGCTCACCGTTTCGCCGCTGCGCCGTCCCTCGCCGGAAACCGCGATGACCGACGCCAAGGCCGGCAGCCTTTATCCCAATAGCGGCCGCGCCATTCTGGAAGCCCGCTCGCGCGGTTTCGACAATGCGCTGATGCGCGACATGAACGGCAATGTCGCCGAATCCGCCTCGGCCAACATCTTCATGGTCAAGGACGGCGTCGTCCTTACCCCGGTTCCGAACCGCACCTTCCTTGCCGGCATCACCCGTTCGCGCGTGATCGGCCTTCTGCGCCAGGCCGGTTTCGACGTGCGCGAAGCGACGCTTTCGGTCGAGGATTTCCGCGAAGCCGATGAAATCTTCTGCTCCGGCAATTATTCCAAGATTTCGCCCGTCGTGAAACTCGATGACCGCGAATTGCAGGCGGGCCCCGTCGCCCGCAAGGCGCTCGATCTCTACATGGATTGGGCGCGTCTCGGCACAGACGTTTAAGGTCAGGCAAAACCCCTATTTTAAGGCCGCGGCAGGCTCATCCCCGCCGCGGCCTTTTGTTTTGCACGGCCTTCATTCCCATGAAAATTTAGGGGGAAATTTAATCTAATTTTAGAGGACCACAGGCTAGCTTGCGGCATTATCGATTTGGGCTAATGGGGGCCGCAAAAATGTCTTTCAGCATACGCAATATACTTGTGGGATTTTTTCTGCTCATCGGCATCACGCTTGCGGGTTTTGTCGGCAACGCCATGTGGCAATCCGTCAATCGAGCCCGCACTTTTTCCGATGTCGCGCAGCTCGTTTCGCTGGACAAGCTTCTTTTTAATGCCCTGCTGAACTTCCGCAGCGAGCGCGGCAACAGCGCCTCGGCGCTGACGGTCGATCCGGCGAAGACGGCCAATACCATCGCCAGCGTCAAGGCGTCGCGCCAGAAGGTGGATGCCGCCATGGCCGCCCTCGATCAGGCCGGCCTCAAGGCCCCGCTCGCTCGCGTGAAGGATATCTACACGCAATTCCTGGAGCTGCGCAAAAAGGTTGACACCAACGTCACCCTGCCGCTCGACCGTCGTGAAAACGGGCTGGACAAGACCGTGCTGGCGCTCGGCCAGGATTTCCTGACGGCGCTCGAAGCGGGGTCGACGGCGGTGGAAGGCGAGGTTCGTTCGCTCGACCAGAGCCTCACCGGCCTCATCCAGCTGCGGTCCTACGGCTGGTCGGCGCGGGCGCTCGGCGGCAGCGCCACCGTTATCATCAATGCGGTCGTGGCCCAGCAGCGGCCGCTGACCCCGCAGGAAACCCAGCAGCTTGGCAATTTCGATGCTGGCGCGGCCTTTGCCTGGAAAGCCACCGGCGAACTCGTCGCGCATCAATCGACGCCGCAGGCGCTGAAGGATATCTATGCCGTTGCCGACAGGACCTATTTCAAGGGTGATTTCGTCACGCGGCGCGCAAAGCTGATCGACGATCTGAACAACGGCCGCACGCCCGCCTTCACCATCGACACCTGGCGCAATACGGTCACCGAAAGCCTCGATACGGTCGCGAAAATCGCCTCCGAGGCGATGGACGTCCTCAACGCCAATGCCGAAAAGGCAAGACAGGACGCCTTCATCGGCGCGATGATCTATCTCGCGGCGTTCATCCTCACGCTCGGCGTCTGCATTCTCTGCCTTGCCGTCATCGTCGGCCGCGTCACCCGCCCGATCAGCAATCTGACCCGGGCGATGATGGAACTGTCCGCCGGCAACCTCACCACCGACGTCGCCGGCGCAAAACGCGGCGACGAGATCGGCGAGATGGCCCGCGCCGTGGAAATCTTCCGCGAAGCGGCCATCCGCAACCGGCAGCTTGAGGACGAAGCCGTCGGCAACCGCGAGCAGGCCGAGCGTGACCGTATCGAGCTGCAGCAGCGCGCCGAGGCTGAAGCCGAAGAGCGTCTCAATCAGGCCACGGGTTCGCTGGCTGGCGGTCTTCGCCGGCTTGCCTCCGGCGACATGGTCTGCGAGATCGCCACGCCGTTTTCGCCGCAATTCGAGACGCTGCGGCACGATTTCAACCGCTCCGTGAACCAGCTGCGCGAAGCGCTTGCGAGCGTCGGCCAGTCCGTCCAGACCGTGAACGGCGGCGCTCACGAAGTGTCTTCTGCATCCGACGATCTTTCCCGCCGCACCGAACAGCAGGCCGCTTCCCTGGAGGAAACCGCTGCGGCGCTGGAAGAGATCACCGCCAATGTCTCCGCCACCTCCAAACGGGCGAGCGACGCGCGCGACACGGTGCGTGAGGCAAGGACAAAGGCCGATCTTTCCGGCAAGGTGGTGCGCGATGCCGTCGCCGCCATGGAGCGCATCGAACATTCCTCGCGCCAGATCGGCCAGATCATCGGTGTCATCGACGAAATCGCCTTCCAGACCAACCTTCTGGCGCTGAATGCCGGCGTCGAGGCGGCAAGGGCGGGGGATGCCGGCAAGGGCTTTGCCGTTGTCGCACAGGAAGTGCGCGAACTGGCGCAGCGCTCCGCCAACGCCGCCAAGGAAATCAAGCAGCTCATCACCGCGTCGGCCGTTGCCGTGGGCGAAGGCGTGAAGCTGGTGGCCGATACCGGTGTGGGGCTTTCCGAAATCGAGCAGCTGGTGCTTTCCGTCAACTCCCATATGGACGCCATCGCCACCGCGGCGCAGGAACAGTCGGCCGGTCTCTCCGAGGTCAACACCGCCGTCAACCACATGGATCAGGCCACGCAGCAGAATGCCGCCATGGTTGAGGAAATGAATGCGGCCGGTGCGGGGCTTGCCCAGGAATGCGCCAATCTCCAGGCCTTGCTTGCGCAGTTCCAGCTCGGCCAGCAGGCCTCCGCATTACGGGAGACGGCACGGCAGATGCAGCGCGCCGCAACCCCGGTCCACGCGCCCGCCGCAGCCTCGGCTTCAACCCCGAAGGCCCGCCCCGTCGCCGCACGCGGCAATGCGGCGCTGGCCGTGAGGGGTGACGACTGGACGGAGTTTTGAGTTTGGCAAGCGTTGCTCGCGTCATCGGATGGCGCGGGCAATGCTGGTGACGAAGCATCCGACACACTCAACGTCGTGCTCGAGCCTGCCGCCCCGAACCGGACACCAAAGAAAAATGGCGTCGTCAGATAGGAAGGCAAGTCGGGCCAACCACGCCGACGTCATCCTCGGGCTTGTCCCGAGGATCTGCAACGTATTGATTTTATTCGACGTGTTTAGATCCTCGGGACAAGCCCGAGGATGACGTCGAGAGAATGTTGCCCCCCACGACTGACTTCAAAGGGGGCTGCTGCGGGTCGTCCGGAATTTAAACCGGACAGCATTGGGAAAAGCCCAAGGATGACGCTGAGGCGGGCGCGCTATTCGCCATCAGAGGCGATGACTAGCCCGCACCTGAAACTGGCGCGGGCCTCACCGTTTCCGCACATCCGGCAACGCCGCGGCAAGCGCCCGCAGCGGCGCGGTCATATGTTTGTCGCGCCGCATCGCCAGCGCGATCCGCCGTTCGAGCGGCGGTTCGAGCGAGCGCCATTCGAGCCCGGATGCCGCACCTTCATGCTCCATCGCCATGCGCGGCACGATGGCAAGGCCAAGGCCCGCACCTGCGAGCTTCTTGATCGCCTCGACGCTGCCCAGCTCCATGGCGGGCTGCACGGTGCGGCCGCTCGCCGAAAACCATTGATCCACCAGCCGGCGTGTATTGCCGCCCTCGTAAAGCAGCAGCGGCCGCGCCGAAAGCGTCTCGGCGTTGAGCGCCGTTGTGTCAGAGATGGAGCCTTGCGGGAAAACCGCAACCAGCTCGTCGAGATGGATGTCACTGATATCGAGGCTGCGGCCGCTGGCGGGCAGGGCCACCACCGCCGCATCGATGGTATTGGCCTCCAGCAGCCGGAGGATATCGTGGGTATTGCCGGTCTGCACGACGATCTCGATGCCGGGCATGGCCTGCCGGATTTTCCCCAGCACCGGCGGCAGCAGATAGATGCAGGCGGTGGCGCCCGTGCCGATGCGCAGGCGTCCCGTCACCCCGCTGCGATGCGGCGCCACGGTATCGATGGCATGCGCGACTTCTTCGGCAATCCGTCTTGCATGGATGAGAAAGTCGCGCCCCGCCGCCGTCGGCTGCGCGCGCCTGCCGACCCTTTCGATCAGCCGCACGCCCAGCTGTTTTTCAAGCAGCCTTATATGCAGGCTGATGGCCGGCTGCGTCAGCCCCGCCTTGTCGGCGGCGGCGGAAAAACTGCCGAGATCTGCCACATCCATGAAGCTGCGCAGCTGCCGCAGATCGAGGTCCATCATCAAAGAAAACCTTATCGTTTGTATAAGATAGATAATCTTTATTTTGGCTGCGCCGCAATGCACAATGACGGCGTGAATGATCCGCAGGACAAGAGAATGACCCTTTCCACCGTTTCCAGCCTTACGATCCGCCCCTGCGAAGAGGCGGATATTCCAGCCATTGCCGAAATCTACCGGGACGCCGTTCTGCACGGCCGCGCGAGCTTCGAGATCGATCCGCCAAGCGCGGAGACGATGCTGGAGCGCCGTCGCCTTCTGGTGGAGGGCAATTACCCCTATCTCGTCGCCGAATGCGATGGAGAGATAGCCGGATATGCCTATGCCGGCGCCTATCGCCCGCGCCCGGCCTATGGTGCGGCGGTGGAAAATTCCGTTTATATCGATCCGGCCATGAAGGGCATGGGCATCGGCCGCAAGCTTCTCGATGCGTTGATCGAGGCGGCGACCGCACGCGGCTTCCGGCAGATGATCGCCGTCATCGGCGATTCGTCCAACGCCGCCTCGATCGGCGTCCACCGCGCCGCCGGTTTCGAACATGTCGGCACCTTCAAATCCATCGGCTGGAAACATGGCCAGTGGCTGGATACGGTGCTGATGCAGCGTGCGCTTGGCGAGGGTGACACCACACCGCGCTTTTGAACGATCAGGGCTTGGTGGAGCCGGGGATTTCCACCTTCAGCGTATCGCCGGCAAGCTCGCTGCCCAGCTCCACGGCCTTGGTTTTCTTGTCGTAGACGCAGATATGGCTGACGGTCGCATCCGCGCCCCCACTCTTCCCGGTGAGTTTGGCCTTGCCGGTGAGGATGGCGAGGCCGTAATTCTCGCTGCCGACCGGATCGACCACCGCCTTCGCGTCCTCGATCATGTCCTTGGCGCCGGCAAGGCAGGCCGTCTGCACATCCGCCACGAACTCCTTCCAGGCGTCATCCGACGATGCCGCGGCGGGGAGGGTAAGCGACGAGAAGGCCGCAAGGAGGAGGATGGTGCGGGGGATCGGACGGGTCATGGAATTTCCTTCCTGCAATCTTGGCAAAAGCGAACCGATAGGGTGGAAAACGGTACGCCAAAGGTGTGAAACAAATGTGGTGGCGGCTTCACGGAGAGGAATTTTCTCTTTTGTCGGAACATTTTGATATTTCGCAGGTTGCCCAAATTGAGGTTCGCTCCTATGGTCCGCTCACACGGTTTCTAGGAGCGGTAACCCGCTGCAAAAAGGAGTAAAAACCATGGCCTTCGAACTTCCCGAACTCCCCTACGACTACGACGCGCTTGCACCCTACATGTCGCGCGAGACGCTCGAGTTCCATCACGACAAGCACCACAAGGCATATGTCGACAACGGCAACAAGCTGGCTGCCGAAGCCGGTCTTTCCGACCTGTCGCTCGAAGAAGTCGTGAAGAAGTCCTTTGGCACCAATGCCGGTCTCTTCAACAATGCGGCCCAGCACTACAACCACGTTCATTTCTGGAAGTGGATGAAGAAGGGCGGCGGCGGCAACAAGCTGCCGGGCAAGCTCGAGCAGGCGATTGCGTCCGATCTCGGCGGTTACGACAAGTTCAAGGCCGATTTCATCGCTGCCGGCACCACGCAGTTCGGCTCCGGCTGGGCATGGCTCTCCGTCAAGAACGGCAAGCTTGAAATCTCCAAGACCCCGAACGGCGAAAACCCGCTGGTTCACGGCGCCGATCCCATCCTTGGCGTCGACGTCTGGGAACACTCCTATTACATCGACTACCGCAACCTGCGTCCGAAGTACCTCGAAGCCTTCGTCGACAACCTCATCAACTGGGACTACGTCCTGGAGCGTTACGAAGCCGCCGCCAAGTAAGGCTTGCGGAATGGAATTTTCGAACACCCGGCGTTTACGCCGGGTGTTCTGTTTTCGGGATGCCGTTTCTGTCACAAGCCTGTCATCGGCCGGGTTTATCGCGGCGCATCATGACTGAAAAAACCACGCCTCTCTTCTCCTTCGGCATCGTCGCCGATCCCCAATATGCCGATGCCGCTCCCCGTCCGGAAATGGGCCGTTATTACGCCGAGAGCCCGAAAAAGCTCGCAGACGCGATCGATACCTTCAACCGCGAGGAGCTGGCCTTCGTCGTGACGCTCGGCGATATCATCGACCGCGGCTTTGAAAACTTCGATGCGATCCTTGCCGTTTATGACGGGCTTCGCCACCGCTCGGTGCTCCTGCCGGGCAACCACGATTTCGCCGTCGCCGCCGAGCATTTGCCTGATATCCACGCCCGCCTCGGCATGTCCGCCCCCTGGCATGATTTTTCCATCGGCGGCGTCCGTTTCGTCGTGCTTGACGGCAACGAGGTCAGCCTTTTTGCCCCACCGCCCGGCGATCCGCGTCGGGCGCTTGCCGCAGACCGGCTGAAGCGCCTGACGGATGCCGGTGCAATCAATGCGCAGGAGTGGAACGCCTCGCTCAGTGACGAGCAGTTCGAATGGCTGCGGGCCGTTCTGCAAAAGGCGGATGCGGCAGGTGAAAAAGTGATCGCCCTCTGCCACTATCCTGTCTACCCGGAGAACGCCCACAACATGTGGGACGCGCCGCGCATCCTTGAGCTCCTCGGCTCTCACCCCTCGGTCGTCGCGTGGTTCAACGGCCATAATCACGAGGGCAATTACGGCCTATTGGGCAATACCCACTTCGTGAATTTCAAGGGCATGGTCGATACGCCCGACCAGAACACCTTCGCCATCGCCGATGTCTTTACTGACAGAATCGTCATTCGCGGTTTCGGGCGCGAAGAGGATCGCCTTTTACGGCTGTGAGGAGGAGATGGTCGGCTGGTTGCTCTGCCAGCCGCTCATCCACAATTGCCGCAGCTTCTCGCCTTCCAGCTTGAAGAAGCTGCCGGTCGTTTCGCAGCTCAGCACCCGGTCCGAGCGGAAATTGCGAATCGCCTGTCGCAATTCGCACCAGGCGACGATATTCACCGTCTCCGAATAATAGATCACCGCAATCGGTCGAACCCGCCGCTGCGTTTCCGCGCCGGCTTCATCGCGGTAGGTGATCTCCAGCTTCTCCTCGTCGCGCACCGCCCGCCGGACCGTCGCAAGATCGACGCCGGCGGGGGAGGGCGCGATGCTGCCCCAGGCGTGCAGGGCATTGGCGGAGAGGGTTTTCGACAGGGGTTCAGGCAGGGAGGCGGCGATCTTGTCGCTGACCTGCCTTGCCGCCTGCCGCAATTCCGTATCGCCGGTGCGCGCGACCATGGCGAGCGCCAGCACGATCGCCTCCGTCTCTTCGATGGAAAACATCAGCGGCGGCAGGTTGAAGCCGGGACGCAGGATATAACCGACGCCGCGTTCCCCTTCGATGGGCACGCGCATGGTCTGAAGCGCTGCTATGTCGCGATAGACCGAGCGCACCGTCACCTCCAGCGCTTCGGCAATCGTCTGCGCGGTGACAGGCCTGCGCGCCACCCGCAGGATCTGGATGATCTCGAACAGTCTCGACGCCTTGCGCATTGCCGTTTTCCCGGTGGATTTCTCCACGCAACTGACACAACGCTGTCAGTTGGCATTTTCTATAAATGGCAAAACACGTTGAGAAACATGAGATTTCCCGAATGTGTCGTGAAATGTTTTGGGAGATACTGACATGAGTTACGCCGAAAATCTCTGGCTTTTCTTTCTGGTCCTGTTCGGCATCATCATCCTGCCGGGCATGGACATGCTGTTCGTGCTGGCAAGCGCACTGACGGGGGGAAAGAAAACGGGCCTTTCCGCTGCAAGCGGCATGAGCGCCGGTGGCATCGTGCATTCGCTTTACGGCGCCCTGGGCGTCGGCATGCTTGCCGCCTGGATGCCGTCGCTGTTCCTGCCGCTTCTGGTTTTTGGGGCCGCCTATATGATCTGGATCGGCATCGGCCTGATGCGCAGCGCGATTGTCGTGAACGGCGATGAGGCGCAGGCAAGCGCTTCGGTCAGAAAAGCCTTCTGGCGGGCGGTGCTGACCTGCCTTTCCAATCCGAAGGCCTATCTGTTCATGATGGCGATCTATCCGCAATTCCTCAAACCGGCCTATGGGCCGATCTGGATGCAGGGGCTGGTGATGGGCGCGATGGTGGCGGTCACGCAGTTCACGGTCTATGGCGCGCTGGCGCTGACGGCGGATAAAAGCCGGGCATGGCTCATTTCTTCGCCCGCCGCCACGATCTTCATCGGCCGCGCCGCCGGTTTCATGCTGATTGCCGCAGCGCTGCTGACACTGTGGGAAGCCCTGTCCTGAAGCGGCGGCGGACAGGCCCTGCCGCCGCAGATTTTGCCGCCAGACGATCCGAAAACCGCAGAGCACTTTGCGGTACGATGTTCTAGCCTCCTGTTTTCACGATGGAATTCACCGCAATGTGACTTCTTTTCGCCATCCGGAAAGGGCATCCTCGCGCCGTTCCATCTAGCGTCCGGCATCAGGGCCGGAATCAAGGAGAGTGTGCATGAAACTGAAAACCATTGCGGCGGCCATGCTGTTCGGCTGTCTTTGCGCCGGAGCGGTCTATGCTGCCGGCGAAGTCGAAAAACGCGAAGGCATGATGAAGCAGATCGGTGGCGCCATGGGTTCGCTCGCCGCCATCACCAAGGGCGAAAAGCCCTTTGACGCCGAAGTCGTCAAGGCCGCCGTGACGACCATCAGCACCAATGCAAAGGCTTTCCCCGACCAGTTCCCAGCCGGCACCGAGACCGGCAGCGCGGCCGCTCCCGCCATCTGGGAAAATTTCGCGGACTTCAAGGCCAAGTCCGCCAAGCTCGGTACGGATGCGGACACGGTTCTCGCCAATCTCCCCACCGATCAGGCTGGCGTCGCCACCGCCATGAAGACGCTCGGCGCCGATTGTGGCACCTGCCACCAGACCTATCGTCTGAAAAAATAATCGCAGCACTTTGGAAACGCCGCTTCCCGGCGGCGTTTTCTCACGCTCGAAAGGCATCTGACGGGGTCAGGTGAGAATGGGGAGAGGGGTATGTCCTCCATCTGGACGAAACTCGTCGGCGGGGCCATCGTCGCAGCGATTGCGGGCTATGGCATATTCGCCTGGGTTACCGCGCCGGAACGCCAGGCGCCGAGCCACTGGGTCAGCCTTGGCGAACCGGATCTGGCCAATGGCGAAACGCTGTTCTGGGCGGGCGGCTGCGCAAGCTGCCACGCCGCGCCCGATGCCACGGGCGAGGCGCTGTTGACGCTTGCGGGCGGGCAGGCGCTGAAAAGCCCCTTCGGCACCTTCCATGTCCCCAATATTTCCTCCGATCCGCAGCATGGCATCGGCGGCTGGACGCTGGCGGAATTCGGCGACGCCATGACGCGCGGCGTGGGCAAGAACGGCGAGCATCTCTACCCGTCCTTTCCCTATGCCTCTTATGCCCGTATGACGCAGAAGGACATCAACGATCTCTTCGGTTATCTGAAAGCCCTGCCGGCCAGCCAGAACGATGCGCCGGATCACCAGCTGCCTTTCCCCTTCAATCTGCGCATGGTGCTGGGCGGCTGGAAATTCCTGTATTTCGACCCCTCCGCACCGCCGCGCGTCGAACTTGCCAATGCCAATGCCGAATTGCTGCGCGGCCAATATCTGGTGGAAGGGCCGGGCCATTGCGGCGAATGCCACACGCCGCGCAATGCGCTCGGCGGATTCCAGACGGATAAATGGCTGGCCGGCGGTCCCAATCCGGAAGGTGAGGGCCGTATTCCGGACATTACCCCCGCCTCGCAAAGCATAGGCAGCTGGGCGGCGGCCGATATTGCCAGCTATCTGGAAACCGGCTTCACCCCGGAATTCGACAGCGTCGGCGGCTCCATGGTCAAGGTGCAGCAGAACATGGCGCATCTGACGGCCGAAGACCGCGATGCGATTGCCGCCTATCTGAAGGCCATTCCGGCGCGGTAGGGTGCGGCGGGGGCGTGCGCGCCCATTGACTCCCGCCTCCACCCGGCGGATAACAATCCTGTGATGGTTCCTTCCGGTCGTTCCGGAAGGTGAAAAGGGAACACGATAGGGAGAAATCCTCATTCGTGGCTGCCCCCGCAACTGTGAGCGGAGAGCCTGAAACGAAGTGCCACTGGCAAGCCATTTCCCGGAAACCGAGGTTTCCAATCGGGCGAGGGCGATGCCGGGAAGGTGTTTCAGGTTTTGACCCGTAAGCCAGGAGACCTGCCATCACGGAAATGTCCATGCCGGCGGGGTGTCCGGAAGAGCGGAATGTCAGGTGGCGGGATCAATGCCTTCCTGTGTCAGTCTCGTATCCCCGTGGTGAAGTGTATCGCATGCGGTCTTGCGGCTTGTGCCGTTTGGCCGCGTCCAAAGGCGCGGGGTCGCGCCGGAGAGGGGTCACCATGTCCATCAATCAGAATACGGCAAATTCGGCCGTTTCCACAAAAACAGCCAGCTTTGCGCAATCGCTGACGGCGATCGTGCTTGGCCTGTTCGTTGTCGGTTTTGTCGGCTTTTCGCCCGTGGAAGCCGTTCACAATGCCGCGCACGACACGCGGCATGCCAATGCCTTCCCCTGCCATTGAGGGGTAACGGCATGTCATCTTTTCGCAATATCGTCTTTACCGCCGTTCTCGTCGGCATTCTCGGCGGTTTGGCCGTGTCTGCCATGCAGGCTGTCAGTACCACGCCGCTCATCCTGCAGGCGGAAACCTATGAAAGCGCCGGCGAAGCGCCCCACAGCCATGATGCGCCGGCCCCCGGTGCCGCCGTTCCCGCCCATGAGCACAATGACGAGGCCTGGGCTCCGGCCGATGGCTTCGAGCGTACCGCCTATACCGTCGCCGCCAATGTCCTGACCGCCATCGGTTATGCATTGGTGCTGACCGGCCTCATTTCGCTGCGTGGCACCAGTGGCGGCTGGCGCGAAGGCCTTCTCTGGGGCGTTGCCGGCTTTGCCGCCGTCATGCTGGCCCCGATGATCGGCCTGCCGCCGGAATTGCCGGGCAGTCCGGCAGCCGCACTTGAGGCGCGGCAGATCTGGTGGCTTGCGACGGTTGCCGCAACCGCGGGCGGCATTGCGCTGATCGCGTTCCGCCGCGAACCCTGGGCCATCGTATTGGCATTGGTGTTGATCGTTGCACCGCATGTGGTCGGCGCACCCTTGCCGCCGGAAGGCGAACATGCGCTGGCGCCGCTGCCGCTGGAGCGTCAGTTCATCGTCGCCGCGACCATCACGAGCTTCGTTTTCTGGGCGCTGCTCGGGACATTGAGCGCGTTTTTCCTGAAGCGCTTCCAGTCGGCTTGAGACTATGCAGGACGCAGCGGAGTGGAGTGAGGAACTCGATGCGCTGCGTTTTGCCGTACCTGGTCACGGCGCTTTCTGCGCCGTGCACCGTCTTGCCTTCAAGGCGGTCCTTGGGGCGACCCCGGATCGCGAGGTGGCTCTCGCCTGTTTTCATGAACACGAAGCCGCTTTTATCGCTGCGGCGCTCAGCAAGATCAAACGTGCAAATTTACCCGCCGGCCGCAGCCTGCATCTGAACAGCCGCGATATTCGCCGGGCGATTGCCGGGGAGAACGGCGATCATGCGGCGCGTGTTTGCCGCGTACTTGATCGGCGATAATCATTGCCGTTTTCACGTCCGTCATCCCGGCCCTGAGCCGGGATCCAGCCAGCCCAAGTCCTTGGGCTGAAAGGACTCTTTTCGCCGCGCAGACGCGCGTCGGCTGGATTCCGGCTCAAGGCCGGAATGACGGGGAGTAGAGGGAGCGCAAACAACCGAGACGGCTATGCCTCACCGATGCTCCGCCGCAAAAACCTGGAGTTCCGCCTCGGCTTCCGGACCAAAGAGGCCGAGGTGTTTCAGGATTTCCACAGCGAAACTGACCGGCGCGCTGCCGGCGGCGGTGACGATGCCGCCATCGCTGACCGCTTTCGGCTGGTCGCGATAAAGCGCCTCGCCGCCATAGGCAGGATAGGCCTTGTGCGATGCCAGCGAATTGCCGGTATGGGCGACGCCGTTCAGGACGCCCGTGCCGCCGAGCGCGCTTGCCGCCGCGCAGATGCCGGCCACCAGCCGGTCCCTGTCGCGAAACCGGTGCACCAGCCCGCCAAGATCGACAGCGGTTCCCTTTTCCCAGCTGAGACCGCCGGGAATGATGAGAGCGTCGACATTCTCGGGATCGAGCGCGCCATAGGACGTGTCAGGCGTCACCTTCAGCCCGCCCATCGAGATCACCGGCGCACCATCGGGAGTGGCGTAGACGATCTCGACGCCGAGATAGCTGCGCGCCGCCGCCGCAAGCAGGGCCGGTTCCCAGTCCGCAAAATCCTGCGCCAGCGCAATGGCGATCCGTGTCATGGCCGTCTCCGTGGTTTTTAATCAGGCGATGGACTGCATGTAGCGCATGCCGGTGACCGGCCGGGGCGCGAAATCCATGTTTTCGTAGAAACGATGTGCCGCGACATTACCTGTTGTGGCGCTGACGGAAAGATAGTCGCAGCCGAGCCGCTTGGCGATATCGCGGGCGCGGGAAACCAGATGCTGTCCGGTGCCATGGCCACGGTGTCCGTCGCGCACGAAGAGATGATGCAGCTCAAGCCCGCGCTGGCCTTCCTGCGCCCTGTAGAGCGGCAGAAGCAGGGCGTAGCCGATCAGTGCGCCATCGGCTTCGGCCACGAGGCCGTGCACCCAGGGCAGCGGGCCGAACAGGTCGCGTTCCAGTTTCGCCGGCGTGATTGCCGCCGCATCGCCGTGGTAGGAGGCAAGCAGCGTGATCATCTCGTTGAGCTCGGGCAAATCCGTCTTGCGGGCGCCGCGAATGATGACGACGGGCGGTCGTTCCAGTGTAAGGGAGCTGTCTTCGGTCATTTTTTTCGGTCCTTTGGTCTTATCGGTGCCGTCAGGACGCTTGAGAAACAACAAAGCCGCCTGACGGCGGCTTGTTGACAATATGATCTGTCGAGCCGCCCTTAGAGGTAGGCCCAAAAGTACGAGCAGGAGATGGGTGCGCGTTCGTTGATCATGGGAAATGCAATGCGCCCGAATCCGTAATCTGTCAAGCGGGTCAATTCGCAAATCGCGCGATTGCCGACAGGATCGCATCTTCCATTCCCACATCGCCCGTGGAGTGGCCAGCGCCATCGACGGCAATCAGCTCGCTTCCCGGCCATGCCGCGGCAAGTTCGTAAGCGGTGACGGGCGGCCCCTGCAAATCGCGCATGCCCTGGATGAATATGCCGGGAATACCCGTGAGCACGCCGGCATCGCGCAGCAGCACGCCGTCTTCCAGCCAGGCCGCGTGGTGGAAATAATGGGCGCAGAGGCGGGCGCGGGCGAGAATATAATCGTCGTCGCGCCATTTCTCCGGAAAGGCTGAGGTGTCCTGCGCGCTGATCGAACCCGCCTCCCACAAATGCCATTCAAGCGCCGCCATGGCGCGGATGGCGGGGTCGGAGTCGTTCAGAAGCCGGTAATAGGCGCCAACCGGGTCTTCCTTTGGCAAATGATCGGGAATCGCGGCGATGAAGCGCTGCCATTGCTGCGGCAGGAACATTGCCAGCCCCTTGTATAGCCAGTCGATTTCCTTCTGCCGCGTGGTGGTGACGCCGGCCAGCACCATGGCGCGCACGCGTTTCGGATGGCGTTGGGCGTAAGCGAGAGCCAGCGTGGCGCCCCAGGAGCTGCCATAAACCAGCCAGTCATTGACCTCGAGCGCGGACCTGATCGCCTCCATGTCATCGACCAGGTGATGCGTGGTGTTGTGCGCCAGGCTCCCGGCGGCGTTCGGCGTGCTTTTGCCGCAGCCGCGCTGGTCGAACTGGATGATGCGGTAAAGGGCCGGGTTGAAGTAACACCGCGCCGTCGCCGACAGGCCCGAGCCGGGGCCGCCATGCAACAGCACCGCAGGCCGCCCAGCCGGATTGCCGGCAAGGGTCACATGCAGCCTGTGGCCCTCGGAAACATCAAGGAAAACGGTGTCGAAGGGGGTGATTTCGGGAAATATCGCGGCCATCCGGCATTTCTTTTTGCAACAGGTGGGAGGCGCATACAGGGCGCGGATGACAGGTGAATGTCAGTCCGGTTCGCGGATCGCTCTTAATGCTCGCCCTCGCACATGCCGTGATCGGAAAGCGCGCGGATGACATAACAATCCTCGATCGAATGTCCATGGCAGTGGGAGACGATACGCTCCAGCTCGTGCTCCAGCTTCTTCAGGCTGGCGATCTTTTCGCGCACATGGGCAAGGTGTTCGGCGGCAATGCGGTCCGCGCCCTCGCATGGCATCTGCCGGTGCTGGCTGAGTGCGATCAGCTCGCGGATGGCCTCGATGTTCAGCCCGAGATCGCGCGCATGGCGGATGAAGGCCAGCCTTTCGAGGTCGGATTTTTCGTAACGACGCTGGTTGCCGTCCGAGCGGTCCGCCTCGCGGATGAGGCCCATCTGCTCGTAATAGCGGATGGTCGGCACCTTGACGCCGGTACGTTTCGACAGTTCACCGATGGACAGCATGGCTTTCTCCATATCTCCAGTCTCTAGAGATATGGTTTTTCCACTCGCTGTTCAATGGGTCTCAGGCGGCGTCATCCACGCCGAGCGCCTGGGCCAGGGCCTTTAAAACTTCGGTCTCAAGGCTGGAGGCGGCTTCCGGCTGGGTGGCGGCGGTCATTTCAGGGGCGGGCGTGCTCGTGGCGGAGGCGCCGCTGTCGAGGTTCCACAGCGCGGCGGCAAGACCGGCGGAAACACCGGCGACCGGCGATACGGTCGTGGCGACGCTCTCGGCGCTCGAAATGGCGCGATGGGCCGCACGGGTCAGCTCCAGCAGGGCCTCGGTGGTGGAAGGGGTTTCCCTGTTCCTTGTCGGCTCAAGGGTCCGGACCGGAGAGGCGTAAGCGATGCTGGTGGTGGCTGCGATAGTCGTCATGACTGAGTCCCCTAAGTTTTGATGGGCTACTTTTAAGGGCCGAAACATTCGCGAGGATTGCGTCATCGGGGGCTTGAATGGAAAATCGCTGGAATATAGTATACCCCCCTATAGTATATGAGGTGCTCATGTCCCATACGATCCACGACAAGGAAAAGCTGCTTGCCCGCATCCGCCGCCTCAAGGGCCAGATGGAAGCGGTGGAACGGGCACTGGAGGATGCCAGGCCCTGCGGCGAGGTGCTGCAATTGCTCGCCTCGGTGCGCGGCGCGCTTTCCGGCCTGACGGGGGAGGTGATGCGGGAGCATCTGAACGAGCATGTGGTGCATGCTGAAAATGAAGACGAGCGGGCCAGGGCGGCGGAAGAGCTGGCCCAGGTGCTGAAGACCTACCTCCGCTAGCCCGTTTCCCAAGGCATTGACGGTTTTGGGAGGGGACCTGCGTGAATGAAATACTCCAGAGATCGAACAGGATCAGCGACATGACGACGACATCCGAACATTTCACGGCGAGCGGCCATGACCATGTTTTTCTCGGCCAGAACCATGAGCGCAATGAAAAGCGCGTCTGGATGGTGATTGCACTGACCACCGTGATGATGGTGGCGGAGATCGTTGCCGGGCACTGGTTCGGCTCCATGGCGCTCACCGCCGATGGCTGGCACATGTCCACCCATGCGGGCGCGATGCTGATTTCGGCGCTGGCCTATCTTTATGCCCGGCGCGAGGCGCGCAATCCGCGCTTCACCTTCGGCACCGGCAAGTTCGGCGATCTCGCGGGCTTTGCCAGCGCCATCGTGCTGGCGGTGGTGGCGTTGCTCATCGCTGTCGAAAGCGCCATGCGTCTCGTCAATCCGGTTGAGATCGATTTCAACCAGGCGATTCTCGTCGCCGTCATCGGTCTGGCCGTCAATCTCGTCAGCGCCGTGCTCCTGAAGGATGACCATCATCATGATCACGGCCATGGCCATGGTCACTCGCATGGCTCGCACGCCCATCACGGCCACGGCAGCCACGCCGACCACGGCCATGGTTCGCATGCGGAGCACGGCGCAAAGGGCGGCAGGGACAATAATCTGCGCGCGGCCTATCTGCATGTGCTTGCCGATGCGCTGACCTCGGTTCTGGCCATCGTCGCGCTGCTGCTCGGCAAATGGAACGGCTGGTCCTTCCTCGATCCTGCCATGGGCATTGTCGGCGGTCTGGTCATCGCCCGCTGGTCATGGGGGCTCGTCCGCTCCACGGCGACAACCCTGCTCGATGCTATAGCGCATACGGAAGATCTGCCGCAGGAAATCCGTCAAAGCGTGGAAACGGAAGAGGATCGCATCACCGACCTGCATGTCTGGCAGGTGGGGCCGGGGCATCACGCCGCCATCGTGGCGATCCAGTCGCAGGCGCCGAAAGCACCGGCTTTTTATAAGCAGAAACTTGCCGCCATACATGAACTGTCGCATGTGACGGTGGAGGTCAGCCCGGCAAAGGGTTGATGGGAATCGGCTATTTCAGTTTGTTGATCAAGGCGCTTGAATCTCTCCGCGTCATCCTCGGGCTTGACCCGAGGATGATGGAGGTAGCGGTAGAGGTAGAGGCTTTGTTCTAAAAGCCTATTCGGTATATTCCGAATAGGCGCTGCGTACCCATTCGGCCTGCGCTTCCGCCTTGTCCTCGGCGGAGGCGGCCGGCATGTCCTGGTAGGCGGGCGCGCTGCCATTGCCGACGGCCCACAGAACATTGGCCAGCGACTGGGAAAGAATGGTGCTGGAAACGGTGGGATTGCCGGGGCCGCGTTTCACGGCCTGTTCCTCAGGCGCCGCCTGTACGCTGCCGGCTTTTTCAATGTCCCGGATGCGACCCTGATAATTGGATCCGCCAATATTGCTTTCGATCTGCATGTCGGTGATTCCGCGTTCAAAAGTTAACGAATGGTTAACGGCGGCGACTTGCCCGAAACTTGCGCTTGCTGCATTGCAGCGACGGTGGAGGCTTGACAGCCGACGAAGTAGTGCTTCGTTTTTGCATGAAGGGCGGATGCGCAAAGAGATGGCAGTCGTTTGCGCAGAAGGCGAGAGCAGGACGGCATTGATGCCGGTAGGTCACCTCACATTCCGCGTCATCCTCGCCCTTGAGGCGAGGATCCATTTTTTCACTCAACCAACCTTGGGCCATGGATCCTCGCCTCAAGGGCGAGGATGACGACGGAGAGTTTTAGAGCCTGAGAAACGGGACGAACCGGTTCACGCCGTCTCCTTCTCCGCAGGCGCCATCGCTTGCCGCACCGTCTCCGGCTTCTCCTCCACTTCAACCGTCCCCACCGCCTCCTGCGGCGCGGGCGTCACCATCGCAGCCACCAGCGTATCGAGGCCGATGCTGCCGACCGGCTTGCCGTCCTCATCAACCACATGCGCCTGCGTCTCGTTGGCTTCCGACATGTCGCGGGCGATTGTTTCCAGCGTCGCGTTTTCCGGCACCGGCATGCCCTCGGGGCGGCTTTCCAGCGGCTCCATCACCGTGGTCGCCTGCAGCACGCGGCCGCGATTGACGTCACGCACGAACTCGGTGACGTAACCATCGGCCGGGGAGAGGATGATGCTCTGCCCGTCGCCCTGCTGCACCACTTCGCCGTCTTTCAGAATGGCGATGTGGTCGCCGAGCCTGAGCGCCTCGTCCAGATCGTGGGTGATGAACACCACGGTCTTCTTCAGCTCCTGCTGCAGATCGAGCAGCATGGTCTGCATGTCGACGCGGATCAGCGGATCGAGCGCCGAATAGGCCTCGTCCATCAGGAGGATATCGGCGTCATTGGCCAGCGCCCGGGCAAGGCCGACACGCTGCTGCATGCCGCCGGAAAGCTGGTTCGGATAATAATCCTCGTAACCGGCAAGGCCGACACGCTCCAGCCAGTAACGGCCCTTTTCTTCGCTTTGCCCACGCGGCACACCCTGGATATCGAGGCCGTAGACGCTGTTTTCCAGCACGGTGCGGTGCGGCAGAAGGCCGAATTTCTGGAACACCATCGCCGTCTTGTGGCGTCGGAATTGTCTGAGCGCCGAGGCGCTCATGCCGCAGATGTCCTCGCCGTCATAGAGGACCTCGCCGGCGGTCGGATCGATCAGCCGGTTGATGTGGCGGATGAGCGTCGACTTGCCGGAGCCGGAAAGGCCCATGACGACGGTGATCTTGCCGCCCGGCATGGTGATGTTGATGTTGTTGAGGCCAAGCACGTGGTTGTGTTTGTCGTTCAGCTCCACCTTGTCCATGCCCGACCGCACCGCTTCGAGGTACTTCTCGGGATGCTTGCCGAAGATCTTGTAAAGGTTGCGGATTTCGATGCTTTTAGCCATGGGAGACCTCGCGGTATTTCTGCAGGCGCTTGCCGAAAGCCTGGCTCGCCCGGTCGAACATGATGGCGATGGCGACCAGAGCGAAACCGTTCAGGAAGCCCACCGTGAAGAACTGGTTGTTGATGGCCTGCAGCACGTTCTTGCCGAGCCCGCCGACACCGACCATGGAGGCGACGACGACCATGGCGAGCGCCATCATGATGGTCTGGTTGATACCGGTCATGATGGTGGGCAGCGCCAGCGGCAGCTGCACATTGAACAGCTTCTGGCCGTTGGATGAACCGAAAGCGTCCGCCGCTTCCAGCACTTCGCGATCAACGAGGCGAATACCGAGGCTGGTCAGCCGGATCACGGGCGGAATGGCATAGATCACCACTGCGATCAGGCCCGGAACCTTGCCGATGCCGAAAATCACCACCACGGGGATGAGATAAACGAAACTCGGCAGTGTCTGCATCACGTCGAGCACGGGATTGATGAGGCGTTGCAGGCGTTCCGAACGACCCATCAGGATGCCGAGCGGCAGGCCGATGACGATGGCGATCAGGGTGGCGATGGCGACGATGGAAAGCGTCGTCATGGCATCGCGCCAAAGACCGACGGCGCCGATCATCAGCAGGGCGAGCGCCGTGCCGCCGGTAATCCTGAAGCTGCGACCGGCCAGATGCACGATGGCGAGAATGATGAGGAGCGTGATGATCCACGGCGTCTGGATGAACAGCCGCTCCGAGGAATTGAGGAAGAGCTGCAGCGGATGCACGATCACGTCGATCGCATCGCCGTAATTGCGCACGATGTCGCGAAAACCATCATCGATGGTCTTGCGTGCCACACGCATCGTGGAATTGTCGATGGCCGGGAACTTGCAGAGCATGTCCGGCAGGTAAGTGCAGAGGGCCATTATTGTTGTTTTCCCTTTGGGTTATTGGGATGGGTGGTTGGAGGTTGGAGTGCGCGGGCACCCCCCTCTGTCCTGCCGGACATCTCCCCCTCAAGGGGGGAGATCGATATGCGGCAAGGTCTCGCCCATCTCTATGGTTGAGGATGAAGCGACGAAAGCGCGCCCCGCCGATCTCCCTCCTTGTGGGGGAGATGCCCGGCAGGGCAGAGGGGGGTAAGCGGCTTGCGCCGACTCCCCCATCAACCAATCACATCGAAGCCTTGATCTTCTCCGCCACCTCGGCCGGAACCCACTTCGTCCAGATGTCCTCGTGGTTCTCGAGGAAATACTCCGCGCCATCCTCGTTGGTGCCCTGGTTCTCATCCATCCAGGCGAGGATCTCGGCGACCGTCTTGTTGTCCCAGTTGCGGGCCTTGATGTAGTCCAGCGTCACGCCGGCCTTGCTTTCGAAGTCCTTGGTGATGACGGTATAGACATCGGCAACCGGATAGGCGTTGACCTTCGGCGCTGCGCAATCGACCTTGGCCGTGCAGTCGTCGAAATGGGCGCGGTCGAGTTCGACGCCATCATCCAGCTTCACCATCTCGTATTTGCCGAGAATGGCGGTGGGCGACCAGTAATAGCCGAGCCAGCCCTGCTTCTTTTCAAACGCATTGGCGATGGAGCCATCGAGGCCGGCGGCCGAGCCGGTATCGACCAGGGTAAAGCCCTTTTTGTCGCCCTCGCGCGCCTTGTAGAGATTGGCGGTGGTCACCTGGCAGTTCCAGCCGGACGGGCAATTATGCACGGCGCCCTTGCTGGCGTCTTCCGGCGCGGGGAAAAGTTCGGGATGTTTCAGTGCATCCTCGACGGTCTTGATATCAGGGTGCGCGTCAGCGATGAATTTCGGGATCCACCAGCCTTCGACACCGCCATCGGTGAGGATTTTAGACGCCTCGATCATGCGGCCTTCCTTGACGGCGGCATCGAGCGGCTCGCGCACGGCGTTCACCCACAATTCGGGCGCCATGTCCGGCTGGCCTTTTTCGTTCATGGAGGCGAAGGTTGGCATGGTATCGCCGCTGACGACATTGACCGTGCAGTCATAGCCGTTTTCCATGATGAACTTATCGACGTAAGCCGCGACACCGGCGGATGCCCAGTTCATTTCGGCGATGGAAATGCTGCCGCACTCTTCGGCGGCATTGGCGGAATTTGCTGCACCGGCAGCGATGGTAAAGCCCGTTACGAGAATGGTCGAGGCGAGGAGTTTCTTCATGTGTAAGACCCCCAAGTCTGATGCAGTGTTTTCAGTTGGCAAAGCGGGAGCACTGCAAAGCCCGGATTGCCAAGGGCGAACTGACATGGCGCGTGGAAAAGCCGAAAAATGACGGCAAGAAGAATATCCGCAGAACACGCTGCGGCATTGCCACAAGAAGAGCGGCGAAAAAGCGCATGAATATGTCAACGACCGGCATAATACGGCCAAAAAGTGATATTGCAACGCGTAATGGCGCATCGCAGCCATGCATTCGATTTTTGGAACGTTTTTTCATTTGCCACAATACATGAAATATATTCTGATTTTATAGAAATATACTGATGATTTTAGTATGAAGAAATAAAAATCCAGATAGAATCAAGTTGTGATTCAAGGAAAAAATGAAGTCGCGATTTTGTGGAAAAAATATTCGAAAAGAGGTTTTTTGAAGGTATTTTTATACTGTTTGGAGCCGGGCGGCGGTCCTGTCGCCGCCCGTTCCACGGTCAGGATGTCAAACAGCGTCCTTGCCGGCCACCTTCAGCGCGAAGGCATATTCGAAGGCGATTTCCTCCAGCCGCTGGAAACGGCCGGACTTGCCGCCATGGCCGGCCGCCATGTTGGTCTTGAGCAGGATCGGTGCTTCTCCCGTCGTCTTTTCGCGCAGCTTCGCCACCCATTTGGTCGGCTCCCAATAGGTCACCCGCGGGTCGGTCAGGCCGGAAAGCGCCAGGATAGGCGGGTAGGGCTTTGCACCGACATTGTCATAGGGGCTGTAGGCGGCGATCCAGCCGTATTCCTCCGCTGAGTCAAGCGGATTACCCCATTCCGGCCATTCAGGCGGGGTGAGCGGCAAAGTGTCATCGAGCATGGTGGTCAGCACGTCCACGAAAGGAACGGCGGCGATGATGCCGGCGAATTTTTCCGGCGCCATATTGGCAACGGCCCCCATCAGCATGCCGCCGGCCGAGCCGCCTTCGGCGATAATGCCCTCATAGGAAGTGAAGCCTTCCTGAACCAGATGATCGGCGGCAGCGATGAAGTCCTTGAAAGTGTTCTGCTTGGCTTCCATCTTGCCGGTCTCGTACCATTCGAAACCCTTGTCCTTGCCGCCGCGGATGTGGGCGATGGCATAGATGAAACCACGGTCGGCGAGCGACAGCGTGGTGGTGGAGAAAGAGGCGGGAATGGAGATGCCGTAAGCGCCATAACCATAAAGCAGGCAGGGGGCGGAACCGTCAAGCGCCACATCCTTGCGATAGAGCAGGGAGACCGGCACCAGCTCGCCATCATGCGCAGGCGCCATGATGCGGCGGGTGATGTAATCATCCGGATTGTGGCCGGAGGGCACTTCCTGCGTCTTCAGCAGCGTGCGCTCGCGCGTCACCATGTCGTAATCGAACAGCTGGCTCGGCGTCGTCATCGAGGAATAGGAGAAGCGGATGACATCGGTGTCATATTCCGCCGCGCCATGCAGGCCGAGCGAATAGGCCTCTTCGGCAAAGGCGATGGAATGTTCCTCGCCGGTGCGGCGGTCGCGGATGACGATGCGCGGCAGGCCGTCGCGGCGTTCCAGCCAGATCAGGTGGCGGGCATAGGCATCGACGGAGAGAATGAGGCGGCCCGGCTCATGCGGCACGACTTCTTTCCAGTTTTCCTTGCCGGGTGCGGTGACCGGGGCTTCCACGATGCGGAAATCCTTGGCGTCGCCGTCATTGGTGAGGATGAAGAAGACGTTGCCGCCTTCGCACATCGAATATTCGATGCCTTCCTCGCGCTCCGCCACGATAGCAGGCTCGGCCGTCAGGTCTTTGGTGGAGAGAATGCGATATTCGCTGGTCTCATGGTCGTGAATGTCGATGAAGATGAAATCGTCGAGAACCGACGCGCCGACGCCCATGAAGAAACCGGGGTCCTTTTCCTCATAGACCAGCCGGTCGGCCGATTGCGGCTCGCCGATAATGTGATGGAAGACCTTGGAGGGGCGGTGGTTCTCGTCCTGCAGCGTATAAAAGAAGCTCTTGCCATCGGGCGCCCATGCGCCGCCACCGCCGGTGTTTTCCACGACGTCGGCAAGGTCTTCGCCGGTTTCGAGGTTGCGGATGCGCAGGGTGAAATATTCCGAACCCTTGTCGTCATAACCCCAGATGCCGTGGCTGTGATCGGAGGACTGGTCGAGACCGGAGAGGCGGAAATAGTCCTTGCCTTCGGCTTCCTTGTCACCATCAAGCAGCACATGTTTTTCGCCGCCATCGCGCGGGGTGCGGAAATAATGCGGCTGCTCGCCGCCGGTCACGAACAGCGTGCCATAGGCATAGGGGCCGTCCCTTACCGGAACGGAGGAATCATCCTGCTTGATGCGGCCCTTCATTTCCTCGAACAGCTTTTCCTGAAGCGCCTTGGTGTCACCCATGGCTGCTTCCATATAGGTGTTTTCCGCCTCCAGATGGGCGCGGATCGCCGGGTCGAGAATGGACGTGTCCTTGAACATGGCCTGCCAGTTATCGGCCCGGAACCATGCGTAATCGTCGGTGCGGGTAATGCCGTGATGCGTGTCCTGGACGGGCCTTTTTTCGGCGGTCGGGGCAATGGGCAGGTTCTTGAAAATCGGCAATGGAAACTCGCTTTCCTGTAAAAATTCCTGGGCGGCACCAAGATGTAGAGTGCCGCTTGCGGCCGATCAAGTTTCAAATCTCCACAGGCTTGATGGCGTTCGGGCACAATTTGGTCAGCTTTCGATCACATTTTGGCAATATCCGGCAAATCAGCGATGATGGATGCGGGCCGTTCGGCCTGCCGCCCACCACATGAACAAACGAAAAAACTGACAGGATCCCATGCGAAAGCTTCTTCCCGCTGCCCTTTCTGCCTTTTTCCTTGGCTTGCAGACCTTCACCCCCGCTTTTGCGATCGACGCCAGCGTCATGCGGCAGCTGAATGCGCTGGCCCCCGAGGAGCGGCTGGAACAGCGCTGCGATATCGAGGCGATGGAAAGGATAGCGACCGAGCAGAAGGGCATGCGGCCGGACAAGGTCATCGCTTATACGTTCGGCGATCCGGAAGTGGGCAAGAACTCCATCAAGGCGCCGGGGGCGGTCTTCAGGAGCGCGGGCGAATGGTACAAGCTCAAATACAAGTGCCAGCTGAAGAGCGACAGCCTCAGCATCCAGTCCTTCGATTATCGTGTGGGCGACAGGATTCCCGAGGAACAGTGGAAGAAGTTGTATCTTTATGACTAGCCAAGGATTTTTTCGGTTGCCGGCAGGCGTTTAGCCTCTGCTTTTCTTGCCGCTTCGCCACCGGCTCTGTAACCCTGCTTGCCGATCAAAGCGAGGGAGACGGGCATGGCGACACGATTCAAGGGGCTTTCGGCTTTTCCGATCACGCCGGCCGACGAGGCCGGGCAGGTCGACACACAGGCTTTTTCCGCCCTCATCGAGCGGCTTGATGCGGCCGAGGTGGATTCCGTCGGCATTCTCGGCAGCACCGGCATCTATATGTATCTGTCGCGCGCGGAGAGGCGCCGGGCGATCGAAGCGGCCGCCGCGGTCCTTAAGGGCAAGCGCACACTCATGGCCGGCGTCGGCGCGCTGCGCACCGATGACGCCGTGGCTTTGGCAAAGGACGCCGAAGCCGCCGGTGCGGATGCATTGCTGCTCGCGCCCGTGTCCTATACGCCGCTGACGCAGGAAGAGGCCTATCACCATTTCGCCGCCGTGGCGGGTGCGACGGGCCTGCCGCTCGCCATCTACAACAATCCGACGACCACCCGCTTCACCTTCAGCGACGAGCTTCTGGTGCGGCTTGCCTATATCCCGAATATCCGCGCCATCAAGATGCCGCTGCCGGCCGATTCCGATTATGCCGGTGAGCTTGCGCGGCTGAGGCCGAAGCTGGGGCAAGATTTCGCCATCGGTTATAGCGGTGACTGGGGCTGCGCTGACGCCACGCTTGCCGGCGGCGACACCTGGTACAGCGTGGTCGCCGGCCTGCTGCCGGTTCCGGCCCTGCGGCTGATGCGGGCGGCTCAGGCCGGCAATGCGGAAGAGGCGAAGAGGATCGATGCGGCCTTCCAGCCGCTCTGGGCGCTGTTTAAGGAATTCGGCAGTATCCGCGTGGTTTATGCCGCCGCCAATATCCTGTCGCTGGCGGTGAGCGAACCGCCCCGGCCGATCCTGCCGCTCACCAGCGCCGAACGCCAGCGGGTGGAAGAGGCGCTGTCCGCACTGGAAACCGCGCCTTAATTCGGGCGCTTTGCGGGCGGATTGCCACCTCTTCACACTCCGGAACATAAAATGCTGCGTCGTCTCTTCCTTGCCGCCCTGTTTGTCTCCACCGCATCCGCCGCCTCTGCGGGGACCGGCCTTGTCGAGCCGACGCTGAAGATGACGCCACAGCATGACGGCAAGGTGCGGGTGGCGATGACGCTGGACGCCTGCATGGGCAAGACCGACCACCGCATTCTCGATACGCTGGTGAAGGAGCGCATTCCCGCGACGATCTTCGTCACCGCCCGCTGGCTGAAACACAATGGCGAGGCGCTGGCCGTGCTCACGGCGCATCCGGATCTGTTCGAGATCGAAAACCACGGCGAAAACCATGTGCCGGCGGTGGACAAGCCCATTGCCATCTACGGCATCGCTGCCGCCGGTTCCGAAATGGCGGTCGAGCAGGAGGTGGAAGGCGGCCGTCAGGCCATCGTCGCCGCCACCGGCCTCCAGCCGCAATGGTTCCGTGGTGCCACCGCCAAATATACCAGGTCCTCCATGGCCACCATCAACCGGCTCGGCATGCGGGTGGCCGGTTATTCCGTCAATGGCGATGGCGGCTCGCTGCTGGGGGCGGCAGCGACGGCGAAACACATCGCTTCCGCCAGGGATGGCGATGTCATCATCTCCCACATCAACCAGCCCACCCATGAAGCGGGCGAGGGCGTGGTGAAGGGCCTTCTGACGCTGAAGGCGCGCGGCGTGATTTTCACGCGGCTGGACGATCCGTCCTTCGCACCGCCGGGGAATTGATCCGCAAGGTTGCCGCCCGTTTCTTCTCCCCGCCGGGGAGAAGATGCCCGAAGGGCAGATGAGGGGGCAAGCTTTCCGCATCTCTCCACCGTCGCCCCCTCATCCGGCGCTGCGCGCCACCTTCTCCCCGGCGGGGAGAAGAAATATGCCGCACCGGCTTGGCCGCGAAACGGCGCGGACACGAGCCGACAACATCCCTCACATCAATGCCCGTTTTTCGGCGGCGCGGGCCAAAAAATTGCCCTAGCATCCTCCCCATGATGCTGTTCAAACGCCCCGACACCGAAACGCTCTATTCCGCCCTTGTGAACAAGGACCCCGCCTATGAGGGCGTGGCCTATGTCTGCGTGACCTCGACCAAGATCTTCTGCCGTTTCACCTGCACGGCGCGCAAGCCGAAGATCGAGAACTGCCGGTTCCGCGAGACCATCGCCGAATGTCTGGAGGCCGGTTTCCGCCCCTGCAGGCGCTGCAAGCCGATGCTGTCCTATGGCTCCGCCGATGAGACCGTGACGTCGCTGCTGACGGCGCTGGAAAATGAACCGGCACGGCGCTGGCGCGAGGAGGATGTGGTCGCGATGGGCCATGATCCGTCCACCGTGCGCCGCACCTTCAAGCGCCGTTTCGGCATGAGCTTTCTGGAAATCGCCCGGTTGCGGCGGGTGGGCGGCGCGGCGGAAAGCATCGCTTCCGGCGAAGCGGTTATCGGCGCGCAGATCGATGCCGGTTACGAATCCGGCAGCGGTTTCCGCGCTGCCATCAACCAGTTCTTCGGCTCTTCCCCCGCCGCCATGAAAGGCAAGGGGTTTTTGAAGGGCGACTGGATCGATACGCCGATCGGCCCGATGCTCGCCGTCGCCGACGATCATGCCCTGCATCTCCTCGAATTCGCCGACCGGCCGGCGCTTCCGGCTGAACTGAAGCGGCTGAAAGCGCGCACCGGTGCGGATATGGTGCTCGGCCGGACGGCTGTGACCGGCCAGATCGAAGCGGAACTCAAGGCCTATTTCGCCGGCCGTTCGGCCGCCTTCGAAACCCGGCTTGCCGGCCATGGCACACCCTTCGAGCGCGATGTCTGGCGCAACCTGCGGGAAATCCCGGCGGGGGAGATCGTCAGCTATTCCTCGCTCGCAACCGCCATGGACAGGTCATCCGCCGTGCGTGCGGTCGCGCGCGCCAATGGTGCGAACCAGATCGCCATCGTCGTGCCCTGTCACCGGGTGCTGGGCGCGGATGGCAGCCTGACCGGATATGGCGGCGGGCTGTGGCGCAAGAAATGGCTGATCGAGCACGAACGCCGCATGGCGAACCGCCAGGGCATGCCGCTCGCTTCCTGAGCGGCCTGGCTGCTGGTTTTCAGGAGGTTGTCGATTGACGGTCGGCGCGTGGGGTTTACCCCCTCTGCCCTGCCGGGCATCTCCCCCACAAGGGGGGAGATCG
>NZ_JAOCCY010000024.1:0-60559 GCF_029840625.1 Agrobacterium sp. GD03872
TGGGTGGCGACGCCGTGCTACCTCAGAGGCGAAGATGGCGTCGCGTGGTGGGATGTCACTCTCACTGTGTCCCGAGCGAAAAACCTCAGTTTTCCTCCCGCCAGCCCTCCAGATAATTCACGCTCTCAACACCCGTAAATTTCGCAAGCCGCACCAGTTCCGCGTCGAGCTTCTCCAGCCGACCGGCCGAAGCACGCACGCCCGGCTCCAGCCACAGGCGGCGCACATCCAGCGTGCTGCGCTTGCGATCCGCCTTCATGTCGATGCGGCCGATCAGCCTGTCGCCCTCCAGAAGCGGGAAGACGTAATAGCCATATTGCCGTTTCGGCTCGGGCACGAAGACCTCGATGCGATAATAGAAGCCAAACAGCCGCTCCGTGCGGTTTCGGTCACGCAACAGCGGGTCGAAGGGGCTGAGGACGCGGACGCGGGTGGAGGGCTCCGGCACGTCGGTCAGGTCGGCGGTGAAATCGGCAAAGGCATAGGACGGACGGGCAGTGTCGCCATCGCTTGCAAGAAGCGAAACCTCGCAGAGTTCATCGCGATGGCTTTTGACCCAGTCCCTCGCCTCCTGCGGGGTGACGAGATCGAAAAAGGCGGCGATTTCGCCATGGGTGGCGAAACCAAGCCGTTTCAGCGCTTCGCGGCAGGCCCAGTCGACAAATTCGGCGTGCTCCACCTCGGTTTCGTGATGTTCGCCGGGAATGACCCGTTCGGCGAGATCATAGACCTTCTGGAAATTCACGCGGCCGGCAATCGCCAGCTTGCCGGTGTGCCAGAGATATTCGAGCGCGGTCTTGGAGGGATGCCAGTTCCACCAGCCGCCGGACTGGTGCCCCTCCTCCTTCAGCTCCCGCGCCAGAACCGGCCCGGTGGCGGCAATCCGCTCCAGCGTTTCACCGAAGGCGGCATCGAAGCCCTCGCCGTGCCATTTGCGCCAGCGCTCCTGAATGATCGGCTCGCGGCGGCGAAAACGGTGCTTCCAATAAGGATAAAATTCCGTCGGCAGGATGGAGGCGTCATGTGTCCAGTGCTCAAACAACGCCCGGTCCTTTTCCAGCAACGTGGTCAGATGATCACGCCTGTAGGTCTGGTTGCGGGAGAAAATAATCTGGTGGTGGGCGCGCTCCACCGTGCCAATGCTGTCCACCTGCACAAAACCGATATCGGTGATGAGCTGCAGCAGGTCGCTCTTGGAAAGCGCCTTGCCGGGCGGAGAGGAAAGCCCCTGCCGCGCCAAAAAAATCCGCCTTGCCGCTTCGTTTGAAACCTTGATCACCATGCAGCAGAAGGTATGACGGCTTTTTCAGGATTGCAATGTTCTTTTTTTGTTCCTTGTTTCACTTCTGTTGATGACGGGGTATAGAACCGGAAAAAGAGCGCGAGGATGTAAAGCTTGGAAATCCGTTTTAACGCCGCCGGTGTTGCTTTCGAGGGCCGGCAGGCCCTGCAGCCGCTGTCTGTGACATTGACGGAACGGCGCATCGGCGTGATCGGCCTCAATGGTTCCGGCAAGACCACCTTTGCCCGGCTGATCAACGGGCTGAACAAACCGAGCGAAGGCAAGGTTTCGGTGAACGGCCTCGACACGGTGAGCGACGCCAAGGCGGTGTTGCAGGCGGTCGGCTTCATTTTCCAGAATCCGCAGAACCAGATCATCCTGCCGATCGTGCGCGACGATGTTGCCTTCGGTCTCAAGCGGCTCGGTCTCGGCAAGGCGGAAATCGACGCCAGAGTCAAAGCCGTCCTTGCCCGGCTCGGCATCGCTCACCTGGAAGAGCGACGCGCGCACGAAATCTCGGGCGGCGAATTACAGCTTGCGGCGCTGGCGGCGCTTCTGGTCACCGAACCGCAAATCCTTATTCTCGATGAGCCGACCAACCAGCTCGATCTCAAAAACCGCGCCATCGTGGAAAAAACCATGGCGGCGCTGTCGCAGGCGCTTGTTGTCATCACCCACGATCTGCCGCTGGTTGCGGGTTTCGACCGGGTGCTGGTTTTCCATGAAGGCGCGCTGGTGGCCGACGCCGCACCCGAAGAAGCGGTGGCGCGCTATCTGGAGGTGGCATCGCGATGAAATCGCTGCATGTCGAAGGCACCGGCTGGCTCTATCGCGTCTCGCCGCGCCTCAAACTCCTGACGCTCATGGGTTTCAGCATCGCATTGTTCCTCACCCGCGATTTGCTGGTTCTCGCAGGCGCGACGGTTCTGGCCGCCCTTATTCTGGGCGCCACGCGGCTACCCTTCAAGGACATCGGCCTGCGGCTGCGGCCGGTGATGCTGACCATCTTCCTCGTAGCCGCCTTCAGCTATCTCCTGCTTCCGACCCATGATGCAACAGTCAATCTTTTACGGCTGACGGCGCTGGCGCTGTTTGCCACCGCCGTCACCATCACCGTCAGCATCTCGCAATTCATTGATGAGATCACGCTTGCCGCCGCCCCTCTCGAAAGGCTGGGGCTGGTCAAGGCTGCCGATATCGGGCTTGCGGTCGGGCTCGTCGTGCGTTTCGTGCCTGAAATCGTCAACCGGTATCATGCGGTGCGCGATGCCCACAGGGCGCGTGGCCTGCCCGTGCGCATGGCGACCATTATCGTGCCGCTCGTCATTATGACGTTGAAGGATGCCGATGCCATTGCCGACGCCATTGACGCGCGCGGTTTCAGAGGCCAAAGCTGACGGCCAGATAACCATCCGGAGTTTCCGAGCCATGACGACCCGCGACCTTGTGCTGATTTCGCTGTTTTCCGCCATCATCATCGCACTCGGGCTTCTGCCGCCGATCACGCTCGGTTTCATTCCCGTGCCTATCACCGCGCAGTCGCTCGGCGTCATGCTGGCCGGTGTCGTGCTGGGCGCAAAGCGCGGTACGCTCGCGGTTCTCCTGACGATCCTGATTGCCGCCATCGGCCTGCCGGTCCTGTCGGGCGGACGCGGTGGCCTTTCCATATTCACCACGCCGACCACGGGCTTCCTGATCGGCTGGATCGCGGCGGTTTTCGTCACCGGCACGCTCTCGGAAAAACTCGTCAATCGCGGCCAGTCCGCTCTGACACAGGGCATCGGTTTCTTCGTCGCCAGCCTGATCGGCGGCGTGGTGGTGCTTTATGCTTTCGGCATCACCTATCTGGCGCTGGTCGTCGGGCTCGGTTTCGAAAAGGCCTTCATGGGTTCGCTCGCCTTCATTCCGGGCGATGCGCTGAAGGCCGTGCTTGCCGCTCTTGCCGGCCGCGCCGTGATGGCCGGTTATCCGCTTCTGCCGCAGCGCGCCTGAACAGACTTTCTTCGGGAGGAAAAGCATGGCGACGCGTTTATACGAACACCCGATCTTCCTGGAGCATATCACGCCATCCGGCCACCCCGAGCGGCCGGACCGCCTGCGGTCGCTGAACATCGCGCTCGAACATCCGAATTTCGAGCGGCTGGAACGGAAGGAAGCCCCGCAGGCGAATGAGGATGCGGTGCTGCTGGCGCATCCGGAGGAGCATCTGCTTGCCATCATGCGGCAGATCCCCGAAGAGGATGGCGAGATCAACCGCGTCGAGGCCGACACCTACGTTTCGCCGAAAAGTCTGCAGGCGGCGCTGACCGGCATCGGTGCTGCCATGGCGGCGGTGGACGACGTGTTTACCGGCGCTGCCGACAACGTCTTCGTCGCCGCCCGCCCGCCCGGTCACCATGCGGAAACCGCAAAGGCCATGGGCTTCTGTCTTTTCAACAATGTGGCGATTGCCGCCCGCCATGCCCAGAAGGCGCACGGCGCGGAGCGCGTCGCCATCATCGACTGGGACGTGCATCACGGCAACGGCACGCAGGATATCTTCTGGAACGACACGTCCGTGCTGTTCTGTTCCACCCACCAGATGCCGCTTTACCCGTGGAGCGGCGACAAAAACGAAACCGGCGTGAAGAACAATATCGTCAACGCCCCGCTTTCGCCCAACACCGGCAGCGAATATTTCCGGGAAGCCTTCAAATCGCGGGTGCTGCCGGCCATTGCCGATTTTTCGCCCGACCTCATCCTCATCTCCGCCGGTTTCGACGCGCATCACCGCGATCCGCTGGCGCAGATCAATCTGGTGGGTGAGGATTTCGACTGGGCAACGGGCCGGCTTCTGGAAATGGCCGATAAATACACGTCGAATCGGGTCGTCAGCCTGCTGGAAGGCGGTTATGATCTGGAAGGGCTGGCGGAATCGGCAGCCATGCATATTTTGAGAATGATGAAGGGTTGAACATGACGGAAAATGCCAACACAGCCGATGTCAGCGGTTATTCCTTCGAAAAAGCCGTCGCCGAGCTGGAAAGCATTGTCGCACGCCTGGAACGCGGAGACGTGGCGCTGGACGAATCCATCGCCATTTATGAGCGCGGCGAAGCCCTGAAGAAGCATTGCGAGACGCTGTTGAACGCCGCCGAAAAGCGAATCGAGAAGATTCGCCTCGACCGTGCGGGCAAGCCGCAGGGTGTGGAGCCGCTGGACGGGGAGTGACTGCGTTTAGCGGGAGCGTTTGGACGTGATAAGATAAGGTAGCCACCTCCCGATTCAAACACTCGACGTCATCCTCGGGCTTGTCCCGAGGATCTGCAATGCATTGATTTTCTTGACGTTTTTAGACCATCGGGACAAGCCCGAGGATGACGGAGGAGAGGTTTGAAAACTTTCCCCGGTCGTAAGGTGTTCTCACAATGTCGTGTTAACAAGGATCGTTGACGCTGCGTTCGATATCGCGATGCTCCCCTCTCGCTCGGTTATGCTAAACTCCCGCCAGACGATACGAGGAGCTTGCGATGTCCTTCTTTCCCGGTAACGATCCCGTCGCGGGTGATGCTTTTGCCTGCGACGCCATCGAGAACCTCATCATTCCCCGCACCAGCGATATTGGCGGCTTTGCCGTGCGCCGCGCCCTTCCCACCCGGCAGCGGCGTCTCGTCGGCCCCTTCATCTTCTTTGACCGCATGGGACCGGCGATCCTGAAGGCCGGTGAGGCGCTGGACGTCAAACCACATCCGCATATCGGGCTTTCCACCGTCACCTATCTGTTCGACGGCGAAATCAAGCATCGCGACAGTCTCGGCACCGAGCTCGTCATCCGCCCCGGCGACATCAACCTGATGACGGCCGGGCGCGGCATCGTGCATTCGGAACGCACGCCGGAAAATCTGCGTGGCCATCCGCTTTCCATGTCCGGCCTGCAGACATGGCTTGCCCTGCCAGACCATATGGAAGAAATCGCCCCCGCCTTTGCCCATACGGCGAAAGAAGACATGCCGCTGATCGACCTCAAGGGCGCGACCGGCCGGGTGGTGATCGGCGAATTCGAGGGTCTCACCTCCCCCGTTTCGGCCTTTACTGATACGCTTTATGTCGACCTGACGCTGGAGCCGGGGGTGAAATTTCCCTTCTCCGCCGATCACGAGGAGCGGGCGATCTATATTCTGTCCGGTTCTCTGGATGTGGCGGGCGATATCTTCGCCGCCGACCAGCTGCTCGTCTTCCGGCCCGGCGACGACATCACGCTTCAGGCCGGCAGCAATGGCTGTCACATCATGATCTTCGGCGGCGCGGCGCTCAATCAGCGCCGCTACATCTGGTGGAACTTCGTTTCGTCATCAAAAGAACGCATAGAGCAGGCCAAACAGGAGTGGAGAACCGGACGCTTCGACATCGTTCCCGGCGACGAAGAAGAGTTTGTCCCTTTGCCGGAAGGTTGAAATTCTATAGAAGTGTACGACATGCAGGAATGGACCGTCGGCTTTCACCATGAAAGCCGCTCCGGTGCCCCCTGCTGACCACGAGAAAAGGCCGAACGATTGACCGGAATGCCCCAGACCCCACTGCTCGACCGGGTGAATTTCCCCTCCGATCTCAAGGAGATCGACGATCGCGACCTGCCGGAACTGGCACGGGAACTGCGCGACGAGATGATTGACGCGGTGTCGAAGACCGGTGGCCATCTGGGTGCAGGCCTCGGTGTGGTGGAATTGACGATTGCCATTCACAAGGTTTTCAACACGCCCGAAGACCGGCTGATCTTCGATGTCGGCCACCAATGTTATCCGCATAAAATCCTCACCGGCCGTCGCGAGCGCATTCGCACGCTGCGGCAGGAAGGCGGGCTTTCCGGTTTCACGCGTCGTGCGGAAAGCGACTATGACGATTTCGGCGCCGGCCATTCCTCCACCTCCATTTCCGCCGGTCTCGGCATGGCGGTGGCGGCGGGGCTGGATCAGAGCGACCGCAAGGTGATCGCCGTCATCGGCGACGGCTCGATGTCTGCCGGCATGGCGTTTGAGGCGCTGAACAATGCCGGCGCGCTCGATGCGCGGCTGATCGTCATTCTCAACGATAACGACATGTCGATTGCGCCGCCGACGGGCGCGATGAGCGCCTATCTGGCGCGTCTTGCCTCCGGCCGCACCTATATGGGGTTCCGCGATTTCGGCAAGAAACTGACAGCCTATCTCGGCAAGACCATCGACCGCGCCATTACCCGCGCCGTGACCCATGCGCGCGGTTACGTGACCGGCGGCACGCTGTTCGAGGAGCTTGGCTTTTATCACATCGGCCCGATTGACGGTCATTCCTTCGATCACCTGCTGCCGGTGCTGCGCAATGTGCGCGACAACCAGAAAGGCCCTGTCCTCATCCATGTGGTGACGCAGAAGGGCAAGGGTTACGCGCCGGCGGAAGCGGCGGCGGACAAATATCACGGCGTCAACAAGTTCGACGTCATCACCGGCGCGCAGGCGAAAGCCAAGCCGAATGCGCCGAGCTATACCAGCGTCTTTGCCGAAGCCCTGATTCAGGAAGCCACCCTCGACGACAAGATCATCGGCGTCACCGCCGCTATGCCGAATGGCACCGGCCTCGACAAGATGGCCGAGCTTTTCCCGACCCGCACCTTCGATGTCGGCATTGCTGAACAGCATGCCGTCACCTTCGCGGCCGGGCTTGCGGCTGATGGTTACAAGCCGTTCTGCGCGCTTTATTCCACCTTCCTGCAACGCGGTTACGACCAGCTGGTGCATGATGTGGCGATCCAGAGCCTGCCGGTGCGTTTCCCCATCGACCGCGCCGGTTTTGTCGGCGCGGATGGGCCGACCCATGCCGGCTCCTTCGACACGACGTTCCTCGCCACCCTGCCCGGCATGGTGGTGATGGCGGCGGCCGATGAGGCTGAGCTGAAACATATGGTGCGCACGGCTGCGGCCTATGATGAAGGCCCGATTTCCTTCCGTTACCCGCGCGGTGAAGGCGTGGGCGTCGAGATGCCCGCGCGTGGTGAGATTCTTGAGATCGGCAAGGGCCGCATCATCAAGGAGGGCACCAAGGTTGCGCTGCTCTCCTTCGGCACCCGGCTGGCGGAATGCCTTGCCGCCGCCGAAGACCTCGATGCGGCCGGCCTTTCCACGACGGTTGCCGATGCGCGCTTCGCCAAGCCGCTCGATCTCGATCTCATCCGCCAGCTTGTGGCCCATCACGAGGTGCTGGTGACCATCGAAGAAGGCTCCGTCGGCGGTTTCGGCGCGCATGTGTTGCATTTCATGGCGAGCGCCGGCCTGCTCGACCACGGCCCCAAGGTCCGGACGCTGACCCTGCCCGACCAGTGGGTGGAGCAGGCCAAGCCAGAGACCATGTATGCCAATGCCGGCCTCGACCGGGCCGGCATCGTTTCCACCGTGTTCAATGCGCTCGGCCAGCGTCAGGCCGGCGTCGGTTTCGCCGGCTGACACGATTGCCGGGACAGGAGGCGGGACGATCCCGCCTCTTTCTCAGGATGCCGCGCCATCGAGAAAACCGACGACATTTTCGATCCGTCCCTCGGCATTCAGGCTGACGACATCGGTTCCGCCAGCGACATCGTCCCCCTCGGGCGAAATCAGACGCCATGAGAAACGGGTGAAATTGCCGTGTCCATCAGGCGTGCCTGTGAGCACGAAACGATATCCCGGAAATTTCTGCCGCGCCGCCTCGATCATTGCGGCAATCCCCTGCTGCCCCTCGCCCTGCATCAGCGGATCGACATAGCGCGTGTTTTCTGACCATGCCTGACCGACGAGATGCCTGCGGCGTTCATTGTCCTCCTCGTTCCAGGCTGCGAGATAGGTTTCGGCGATTGCGAGATGCTGCGTCATGATTGCGCTCCTTCTGGTTGACGGCCCAAACATGCCGGGGGGCGGGAAGCGGAACAATTACCTTAGAGGTAATCGCATTGGCGCTCTCTTCTGCTAGGTTGCGGGCATGACACATCATCGAGAACATGTCGGCCAGGTGCTGAAGGAATGGCGTGCGCGCCGCAGGTTAAGCCAGCTCGATCTGGCGATGGAGGCGGATATATCCGCGCGCCATCTGAGCTTTGTGGAAAGCGGGCGATCATCCCCCAGCCGCGAGATGCTCGTGAAACTGGCCGAGCAGCTTTCGATGCCCGCCCGCGCCGCCAACCGGCTGATGCTGGCGGCGGGTTATGCGCCTGTTCATTCAGAACGGCCGATGGATGCGCCCGATATGGCGGCGGCCCGGCAGGCCGTCGAAACCGTGGTGCACGGACATATGCCCTTCCCCGCCCTTGCCGTTGACCGGCACTGGAACGTCGTTCTCGCCAATGGCGCGATCACGTCGCTTCTGGCCGGCGTTTCCGAAGAGCTGCTTCGCCCGCCGCTCAACGCCTTGAGGCTGAGTCTGCATCCGCAGGGCCTGAGTTCGCGCATCGTCAATCTTGCCGAATGGCGGCATCACCTGCTGGAGCGCCTGCGTCGTCAGGTCGAAGAGACGGGAGACGAGGTGCTTTCCCGGCTGCATGCGGAGCTTGCAGCCTATCCCGCGCCAAACGCCTCGCCCCATGCCGCCGGGGCCGACCCTCTGGCCATACCGCTCCAGCTTCGCGATCCGTCATCGGGCGCAGTCCTGAGCTTCATTTCAACCACCACGGTTTTCGGAACGGCCACAGACGTCACGCTGTCTGAACTGGTGCTGGAGTGTTTTTATCCCGCCGATGCGGCAACCCGCGAAGCACTGATGCAAGGCACCAAGGAGTAAGACCCGTGCACACCACCTATCTCATCGGCTTTCAGGTCCGCCCCGGCCAGCGCGACCGCTTTCTAGAATTGCTGAATGCGCTGCTCGACGCCATGCGGCACGAAAAGACCTTCGTGAACGCAACCCTGCACCGGGACGGTGAAAACGAGAACCGCTTCCTGCTGCATGAGACCTGGAGCGACCATCAGGACGTCATCGACGTTCAAATCCACCGCCCCTATCGGCAGGCATGGCACGATGCCCTGCCCGAGCTTCTCGACGCCCCGCGCGATATTTCCGTCTGGCACCCCATGCGGGCGGATCACGCCGCATAGCGACATGGACGATGGGAAAGCCGCGCGCGCACCCTTTGCGCGCACTAGGATTTTCGCGACAATATCCGCAGTTCGCCGATTTTGAACCAGGCCTTGGCGATCCTGCCGTTTTCAACTTCATAGATGCAGGCAACGTCGACCTCTCCCTTTCCTTCCGGAAAGTTTCGGGTGACCGTTTCATGGTCGATGACGACATTGCCAACGACAATGCGCGTCAGCAGTTTTCCATGTAAATCCGGCTCCTTGAAACGCTCGATGTGACGCTTTCGAATCTCTGCCGCGCTTCCTGCCAGAAGCGTCGCCGGGAAAGCGTAATACTGACAATCATCAGCCCACCAGAGCATGAAGGCATCGATGTCACGGGCATTGTAGGCCTCAAGCTGTTTTTGTACCGGCAGTTCGATTTCACTATTCAAAACACACCTCTGCAGAAATGCCGTCGTGGTTAAATTGATTCTTTGATGAGCGAATGTCCCGCATTTGCAAGCAAACCGAAGGCTTTTTCCAGATCGCCGGTTTTCAAAAGCAGGTGGTCGCCATCGAAAGTCGAAACCACAAATATTCCTATATCATTGGTGGATAGGGGCGCGATGACGGACAGGACGATGCCCGTTTCATCAAAGGCAAATGGCCCCTGAAACTTAAAACACGACCAGCCCGCATCAAACTGGACATCCCGCGGGATGCGGTCTTTCCGGCAGACGATGGAAAGTTCGTCATCGGTCCGGCTGATGCTGACGAACCCGCCACCATCGGCCCATGCGGGGATGGCTTCAGATGCTGGAAGCCGGGCCACCCCATACTCGCCCTCCAAAACCCGTAACCTGACGCGCGCTGCCATCTGGAAATTACCTTTCTCGAAATACGAAGGCTTGGCCTACCAGCTGCCGATACGTGCAGTTGAGTGCCAGCCCTTATTTGACGCGAAAACCTACCAACAAAAAGGGGGCCTTACCGGCCCCCAATTCTCACTACACAACCATGACCGGCCTGCTCAGAACTCCGTCCAGTCCTGATCCTTGGCAGCCGGTGCTTCGGCTGCGCCACCGAAGGCGCGGGCGAGGCTCTGGCCAAGCGCGCGAGCCGGCGAGGCGACAGGTCTTGCGGTTGCAGAGGCCGATTTTACCGGAGCCTTGCGGGCCGGTGCGGCCGGCGCGGGCTGGAAGGCGGGTCTGGCGGAAGACTGGCGCGGCGCGGAATATCCGCCGGCACCGGCGACAGCAGCACGCGCGCCACCCATCCTGAACTGGCCGAGCAGGCTGTTCAGCGCTTCCGCTTCGCGGGCCAGCGAATGGCTGGCGGCTGTCTGCTGCTCCACCATGGCGGCGTTCTGCTGCGTGCCCTGGTCCATGGTGTTTACGGCCGTGTTGATTTCCTGCAGGCCGGTCGCCTGTTCGCGGGAAGCGACGACGATGGCGCTGACATGGGCGTTGATCTCCTCGACTTCCGCCACGATGAGTTCCAGCGCCTTGCCGGTCTCGTCGACAAGATTGACGCCGTTTTCCACCTGCTGGCTGGAAGCGCCGATCAGCGTCTTGATTTCCTTGGCGGCATTGGCGGAACGCTGGGCGAGTTCGCGGACTTCCTGTGCGACGACGGCAAAACCCTTGCCGGCATCACCGGCGCGGGCGGCTTCGACGCCTGCATTCAGTGCAAGCAGATTGGTCTGGAAGGCAATATCGTCGATGACACCGATGATGTTACCGATTTCGCCCGAGGACTTCTCGATTTCGCGCATGGCGGCGACCGCCTTGCGGACGACAACACCGGACTTTTCCGCACCGGCGCGGGCGCGCTGGACCAGATTACCGGCGTCTTCCGCGCCGCGGGCGCTGTCGCGCACCGTGGTGGTGACCTCTTCCAGCGCTGCGGCGGTTTCCTCGATGGAGGCCGCCTGCTGTTCGGTGCGGCGCGACAGGTCGTCGGCGGCGGAGAGCATTTCCGAAGCACCGGCATTGATGGCGGCGGCGTTTTCACCGACTGTCTGCAGCGCCTGCTGCAGCTTGTCGACAGCGCCGTTGAAGTTGAGACGGACCGGATCGATGGCGGGCGCAAAAGGCGTTTCGATGCGATAGGAAAGATCACCATCCGCAAGAGCGGCAAGGCCCTTGCCAAGCTCGGCGCTGGCGAAGGCGCTGGCGGCGTCGTCCCGCGCCTTTTCTTCCTCGTTGCGGCGACGTTCGGTCTCGGTGGCGGAACGCATGCGCTCGGTCTCGCCGGCGAGGCGGGATTTTTCGAGACCGGCTTCCTTGAAGACCAGAACGGCCTTCGCCATCTTGCCGACTTCATCTCCACGATCCGTGGCGGGCACTTCCGTCGTCAGATCGCCATCGGCGAGCCGGCTCATCGCCGCGGTCATGCCGACGATGGGCGTAACGATGGAGCGCGACAGCGCCCAGATGAGGACAACGGCGAGAAGACCGGCAACCGCGCCGCCGCCCAGAAGCGCATATTTAAGGTTCAGCGCTGCGGCCTGCTGTTCTGCCGCATAAGCGGTGGACAGGCCGTTCAGCTGTTCCTTGATCTTGGCGGCGGAGGCGCGGAAGCCATCAAGCTGGCCCTTGGCCTGATTGCGGCCGATCTCGATGATTTCGGAAATCGGCGCTTCCGTCGTCTTGCGCGCGGCAATCTGCGGCTCCGCCAGTTCCTTGAAGAACACGGTGGCGGATTTTTCCATGTCGTCGATGGATTTCAGGATGTCCGGCCGGTCGGCGGCCAGCCCACGGGCGTCATTCAGCTTCTTCAGCATCAGCTCGCGCTGGGCGAAGACATCGTTGTAGGTGCTGTCGCTGCGAAACAGCAGGAAGCCGCGCTGGTTGACGGCCTGTTCCAGCATGGCGGCCGTCGCACCGTCTACCGCCTGGATGATATCCTTGGTGCGGTTGTTGTCGATCGTGACGCGCTCGCTTCCCAGCGTCTGCCAGAACACGACCGCGGAAGCGAGCAGACAGACGCTCATCAACGCACAGAAGGTGACTATGAGCTTTATGTTGATGGGGAAGTTTTTCAGCGACATCGCAAACTCTCTCGGCGACCCGATGCCTCGGAGCAAGCGTCTGCGTTGCAACGGTCGCAATTTTGTGGATTGGAGGAGATGCCGTCATGGCAGGTTCCGGTGGCCGCACGGGCCTTGCGCACAAAGTGCAATACAAGCCTTTATATTGGATTAATCGAACATTCTGACTTTGCGGTGCAATACAACCCTGCCCGGCGACAGCGGTATTCCAGGTCATGTCAGCGATAAATCGCTTGCATCGGCGGGGTTTGACGGTCATTGACACGGGACCATGTCCAAAACATCTGAAAATGAACGGCTTGACCAGCTTCTAGTATCGCTCGGCCACTTTGCCAGCCGCTCGCGTGCGCGCGACGCGATTGCGCGCGGCACCGTGAGCGTCAACGGCAAGACCGTCACCAAACCGAGCCAGACCGTTGCCGGCGACGCCGAGATCGCCATCAGCGATCCGGCGCAGGCCTATGTTTCCCGCGCAGCGCTGAAGCTCGTGGCGGCGCTCGATCATTTCCGCCTCGATCCATCGGGCCATGAATGCCTCGATGTCGGCGCTTCCACCGGCGGTTTTACCGAGGTGCTGCTGGAGCGTGGCGCCAAACACGTCACCGCCATCGATGTCGGCCACGGGCAGATGCATGCCAGGATTGAGAACGATCCGCGCGTGACCAATCTGGAAGGGCTGAATGCGCGTTTCCTGAGCGGGGAAGATATCGATGACCGGCCCATCGGCTTCATCGTTTCCGACGTGTCCTTCATTTCGCTGAAGCTCGCGCTTGCGCCGGCACTCGAGCTTGCGGAAGTGGGCGCTCTCGCGGTTCTGCTGGTGAAACCGCAATTCGAGGCGGGGCGCGACGCCATCAGCAAGGCCGGGCTGCTGAAAGAGCCGGAAACAGCGCCTGCCGTGGCCGCCGAGCTGGAACGCTGGCTGACCGAGGACATGGGCTGGAAAAGCCTAGGCCTCATTCCCTCGCCGATTTCCGGCGGCGACGGCAACATCGAATTTCTTCTCGGAGGCGAAAAGCCATGAGCACACAGACCGTCACCATCAAGAGCCTCGGCGCGCAGGGCGACGGCATCGCCCACTGTCCCGACGGCCCGGTCTATGTGCCCTTTGCGCTGCCCGGCGAAACGGTCGCGATTGCGAAGGTGAAAGATCACGGCACCGTCATGTCGATAACGGAAGCCTCGGCGGAGCGCCGTGAACCGGCCTGCCGCCATTTCGGCCCCGATGGCAAGAACGGCACCTGCGGCGGCTGTTCGCTGCAGCATTTGGCCGATCAGCCCTACCATGCCTACAAGCGGGAGCTGGTGGTTTCGGCGCTGAAATCGAAGGGCCTGACGCCTGATGTGGACGATCTCGTCATCTGTCGCCCCGGCGAGCGCCGCCGCGCGGTGTTCGCCGCCCGCAGGACGGAAAAGGGCCTGCTGCTCGGTTTCAGCCAGGCGAACAGCCACCACATCGTCGCCATCGAGGAATGTCCCGTCACCTCGCCCGGCATCGTCTCGCGGCTGGACGCCATCCGCGCCATCGGCCTTTCCATGGTGGCGAATGCCGAACCGTTCCGCATCACCGTTCTCGAGACGCTCTCGGGCCTCGATATTTCGGTCGAGGGCATCAAGTCGGTCAGCGACAAGCAGCGGCGCACGCTCACGGAAACGGTGCTTGCCATGCGCGGCATCGCCCGTGTTTCGCTATCGGGTGAAATCCTGATCGAACCGCAGAAGCCGATCATCGAATTCGGCGGCGTTGCGGTTTCACCGCCGGCCGGCAGTTTCACGCAGGCGACGAAACAGGCGGAAGACGCCATGGCCGAGCTGGTGCTTGCCCATATCGGCAAATCCAAGCGCATTGCCGATCTCTTTTGCGGTTCCGGCACCTTCGCGCTGAGGCTCGCACGCATCGGCAAGGTGCATGCGGTGGAAGCCGAAGACAAGCCGCTGAAGGCGCTGGACTTCGCCGCCCGCAACACACAGGGCCTGAAGCCTGTCAGCGTCGAGAAACGCGATCTCTTCCGCCGGCCGCTGATGACAAGCGAACTGAAGAATTACGATGCTGTCGTCTTCGACCCGCCGCGCGCGGGTGCGGAATTCCAGTGCAAGGAACTGGCCCGCAGCACGGTGAAGAAGATCGTTGCGGTGAGCTGCAATCCGCTGACGCTTGCGCGCGATCTTACCATCCTCACGGAAGGCGGCTATCGCATCACCCGCGTCACACCGGTCGACCAGTTTCTATGGTCGCCGCATGTGGAAGCGGTGGCGACGCTGGAAAAATAATCACCAGGCCGTATCGACGGTGCCGTTACCGACCACGCCCGAGCAACGGCAGGCGCCGCCCACACGGCCGCGTTCCAGCGGACAGACATAGGGCCGGCGGCGATTGGCGCTGTCCGGCGGGGTGATGACGCAGATGAAACGGGCGCGGCGCTGGCGGTCGCGATTGCGGCCGGAATAATAGTCCGAGCCATCATCTTCGGTAATGATGGATTGCGCCAGAATGACATTGCCGGCGGAAGCGACCGGAGGGCGCGTTATCGCCGCCGCTTCGGTGACAGTGGCGACGCAGAGGAAGACGGACAGGACGAAAACGACGTGACGCATGCGGGTGGCCTTCGGGCGTAGAGCTTGTATGATCCGGTCTTGGTCGGACCGATTTGGTCGACCATACATAATCCGCCTTCGCAAGCACAGTGGCTTCAAACTTCCGACTATGCCGCCGGCTTCTTCTCCCCGCCGGGGAGAAGGTGGCCCGAAGGGGCGGATGAGGGGGCTACGTTGCCGAATATCTTTACCCTCGCCCCCTCATCCCGCTGCCGCGGACTTCTCCCCGGCGGGGAGAAGAAACAAGCAGCGGGCTTCCCGATTCCCGCGGCACTCAGCGACGCATGAATGCCTCGAAGGCGGCCCGCGCTTCGGCGCTTTGCAGCTGTGCGATGAAATGACGGCCTTCCTCTTCGATGCGGGCGAGAAGATCGTCCGGGTTGCCGCGAACCAGATCGCGGGCGATCTTCAGCGCCTGCTGCGGTTTGGCTGCAAGCCGGGTTGCGAGTGCCAGCGTTTCGCTCTCCACATGTTCGGGGGCGACGACTTTCCAGATCATTCCTGCCTGCAGCGCCTGCTCGGCGGAAAAACCCTCGCCCATGGCAAGCAGCGCAAAGGCGCGCTGGTGCCCCATGAGCTTCGGCACGAGCAGGCTGGAGGCCGCTTCCGGCACCAGAGCGAGATCCACGAATGGGGTCTTGAACAGGCTGCGGCTGGAGGCGACAGTCAGGTCGCAATGCAGGTTCAGTGTCGTGCCGATGCCGATGGCGAGCCCGTCGACGCCGGATACCAGCGGTTTGTCGAAAGCAACGAGCGCTTTCAGAAGCTCGAGTGCGGCGAGCTTGCCCTTGCCGCCGGACATGGCGAAAGCGAGAAAATCGGCCATGTCGTTACCGGCGGAGAAGCAGCCTTCCGTGCCAAGAAAGGCGACGACGCGAATTTCCGGGTCCGCATTGGCGGCATGCAGGGCGTCTGCCATGCGCAGATACATGGCATCGGTGATGGCGTTTTTCTTGTCCGGCCGGTTGAAGCGGATGGTCATGACATCAGGCGCATGGCCGACGCGCTCGACGAGAATGTGTTCGTCCGACATCTGAGCCTCCTCAAGCCAATACGGTGCGGGCGGCGGCAAGGCTTGCCGCACCTGATGTGACGCGATCCTTCAGCGCCGCCGTTTCCGCCAGCAGGTTTTCCGCCGCAAAACGGCAAAGTGCGGCGCGGTGCCCGCCCCTGCCGTCATCGACGGTGGCCAATGCACCCTTGGCGAGATAGGCGCCGGTCAGCGCCAGACCGAAGAGGCGCTGATACGGCGTCGCGCCGGCGAGCGCGGTTTCGGTTTCGCCTGCCTTGATGCGGTCCAGCAGCCAGTCGGTCGCCGTTTCCAGATCGTTGAGGCTTGCTTCGAGATAACGGGCGGTCTCGCCGAGATCATCGCGGTTCGAGGCGGCTATGCGGGCGGCGATCTCGCGCAGTTCGGCGATGAAACCGCGCACCTGCGCGCCCTCGGAAAGCGGCAGCTTGCGCAGCACCAGATCGATGGCCTGAATGCCGTTGGTGCCTTCGTAGATCGGCGCGATGCGGGCGTCACGTAGATAACGCGCCGCGCCGGTTTCCTCGATGAAGCCCATGCCGCCATGCACCTGAATGCCCATGGAGGCCACATCCACACCGGCATCGGTGGAGAAGGATTTGGCGATCGGGGTCAGAAGGGCAGCGCGCTCCTGCCAGTGAGAACGCTGCCGGGCGTCTTCAGTCGCATGCGCCATATCGATGGCATGGGCGCAGCTGAAGGAAATCGCCCGCGATCCTTGTGTCAGCGCCTTCATCGTCAGAAGCGTTCTGGCGATGTCGGGATGTTCGATGATCGGGCTCATGCCGGAGCCCTGCCAGCCGGGCGCCTTGCCCTGCGTGCGCTCCCTGGCGTATTCGATGGCCTTCTGGGTCGCCGCTTCGCAGATCGCCACACCCTGCATGCCGACGGCAAGGCGGGCGTTGTTCATCATGGTGAACATGCAGGCGAGACCCTTGTTCTCCTCACCGACCAGCCAGCCGAGAGCACCCTTTTCGTCCCCGAATTTGCCGTCGCCGAAGATCATCGTGCAGGTGGGCGAACCATGGATGCCGAGCTTGTGCTCCAGCGAATGGCAGAAAAGATCGTTGCGGCTGCCCGGTGCGCCGTTATCATCGGGCAGGAATTTCGGCACGAGGAACAGCGAGATGCCGCGCGTGCCGGCCGGCGCATCCGGCAGGCGGGCGAGAACCAGGTGGATGATATTATCAGCCGCGTCGTGTTCGCCCCAGGTGATGAAAATCTTCTGGCCGAAGATGCGGTAGGTGCCGTCGCCATTGCGCTCCGCCCGGGTCTTCAGGACGCCGAGATCCGATCCCGCATGCGGCTCGGTGAGGTTCATGGTGCCGGTCCATTCGCCGGAGACGAGTTTCGGCAGATAGGTGCGCTTGAGGTCATCGCTGCCGTGGGCGACAAGGGCTTCCACCGCGCCCATGGTCAGCGTCGGGGCCAGCGCAAAGGCCATGGAGCCGGAATTCCACATTTCGAGAGCGGCGACATTCAGCATATGCGGCAGGTTCTGGCCGCCGAATTCTTCCGGCGCCGTCAGGCTGTTCCAGCCCGCTTCCGCCCAGCGGCGGTAAAGATCGGCCCAGCCATCCGGTGTCGTCACCTTGCCGTCGGCGAGCTTCGCGCCCTGGCGGTCGCCGATCTCGGCGAGCGGCGCGACCTCTGCGGTGGCGAAACGGCCGGCTTCGTGCAGAATGGCATCGACCAGATCTTCCCCAAGGTCTCCCAGCGCACCCGTCGACAGCGCGTCTTCAAGACCCGCTACATGTTTGAGTGTAAAGGCGATATCGTCCACCGGCGCGCTATACATGCTGCCTCCTCCCGAAGCTTTGGCATCTTGCTACTGCCTTCGGGCTAAATGATTTTTACGTAAACGTCAATTTGAAAATTCCCGTCATTTCGGCGGGATTGTTATAAAACTGTCATATGAATTTGCTCAGCATGCGCTGAAAGGCGCCTCGCCGCCGCCGCTCCCACACCGGAACGACGGACGCCTCCCTCCTCCCATCCAGCCGGTCAGGACTGCCACGATGGATCTCGTAACACCCGTTATTCCCGGCCTTGTCTGGGCCTATCAATTTCATCCCGGTACAGCCCCGTGCCGGCGGCTCGCGCCCGATGCCGGCTTTCACGAAATGGCAGAGTGCGAAGGGTTCTTCTGGCTGCATCTCAACCTCGCCGATCAGCGTGTGGCGGGTTTTCTCGAGACCATCGACGGTCTCGATCCGGCGGCGCGGGCAAGCCTCACCACCCATGAGACGCATCCGTCCATCGTGGTCGATGAAAAATCGCTCTATGGCACATTGGTCGATTTCCAGCGGGAATTCGACAAGGAAACGCGCGATTTCGGCTGGCTGCATTTTGCGGTGAGCGACCGTTTCATCATCACGACCCGCCTGCAGCCGCTGCATTCGGTGGACCGGCTGAAGGCGGCGGTCGACAAGAATTCCAACCGCTACCTCACGCCATCACATGTGTTCGAGGGGCTGGTGGCGGAGTTCCAGCGCTCGCTCATCAATCTGGTGATGGAGACCACGGAAGAGCTGAACGCCATCGAGGATATGGTCTATGACAGCGAGAACCGTGACGAGCGGCGGCGTCTTGCCCCGCTGCGCCGCACCGTGGTTCGCCTGCACCGGCATCTGCGCACCGTGCTGACCCTGATGCGCCGCGCTTCCGCCGCCGATCATGACGAGATGCCTGACGGTTTCGAGGATGTCGCCTCACGCCTGATGAGCCGTCTGGAGGCCGTCGACCACGACGTCTATGCCCTGCAGGAGCGCGCAAGGCTGCTGCATGAAGAAATCGATTCCAAACTTTCCTCCGAAACCAACCGGCACCTCTATATCCTCTCGCTGATGACGGCGTTCCTGCTGCCGCCATCGCTGGTGACCGGCTTCTTCGGCATGAATACGGACGAGCTGCCGTTTACGGTCGGCACCGGCGGCACGCTGTCGGCCAGCATCTTCATCGTGATTTCGGTGGCGCTGGCCTGGTTCGTTCTGAAGCGGGCGCGGATTTTGTGACTATCAACAGAGGTCAACCGACTTCTTAGCGGGGTGGTGTCGACAGTCCCACTCAGCGTCATCCTCGGGCTTGACCCGAGGATCCACAACCACTGGCGACAATGGATCCTCGGGTCAAGCCCGAGGATGACGAAGGCTGATGTTACGAGGCCTATAAAAAGCTAGAGCCGCCCGGTATTCCTCCGGGCGGCTCCATCGATTTCGGCTCGTCCAATCTATCAGCTGTAAGGCGAATAGCAGGGCTGGCGCGGGCCGTGATACGGCTGGTACGTGTTGCTGTAGGCATCGTAGGAACGATAGCGGCCATAGCACCAGTTCACATGCGCCTGGCTCATACCGCCACGGCGGACCGGACGGTATTCGCGATAGACCGGGCGCGGACGATATTCGGGAACCGGACGGTAGATTTCACGCGGCTGCGACAGGGCGCCGCCGATGATCGCACCCGTCGCAAAGGCTGCGAGCGGGAACCAGTAACCGTCATGGTGACGATAGCCCGGGCGGTAATCACGATAACCGCGATGGCCGCGATACCAGCCACGGCGGTCGCCCCAGCCGTCCCGGTCACGCCAATATTGCACGTTGACGATATTCTTGCCGGCATCATTGCCTGCGGCCTCAATGCTCTTCGGCGCTGCAGGCAAGGGCATTGCCGCTTCCGCCGGAACAATCGCTCCTGCAACCACGATCGCAGAAAGACCGACAGCCAGGATGTTCTTCACATAGCTTTTCATCTGACTTCCTCCATTCACGACGGTCGACAGGCCGTTCTACGTGAATTCTTCGTTTTTTCTTTCCATACCGCCTCCATGCGGGGCAGTCTTGCTTACCTTTGCAGCCTAGGGGCGTGTGGCTGAACCCACGATTAACGGAACGATCACGCTTCGTTTATCAAAAACCATGCATTTCCCGAGGAAGGCAAAAGCCCGGATGGGACCGGGCTTCTGCATTTATGCAATTAACGGCTGTAGGGCGACACGCAGATGCGGCGCGGACCGTTGCTCGGCTGATAGGTATTGTCGTAAGCGCGATACGAGCGCCAGCGGTTCTGACACCAGGAAACGTGGCTGCCGCCATAGGTCGGACGCGGCTGCTGCATGGCGCCGCCGATGATCGCGCCTGCGGCAAAGGCTGCCAGCGGGAACCAGTAACCATTGTGATAACGGTAACCCGGACGACGATCGCGATAGCCGCGGTGACCATTGTACCAGCCGTCACGCGGCGGGCGTGGGCGATACATGCGGTCGCCGTGCCTGCGGTCGTATCGGCGGTCCCATTCACGGTACTGCACCGGCACGACATTGTCGGTCGAAACCGCCGGTTTGGGCATCGGCACAGGGACCTGGAACGCCTGCGACGGCGTAAAGCTGGTGAGGAACACGATCATCGCCGTGGCGACGCTCGTTGTCCGGAAATTCATCATGATCTTCCTCCGTTTGCTTCAGCGCGTTGGACCCGCGCCTTTTCACCCACTCGCTCTTGTCGGAGATATGGGACAGCCCCGTTTCATGCCCGAAAAGAATTCGATGACGTGCAAACGAGTTTAGAGAAATTTGGTTCCAAGACAACCATCCGGCGAAAGACGTATGAAATGAAACGCCTGCTCGTGTCAGGCTTCCACCTTTACATCGGTCAACGGGCGTGAGCAGCAGGCGAGAATATAGCCTTCCTCGATTTCCTCATCGAGAATGCCGCCATTGTGGTTCATCTCCACCTCACCGGAAAGCTTCAGTACCCGGCAGGTGCCGCAAATCCCCGATTCGCAGGCCGCCCCGATACGGACCCCGGCGGCGCGCGCCGTCATCAGAACCGTCTGGCCGGGCTGGCAGGGCATTTCTTTGCCGGAAAGGGTGAAGCCCACCATCGACAGCGCCTCGCCATCCGCACCGGTAAGCACGGCTTCACCAACAGTGACCGGCGCGGCCGGCGCGAAGCTTTCCTGATGATAGCGGCTCATGTCGAAGCCGGAGGCATCGAGCATCGAGCGGACGGCGGCCATGAACGGCTCCGGCCCGCAGCAGAAGACGGTGCGCTCCATGAAATCATGCGCGAGCAGCGCGATCTTGGCCTTGTCGACCATGCCCTTCAGGCCGGACCACAGATCGGTTCGGCCACATTTCTCGACAATGAAGCCGAGAGACAGGTTCGGCATGAAGCGCGCGAGATATTCCAGCTCGTGACGGAAGACGATATCGCCGGGGGTACGCGAACAATTGATGAAGGCAATATCGCTCTGCGGCGCACGGTCGCTCATGTCGCGCACCATCGACATCATCGGCGTAACACCGGAGCCTGCCGAGATGAACAGATATTTGTCGCCGGGATGCTTGACGTAGGAAAAGTCGCCGAGCGGCCCGAGCGCCCGGATTTTCATGCCGGGCTTCAGATTGTCGAACATCCAGCGCGTGCCGATGCTGTTGGCCTGCGCCTTGACCGTGACCGACAGCGCATAGGGCCGCGACGGGCTGGAGGACAATGTGTAGGTGCGGTAAAGCGGCTCCTTGCCCACCGGCAATTCCAAGGTGACGAACTGCCCCGGCAGATAACGGAACCAGTTCTGATCCTCCGAGCGGAACAGGAACGTCATCACATCGGGCGTCTCGGGCGTCACCGAGATGCACTCCAGAAGCTGGAGCTTGTCGCTCCATGGCTTCATCTCGTCAATATGCTTATAGGTCACAACCATATTCATCTTCGCATCACGCTACAGCCGAAAGCCGGGCCTTATCGCCGGAGAGCCGGTCGACCATGAAATCGGAGTACCAGTTGACGAACTGCATCACGCCGCCCTCGTCCTCCATGGAATAGGGGCCGGGCTCATAGGCCGGGGAACGAATGCCGAAGGCATTTTCCTCGACGATGCGGCGGTCCTGGTCGTTGGTCTCGTTCCAGACATGGGTGAGGTCCTCGAGATCGTAATCCACGCCTTCGACGGCATCCTTGTGCACGAGCCATTTGGTGGTGACCATGGTTTCCGTGGCGCTGAGCGGCAGCACCCGGAAGGAAATGGTGTGGTCGCCGAGGAAGTGGTTCCAGGTCGTCGGGTAATGGAACAGGAGCAGCGCGCCGATATGGCTGATGCTGACATCGTCAGACAGCGGCCGGCGCACGGCGCGCTTACCGGACATGGTGTAGCTTTCCGCCTCGCCGATCAGCGGCATGCGGGCGACGCGGAACTGGCCCTTGGGGTCGATCTTGAAACGGCTCGGCAGGCCGGCGGCCTCGCAGCGCGCCCAGTGGCCGCCGATCTCGGGATCGCTCGCACCGCCGTCCGTTCCCGTCACGCTCGGGTTTTCGGGATAGGTGCGGCAAAGTTCCGGATGGTTGGCAGCGCAATGGTAGCACTCGCGGTTATTTTCCCAGACGAGCTTCCAGTTGCCCTTTTCGATGATCGTGCTCTCATGCGCGACCTTAGCTTCCCAGATGCGGTGCGGCGCCATGTAACTTTCGACTTCCTTGCGCATGGGCTCGAAATCGGCCGGCTGATCGGCAAGGCAGATGAAGACGTAACCGGCGACGGTTTCGCAGGCGACCGGCTTCAGGCCGAAATCGCCCTTGTCGAACTCTTCTCCCATGTGACGTGCAAACAGCAGCTTACCATCGAGATCGTAGGTCCACTGGTGATAGGGACAGACGAGGCGGGCGGACTGGCCCTTCTGCGTGGTGCAGACGCGCGAGCCGCGATGGCGGCAGGAATTGTGGAAGGCGCGGATCTGCCCGTCGCGGCCGCGAACGATGACCACGGAATAGGCGCCGACCTGCACGGTGAAATAGCTGCCGGATTTCGACACTTCGCAATCATGACCGACGAACAGCCAGTCGCGATACCAGATGGTTTCCATATCCAGCTTGAAATAATCCGGGTCCGTGTAGAAGGGCTGTTCCAGGCTGAAGCCTTCGCGGCGGTTTTTCAGCTGGCGCAATACGGTATCACGCAATTCCATGGCCAAATCCTCGATCAAACCGCCCTGCCCGACACCATTTGCGGGGTTGCGGAAGCATGTACTCATCTAAACACCGGCGCTCATTTGCGGCAGCACAAACAGCGACATTACCTTCCGCATTGGCGACAAATTGCGACATGCGCCGACAGCCGCGACAGGCCATTCCGCTGGGAAATCCGACAGCTATTCGGCAGGCGAAACCACGTCGCAATAAGACGCATGATGTGGCGCGCTTCACGCCCCACCCGTTAAAAAACGGGGGGTGAGCCGCAACGGAGTATTAACATACACTAAACTATCTTTGCTGATCGAGAGCAACCGGAGCGTTCCTGGTGGAGAAGGCAACACGCATACGCTATTTCGATGCGAGCAGGCATTCGGTCACGCCGATACGATCCAAGACCGCGCATTCCGACTTTCTGCGAACGGGTCGTATCAGCCGTTATGAAGAGCGCTGGCTGCCGAGGGAGCGCGTCTATTACAGCCATGACGACGTGGCTGCGCTGACCGGACGCAAGCTGGAGGCGGCCGCCGACGCCACCCATAGCCGCCTCAACACCTTTCACCAGTCCATCCGCTTCCCGAAGATGGTTTTTCACCATCTGCTCAATGACCGGCCGCATCTCGGTTACTGTCACGTGACAGCCGCGCGGACCAGCTTCGATGCCGAACGCCATGTGCTCTGGTCCTTCTATTTCGCAAATTTCTTCGCAGAACTGAGCGGGGCCGAAAACTTCTTCGAAAACATCGATGCGCGCTATTCGAGGATGTATTTCGCCGTCGCCATCAACGCGCTTCCCGATCAGGCGGCCGCCATCGACACATCCTTCCACCGCAGCGGCCTGCTGTTCCAGACCCACGATCCGCGCGTGGCGCTGAAAAACGTGCTCATGCTCGGTGCGCGTTCGGAAGAGATGCGCAAGATCATCAAGGCGATATAAACGCGACAAAGCGCCTCTGGGCCTAAAACCGCGGGGCACTTCGAGGCGATATGCATTAGCGCTTCCCACTCCGCCCTGAAATACGCTATTGACGGCCGTGAAAGGCAGCACTATGGCGCGTCACATCAACATCGACAATGAGCGGGAAACAGCCCTGCAGACGGCCGCAGCCGAGCTTGCCGCCGGCCAGCCCATCGCCCTGCCGACAGAAACGGTTTACGGCCTTGCCGCCGACGCCACCAATCCGGCGGCGATTACCCGCATTTACGAGACCAAGGGCCGGCCGCAGTTCAACCCGCTGATCTGCCATATGGCCGATATCGCCATGGCCGAACGTTACGCCGTCTTCGATCCCATATCTCGGAAACTTGCCGAGGCCTTCTGGCCCGGCCCGCTGACGCTGGTGCTGCCGCTGAAACCGGCAAGCGACATTCATTCGCTGGCGACGGCGGGGCTCGATACGGTCGGCATCCGCGTGCCGCAGGGCTTTGCCGGCGATCTGATCCGTCGCTTCGGCAGGCCGCTCGCTGCCCCCAGCGCCAATAGTTCCGGCAAGATCAGCCCGACAAGTGCGGCCCATGTAGAGGCGGATCTCGGCCAGAAGATCAATCTCATTCTCGATGGCGGCGCGGCCTCCGTCGGTGTGGAATCCACCATCGTCAAGGTGGAAGAGGATGGCCGGGTGCGGCTGCTTCGCCCCGGCGGCATCGTCACCGCGGACATAGAACGCATTGCCGGCAAACGGCTCGAACGGCCGAAAAAAGCTTCCGCCGCCATTGAGGCGCCGGGAATGCTGGCCTCGCATTACGCGCCGGGCGCCGCCGTGCGGCTCGGCGCCACATCGGTTTCCTCCGGCGAAGCGCTGATCCGGTTCGGCGGCATCGCCGTTTCGGGCGAGGAGACGGCGCGGACCGTTCTCGATCTCAGCCCTTCCGGCGATCTTGCCGAGGCCGCCGCCAATCTGTTCGATTATCTGAAAGCCGCCGATGCAAGCGGTGCGGGCACAATCGCCATCACCGCAATTCCCAGCCATGGTCTCGGAGAGGCGATCAACGATCGCCTTTCCCGCGCCGCCGCGCCGCGAGGCTGACGGCACCCAACCCTTTCGCCCATGTTTCAAAAGACAGCGAGACGACGCCCATGACGACCACCGCCATCCCCTCCTCCGACATCCTCGACCGCTTTGCCGCCATTGTCGGTGAAAAGAATGCGGTGCGCGACCCGGCGGAAATGGCGCCGCGCCTCGTGGAAAATCGCGGCCTTTATCGCGGCGTCTCGCCGCTGCTGCTGAAACCCGGCTCGGTCGAAGAGGTTGCCGCCATCCTGAAGCTCGCCAGCGAGACCGGCACGCCCATCGTGCCGCAGACCGGCAATACCGGCCTTGTGGGCGGGCAGACGCCGCGCGCCGAAGGAACGGACATCATCCTGTCGCTGGAGCGCATGAACCGTGTTCGCGATATCGATCCGGTCGCCAATATCATCGTCGCCGATGCCGGCTGCATTCTCGACGACATTCACAAGGCCGCCGAGACGGTGGAACGGATGTTCCCGCTATCGTTGGGGTCGCAGGGTTCCTGCCGCATCGGCGGCAATCTCGCCACCAATGCCGGCGGCACGGCGGTGCTTGCCTATGGCAATATGCGCCAGCTTTGCCTCGGGCTGGAAGTGGTGCTGCCAACAGGCGAAATCTGGAACGGGCTGCGCCAGCTGAAAAAGGACAATACGGGTTACGATCTGCGCGATCTGTTCATCGGCTCCGAAGGCACGCTTGGCGTCATCACCGGAGCTGTGCTGAAGCTCTTTCCGAAACCGCTCGGCCACCAGGTGGCCTTTGCCGGGCTCACCTCCACCGAGGATGCGCTGAAACTGTTCGAGATGGCTTCCAATCTCTGCGGCACGGCGCTGACCGGTTTCGAACTCATGCCGCGAATCGGCGTCGAATTCACCGCAAGGCACATTCCCGGCGTGCGCGATCCCCTGGAACAGCCGCATGACTGGTACGCGCTCATCGATATTTCCACCTCCGATTCGGCCGAAACAGCGGATAACATGATGCAATCGCTGCTGGAGCGCGGTTTTGAGGCCGGGCTGGTTCAGGATGCGGTGATCGCCGCATCGGAAGCGCAGCGACAGGCGCTCTGGCACATGCGCGAAAGCATGTCGGAGGCGCAGAAGCCCGAAGGCGGCTCGATCAAGCACGATGTGTCCGTTCCGGTATCGAAAATACCGGAATTCATGGCGACGGCGGAAAAGGCGGTTCTCGCCGCCATCCCCGGCGCCCGCATCTGCGCCTTCGGGCATCTGGGCGACGGCAATATTCATTACAATATTTCCCAGCCGGTGGGTGCCGACAAGGCCGAATTCATTGGCCGCTGGCGGGACATGAACGAGATCGTGCACGGCATCGTGCTGTCGCTCGGCGGTTCCATTTCGGCCGAACACGGCATCGGGCAATTAAAGCGCGACGAACTGGCCGCCATCCGCCCCGGCATCGAGATGGAGCTGATGCGGCGCATCAAACACGCTTTCGACCCCGCCGGCATCATGAACCCCGGCAAGGTTCTGGCCGGGTAAAGCGGCCCCCGAGGTTAGGCCGAAGCCCGCAGCGCCCAAGCGGGCACCATTTCCGCATTCAGCCGGCGCGGCTTCTGCGCGCCGACAAATTGCGTCAGGCTCATGCCCGATTTCGCAATCGACACGGCATGTTTCTTTGGCAGAAGATACCCGTGTTCCAATGGCGGAATACGCCGCAGCATACGGCTGAAGACATTGCGCCGGTGATAGCGCGAGGGCGAGAAACGGGCCGGCTGCGCGCAGATCGCCACATATTCGAGAATCTCGTCGATCCAGCCCGCCTGCGGTCGCGCGCCGGGTTCGATCAGAAGCAGCCAGCCGCCGCGTGCGGACTTCACGACGTCTTCAATGTCCCACTGCCCATAAAAACGGCAGCCGGCGGCATCGGCAACACGCGACGATCCATCGCGCGAACCGTGATCGAGAATCACAACATCGCTTACAAGCCCTTCCACGGCCCCGGTGACAAGCGCAGACAAGGTATGCGCCAGCTCCGGCTCGTGATCCCGGCATTCCATTATGACTGTCAACATCTGCATAGCTCTAACGCATCGCACAATAAATTGCCACTGTGCTCATCGTGGTAAAATCTGCGGCTGTCAATGCCGATGCCCGCATAATCTGCGCGCGTGGCCGTGGCTGTCGTGGCGACGCATCCATCTCTGGAGAACAACTGAATTCACAATTTTGTTCTTGTATTGTTCTCATTCCTGATGTAGGAATTTAATCATTCGGAAGGCGGTTGAAAGCCTGCCCGGATGGAAACGGTTTAGGGCGTTGAGCTTGCCTCGAGAGGCGTGCGGCGCCCTGGGAGCATCCAGATGAGAAACCATACGCTTTCGGGGCAGGCTGCCTTCCAGCCGAGCCATATGCCTGATATTGCCAATGCGCTTGCCGATGCATCCGGCCTGCGCATCGAGATTGACCGCCGTCGCGGCCGTGGCGCCGGACTGAACCCGGATGGACGCTTCGAGACCCTGCAGCACGAGGTTTTCGACGATGGCTGGCAGACGCTCGAGGACATGCCGGAATTCCGCACCGAGGTGCAGGTGGAAAAGCCGCGCAGCATCATCACCCGCAATGAATCGCCCGATATCCCCTTCGACCGTTCCATCAATCCCTATCGCGGCTGCGAACATGGCTGCATCTATTGTTTTGCCCGTCCCACGCACAGCTATATGGGGCTTTCCGCCGGGCTGGATTTCGAAGCCAAGCTCTTCGCCAAGCCGGATGCGGCGAAGCTGCTGGAACGGGAACTGGCGAAGCCGGGCTACAAGCCGCGGGTGATCGCCATCGGCACCAATACCGATCCCTATCAGCCGATCGAGCGCGAATGGCGCATCATGCGGCAGATACTGGAAGTGCTGGCCAAGGCCGATCATCCCGTCGCCATCGTCACCAAATCGGCGCTGATCAAGCGGGATATCGATATTCTGGCGCCCATGGCCAAAAAGGGGCTCGCCAAGGTCGGTATTTCCGTGACCACGCTGGACCGGAAGCTCGCGCGCAACATGGAGCCCCGCGCCGCCACGCCGGAGAAGCGGCTGGAAGCGGTCAAGGCGCTGACCGAGGCCGGCATTCCCGTGGCCGTGATGATGGCGCCTGTCATCCCTGCCCTCAACGATCATGAGATCGAACGTATTCTCGAGGCCGGCAAGGCTGCCGGTGCGACGGAGGCGTCCTATGTGCTTTTGCGCCTGCCGCTGGAGGTGAGCCCGCTGTTCCGTGACTGGCTGCTGCGCAACTATCCGGACCGCTACCGTCATGTCATGTCGCTGGTGCGCTCGATGCGCGACGGCAAGGATTACGACGCAGAATTCGGAAAACGCATGAAGGGCGCCGGCCCCTATGCCTGGCAGATCGGCAGGCGTTTCGAAATGGCGACCAAGCGGCTCGGCCTCATCCGCCGCGGCATCCACCTTCGCGACGATCTCTTCGTGCCGCCGGGCGGTGCAGGCGTGCAATTGTCGCTGCTTTGAGAAGCAAACGCTGAAAGTGACTGAGGGTGATGAATGCCCGAACTGAACTCGACGTCATCCTCGGGCTTGACCCGAGGATCTAAACCGAGCGCGATAATGGATCCTCGGGTCAAGCCCGAGGATGACGTCGAGCATGAAGGATAACTCGCCGACAATCGGAGGCTCTGTGAGCCTATAATAAACGGAATTCAAAACGATAAGGAGCAACCTTCTCATCTTGTTGCTCTCGACGAAATGCCCGACGGGTTTTCCCTGGCCCGCCGGTCATCGCCCCCGGAACCGCCGCCTCGCGTGTGATCGTTTTTCCTCCGCCGCCCCGTTGGAGGATCAAAGGTCATGATGACCTTCGGGGCACGGTGAGCCACGCCCCTTGACCCCGGCTCACCGCGCCTGTCATCGCCCGCTTCCGGGGGCTTGCAGGAGATCGGGTGTGTATGCCAGTTTCGCCGCATGAAACGCACGGCCACACCCGATTCTCCTGCTCTTTTTGATCTTGCCGATACCGGCCCCGATTTTTCCTTCGAACTGGAAGCGAAAAAGAAGGGCCTCTGGCCCGTGGCCGGCACGGATGAGGCAGGACGGGGACCTCTGGCCGGACCGGTGGTTGCGGCAGCCGTCATTCTCGATCCGGACAATATTCCCAAGGGGATGGACGATTCCAAGAAGCTGACGAAGCAGAAGCGGGAAAGCCTGTTCTTACAGATCATGGAAACCTCGATCGTGTCCGTCGCCTCTTCCGGCCCCGGCCTGATCGACAGCATGAATATCCTGCGCGCCAGCCTCGACGCCATGCGCCGCGCCGTGCTCGGTCTCGAAATCTCCCCTGCCCTCGTGCTGGCCGACGGCCGCGACCGCCCGCCCGGCATCGCCTGCGAGGCCAAAGCCGTCATCAAGGGCGATTCCCGCTCCCTCTCCATCGCCGCCGCCTCGATCATCGCCAAGGTGACACGCGACCGGATGATGGAACGCGCGGGTGTGGTGCATTCGTCCTACGGCTTTGAAGGCCATGCCGGTTACGGCACGCCGGCCCATCTACGCGCCATCGAAAGCCACGGGCCCTGCCCGCTGCACCGGATGAGCTTCAGGCCGTTGAAGCAGGGCTGACCACGCGGGGTAATGGAGTTTTGGCCATAACTTCAGTTATTGGTACGAGGCTGCCATTGCAGGCCGTTGACGATGCCGGAGATGGGCGGGAGGCCGACTTTCAGCTTTTGCGTGTAAATGGTTACATAGCCGACCGTTAGCGGCGAATAGGAGTTATCGTGAACGCGCAGATCGATCTAATAAAAGATATCATCCGCGAACTTACACGACTTGAATCCGTGCCGATAGCGGAGCGGGCGGGTGACGACGATTTCTCGTTACCACGCATGATCGATGCCGGAAATGGAGAATCTCTTATCGTCTCACGTGAGCTGGATGAGGGAATCGTACGGTTCGCAAAGCGGCTGATGGATGACGATCCATTCCTAAAGCCGAAATTTACGCATGCCGAATGGCAGGCAATTGTAAGACGCGCATTTGGCCCGGCTCTAGTATCTATTGACCTAGATGACAATCTTGAAGCAAACGCATCGAACGTCCTTGAGCGTGTTAAAAAGAACGCAATTCAAGGCACGATAGGCAAGAGCATTCGAGAATATGCATTTGGGTGCTCGTTGTTTAGCGGCAAAGATTTCAATCCATTTAACATCGGCCCAGTCTTATTTGAGCCCCGGGGCGTTTGGCTCGAACGTAAGCACAAGGATGGCGGGATCTCAACACTATCCCAGCGGCGGATTGAGCGTGCTTGGCAAGGTGGTAAACTCCGAAAGCGCAAACCTTCGTTCGAGAGTTTCGCCGAAATGGACGTGATCGACGCCATTGGATCGTGCCAATTCGTATGCAGCGTCACCATCAATGATCTCGGCTCAGAGGCCGGACGAGAACAGACCCTCATGGCCGCACGGCTTGCGACAACGGCCATAGCGCTAACGTGGCAGACCCCCTCTAGAGCCCTTAACGGCATCAATCTAACATTTGATCGTCAACCTCACCGCCGCAAAACTCTAACCTTCATCGCTGGAAAAGAACTATTCTCAACGTCGAGCTGGTCGCACCTCCCGCATGGGCCATATATTAAGTCTGACGAGTGGCAAACCGTTTTGAAAGAGAAGGCCGATATATTTGCAGTGGTGGGAGAAATGCTGGGCTACGTCATTAGCCCCAGCGGGAGCACTGTCCGCCCTAAGATGATGTCAACGCTCTTCCATGCGTTCTTGTGGTTTCACGAAGCGTGCCGCGAACCTTTTTCTCACATTGCAGTTGCCAAAATGGCCGCATCTCTCGACGCCTTGGCATGCGGAAAAAAATCGGGCGGCATACTCGCACTCATCAATGCTCGTCTGAAGATGGAGGACAATAGACCTATTCGTTCTGGTGGTCCGACCCTCAAGAACACAATCGAACGCATATATAACCAAGGCCGCAGCCGACTTATCCACGGAAACAACGAAGAATTGCGCAGTGACTGGTCTGACACGAAAGCCCTTGCGGAACAGTTCGGCAGGCTTTGTTTATTGCTTTGTCTTGACTGGATCGCCAACAACCCGAATTGCGACGATCCAAATCAGCTTCGCCTAAATAGAAACTGAGACCCCGCTCAGCCTAAGTTACTATCATTGGGTTCAGATGAACACTCTCGGGATTTGCATATTTAGCTCCCAACGTCCCACGATTGGATCGAAAATAATACAAAGTATCCCGATATACAGCCCGCTCTGGCAGGTAATCCGCTACTGAGAAAACGAAAGCCAAAGGGCTCCAATCCCCTCCCCGTTGGACCTCACCTACCAGCTTCACCAACTCAAACAAAAAACCCCTCACGGCTCGCGCCGGAGGGGCTTTGAACAATACCGAGATAAATCTCAGTTCAGCTTCGACTTCACTTCGCCGATGGTGGCGGTGAAAAGCTTGGCCTTTGCGGCGGCGGTGGTCTTTTCGGCAATGAGCTTCTCGGAAGCAGCAATGGCGATATCCACGGCGGCGGCGCGGACGGCGCCGATGGCGTCGTCTTCGGCCTGCTTGATCTTCTGTTCCGAAAGGGCCGTGCGGCGGGCGACGAATTCTTCCGTCTTCTGCTTGGCTTCTTCCGTCAGGGCTGCGGCCTCGCGCTCGGCGGCGGCAACGATACCTGCGGCTTCCGCCTCGGCTTCCTTGCGCTTGCGCTGATATTCGGCCAGCAGGTGCTGGGCCTCTTCGCGCAGGCGCTTGGCTTCGGCCAGCTCGTCCTGGATGTTCTGGGCGCGCTCGTCCAAGGACTTGGAGAGCATGCCCGGAACCTTGAGATAGGCGATCAGAACGAAGAAGAGGACGAGACCGACGAGAGCGAAAAATGATGCATCAAATGCCATATCAGGCTCCCTTCACGTTCGAAGCGGCGGCAATCGCTGCCTTGACGTCCGTGTCCTTGACCTTTGCGCCAACCAGCTGGTCGACGATTGCGGTCGCGGTTTCCTCGGCAATGGCGCCGACATCGGCGAATGCCTGTTCCTTGATGCCGGCAATGCGCTTTTCGGCGGCGGCAAGATTTTCGGCGAGACCGGCTTCGATAGCGGCGCGGTCGGCATCGGCCTTCACCTTGGCGGCGTCACGGGCGGCAGAACCGATGGAGCTTGCCTTGGCGCGGGCTGCCGCGAGTTCTTTTTCATAGGTTTCGACGGCTGCGTCGGCTTCGCTTTTCAGCCGAGCCGCTTCGTCGAGATCCTGTGCGATGCGTCCATGACGGTTTTCGAGAATGCCGCCAACGCGCGGAACGATGACCTTCTGCATGAGCAGATAAAAAAGGCCGAACGTGATCGCCAGCCACAGGACCTGCGATGCATAAGTAGACTGGTCGAACGGCGGGAATACGCCGGAAGCACCTTCGGAACCATGTGCTACACCGGTTTCCGTGTGCGTGGCCTCCGGTTGCGGCTGGCCGACGGCCGGAGTTTCCGTATGCGTTTCACCTACGGTCGGTGCTGACTGGGCATAAGCCTCGGTCACGAACATGCTCACCTCCAGGGGGACTGCAAATGCGAAGGATCACGGCACGCTCTGTTGCGGGCCGTGATCCAGACCTGATGCTGATATTAAACAGCGAACAGGAGAAGGAGAGCAACGAGCAGCGAGAAGATGCCCAGAGCTTCCGTAACGGCGAAGCCGAATACCAGACGGCCGAACTGGCTGTCGGCAGCAGAGGGGTTGCGCAGTGCGCCGGACAGGTAATCACCGAAGATACGGCCGAGTGCGAGGGACGTACCAGCCATGCCGAGGCATGCGAGACCTGCGCCGATGTACTTTGCTGCTTCCGCTTCCATGTGAGACTCCTTGAGATATTGGTTGTTGCGGCTGTTTTTGACGCCCGTTGCCGGGGCCAGCGACTTTACTTCTCAGTGACCACCATGCACGGCGTCGTTCAGGTACATGCAAGTCAGTACCGCGAAGACATAAGCCTGCAGGAAGGCAACGAGAAATTCGAGAGCGGTCATCGCGACCGTCATGATGAGAGGCAGGACAGCGCCGCCGACACCGAGCGCGCCGAGCGCGCTCATGGAGGCGACGAAGCCTGCGAAAACCTTGAGTGTGATGTGGCCGGCCAGCATGTTCGCGAAAAGACGAACCGAAAGGCTGATCGGGCGCGACAGGAACGAGATCATTTCAATTGACGCGACAAGCGGCAAAAGCGCCTTGGGAACGCCCGAGGGGGCGAAGATGCCGAAGAAATGCAGGCCGTGCTTGTAAAAACCGTAAACGACGACCGTGCCAATAACGAGGCAGGCGAGCGCGAAGGTGACGATGATCTGGCTGGTGACCGTGAAGAAATACGGGAACATGCCGAGAAGGTTGGCCGTCAGCACGAACATGAACAGCGAGAAGACGAATGGGAAGAACACCATGCCCTTCTTGCCGGCGCCTTCGCGCAGCATGGAGGCGATGAATTCATAGGACATTTCAGCAACGGACTGCATGCGGGTCGGGATCAGGCCGCGGTTCGACGTTGCGAAATAAAGGAAACCGGAAGCGGCGGCCACGGTCGCGACCATGAAGAGCGACGCATTGGTGAAGGAAAAATCGACGCCGCCAATTTCGATCGGAATGATCGGCTGCACCAAGAACTGATGGGTCGGATCGTTTGCCACCGGCTGCCCTCTTTACCTGTCGCCGCATTCCGCGGCATCTCATTTGCAAGAAAAAACAGCCTAGATGCCGCCTTTTCCACCCTCGTCTCGCCTGTCCGCCTTTTCCAGCAGCGGCGGCTTGGCCACCGCGCCGGTCGAGCGCAACACATTCAATACGCCTGCGCAGAAACCGAGAAGAAGAAGAACGATCATCCCCCACGGCGTCGTGCCGGCAAAATAGTCCAGAAGATAACCCAGCATAGCGCCGACCACGATGGCCGAAATGAACTCCGATGAGAGCTTTACCGCCATCGCAAAGCCTTTCCGGCTTTCCGCGGCATTCGTCTCCGCCCTCACTTCCGCCTCATCCTCCGCCTTCACCTTCGCCAACTCGTCAGCTAGGCGCTTGCGGCGCTCGTCCAGACTATCGTCACGGTTGCCAGTCATCTTAAAATCCCACCCATTTTCTCCGTTCCAGCCATGCCAGAACCCTTTGGAGTTGTAAACGGTGACGGATTAAGCCTGTTCCAGCCCGCTCTGAAGTCGCGCGCAACATAGTTTTAGGGGCTTCTCTAGTCAAGGCACTGGCGATGGTTGTTACAGCACAAATTAATCACGCAAAAACAACAGCTTGACCTCAAGCCGCCGTTTGACCGCGATGTTTCGCAAAGGAATCGGCATTTTTGACACGCAAAATGCGACAAATCGGCGGTGGTATCAGCTCCAGCCGCCACCATAGGTACGGTAAAAGACGTGCAATCCGATTCTGCCGACCTTCTTCATCGTGCGGCCCCAGGCGGGACGCACGTAGACGGCGTGATAATGGGTTGCCGAACCCACTTCCTTCAGCCAGATCTTGCCGGCGGTGGTGGCCATGGCCACTTCGCGCGCCATTTTCCAGTGGCGTTCGGAATTCACCCGGTCCTTGATATTGTCGCAGGCGAAGGAAAACTGGCAGCGGTTGCGCCAGTCCTTGTTCTGATAAACGACGCCGCAGATGGTTTTCGGATAGGCGGGATTGCGCACGCGGTTGAGGATGACCTGCGCCACGGCCGCCTGTCCCTTCACCGATTCTCCGCGCGCCTCGAAATAGATGCCGGATGCCAGGCATTGCTGCTCGGCTGCGGAAAACACCTCGGCCGGCAGCGGGGTCGCGGCCCATGCGTGGTCCTCGGCGCCGATCTGCGGCACGAAACGGCCTGCCTCCGGCTTTTTGAGAATGGCGTCGAACGGCGATTCACGGGCGAAATCCGGTGCGGCCGGTGCGTAAGCCGTCGCAAGAATATCCGGCGTGCGGTTGGTGACGAGCTCGGCCAGCATCGGCGAGACGCTCTTGTCCGCCTTCTTTTCGTCGCGGCGGAAATAGAAGGAGGCAAGTTCCACGTCGTTGCTGCCGCGTTTCGGCTTGACGAAAGCGGTGCGGTCCCTGCGTTTCAGCGGCTCGATATCCAGCATGCTGGTGCGCTGCAGGACGGAACCGGCGGTGAAGGCCTTCGGCGGCTGCATGATTTCGGTTGCGACGATGCGGCCCTTCTTGGCTGCGCGGTTCACGCGCTCGCTGTCCGGCGTCGTCGGCTCACCCTTCTTGTTGGTGACAAAGGCGACCCGGCTGCCATCCGGCAGGGTCATGCCGCCGCCATGCAATGCGGCCTCCCCTGCGGGGTCATCGAAAGCCAGCGAGGCATTGTGAACGGAGCCAGCGGGAGAGGCCGTCAGCACCATGCGCCATTGCTCGCCGCCATTGTCCAGACCGGCCAGAAGCGAGGCCAGATCCGCACGCGCGGTAAGAGAGGGAAAGACGAGCCAGGCGGCGAGGCCGAAGACGACGGGCGAGGTCCATTTTGACGCCCACCCCTGAAAGGACACGGGGGACCGAGGACGCATTACTCTTTTCGAACGCAAAACCAGCACTCCGAACACCGACAACCATATTTGCTACAGGTGTTCGAGAATCTCTTATTAACCTTGATGCTTGGTTAACGCCGCGCGCGGACGCGGTTTCACGTTAATGTGTAACCATCTTCCAATAGTCAGACGACGACGTGCGAACCCAATTCCACCACGCGGTTGGCCGGCAGGCGGAAATAATCCGACGGATCGGCCGCCGTTTCGGCGAGCGCGATGAACAGGCGGTTCTGCCAGCCCGGCATGCCCGATTTCGGATCCGGCACCAGCTTGCGCCGGCCGAGATAGAACGAGGTCGACATGATGTCGAACTTGTAGCCGGTGCGCCTCAGATAGCCCAGCGCCTGGGTGACGTTCTGGGTTTCCATGAAGCCGAAATGCAGTTCGACCACGACAAAACGGTCGCTCATCTTCGTCAGCGTATAGCGGTCTCCCGGATGCACACGCGGCTGGTCCTCGGTGCGGATGGTCAGGATGACGTTCTTGTCGTGCAGGACGTGGTTATGCTTGAGATTGTGCAGCAGCGCCGCCGGCACGGCCTCCGGATCGCCGGTCAGGAAGATCGCCGTACCGGGCACACGCACCGGCGCGTGGGCGCTTTCCTTTTCCACCGAGGCGATGAAGGCCTTCAGCGGCACATCGATACGGCGGGTCTTGGCGAAGAGGATCTTCGAGCCGCGCTGCCAGGTGGTCATGATGATGGTGAAGGCGATCGCCAGCATCACCGGCACGTAGCCGCCATCATGAATCTTGAGCAGGTTGGCGCCGAGGAACACCAGTTCCAAAAGCAGCAGCGGCGCCAGCACGGCAAGAGCCAGCCAGACCGACCATTGCCAGCGCTTGCGCACGAATTCGAAGAACATCAGGCTGGTGACGACCATCGCACCGGTGACGGAGATGCCATAGGCAGTGGCCAGCGCGTCCGAACTCTTGAAGGTGAGGACGAGCGCGACGACACCGAACAGCAGGATGGTGTTGACGGCGGGAAGGTAGATCTGCCCCGTATTGGTTTCCGAGGTGAAGAGGATTTCCATGCGCGGCAGGTAACCGAGATGGATCGCCTGACGCACCAGCGAAAACGCGCCTGTTATGACCGCCTGGCTGGCGATGATGGTGGCGGCGGTGGCCAGAATGACGGCCGGCAGGATCGCCCATTGCGGGAACATCAGGTAGAACGGATTGGCCATCGCCGTCGGGTCTTTCAGAACCAGCGCGCCCTGCCCGAGATAGTTCAGCGTCAGCGCCGGGAAAACCAGACAGAACCACGCCCACTGGATGGGACGGCGGCCGAAATGGCCAAGATCGGCATAAAGCGCCTCTGCGCCGGTGATCGTCAGGAACACCGCGCCGAGAACGACAATGCCGTAAAAACCCTCATTCGACAGAAATTCAACGGCATGCCACGGATTGAAGGCATAAAGGATGCTGAAATCGTCGGCGATGTGGAAAAGCCCGGCAAGGCCCATGACGATGAACCAGACGGCCGTAATCGGCCCGAAAAATTTCGCCACCGTTCCCGTGCCGTGGGACTGGATGGCGAAGAGGCCGATGAGAATGCCGACTGAAATCGGGATGACGAAATCATCCATCGCCGGCGTGACCAGTTTCAGGCCCTCCACCGCCGACAGCACCGACAGCGCCGGCGTGATCATGGCGTCGCCCAGGAACAGCGCCGCGCCGATGAGGCCGAGCACGATGAGAACACCGCGATGGGTGCCCGCCGTTTTCATCAGCAGCGCCAGCAGCGACAGCGTGCCGCCCTCGCCGTCATTGTCGGCGCGCAGAAGAAGCGTGATATATTTAAACGTCACGATGATCGTCAAAGACCAGATCATCAGGGAGATCAGGCCGATGACCTCGTTTTCGGTGACGCCGTCATAGGCGATAGGCCGCAGGGCCTCGCGGAAGGCATAAAGCGGGCTGGTGCCGATATCGCCGTAAACGACGCCAATGGAACCAAGGATCCCGGCGTAAAGCCCCTTGTTCTTGTGCGCGTCATCCGCATCCGGCTTCTCGGCAAGATCCTTGTCAGCAATCTGGGACATGATGATCCTGGCTCCTCAGAGCCAGCCCTTCCAACGAAAAAAGAGAAACGGGATGATTGCGGACATCAGCATGACGACCAGCGCAAGAGGATACCCAAATGTCCAGTTCAACTCCGGCATGAGCTGAAAGTTCATTCCATAAATCGAGGCCACCAGGGTCGGCGGCAAAAACACCACCGAGGCAATGGAGAAAATCTTGATGATGCCGTTCTGCTCGATGTTGATGATACCGAGCGAGGCGTCCAGCAGGAAGGTCAGATTGCCGGAAACGAAAGAGGCGTGCTCCGTCAGGGACTGGATATCGCGGGAAATCGACTTGCCCTGTTCACGTGCGCCCTTGTCCTCGCGAACCTGGTCGCTGGTGGACAGGAAGGTCTGCAGGCGCGCCAGCGAGGCGAGGCTGTCGCGAACCTTCGAGATCAGGCGGTGGTAGCCGGCGATATTGGTCAGGCGGTCGTCGAGATAACGCGGCGCCTTGCGCTTGGCCCGCGACTGGCTGCCGAGAATATCGGCGGCGAGATTGTCGATACCGGCAACCGAGTTTTCGAGAATTTCCGCCGTGCGGTCGACGATGGTTTCGAGCAGCTTCAGCAGAAGCGCCGCGCCGCTGCGCATGTCGTGCGGCACGCGGGTGATGGCGGCAATGAAAAGATGGAAGGATTTCGGCTCGGCATAACGGATCGTCACCAGACGCTTGCCGGCCAGGATGAAGGCGACATCGGTCAGGCGCGGATCGTCCGAATCCGCCTTCCACACCAGGGAGGCGGTCATGAAGACATTACCGTCTTCCATATAAAGCCGGCTGGAAGGCTCGATATCCTTCAGGTCCTCTCGGGTGGGCAGATCGAGCCCCAGCAGCATTTCCACATGCTGCTCTTCCGCCCTGTCAGGATTGACGAGATCGATCCAGACGATGTCGTCGGGAATCGGTCCGGAGCCGTCGTCACACGACAGGCTGATCGCCTCGCAATTGGCGCGATAGGCATTTATCAATCCGTTTCTCCGCTCCACATTGCAGGCTTCAGCCGCAATGCTGCTTAACATATCCTGTTTGCGGTCGGCAAACCTTTGGATGACACTTCAGGGAATACCGCAGCCGGCGGGATCTCATATCCCGACAGCCCGATGGACCAAGAGCCAAACGGCGCAGGCGTATGCGCCCAAAGAGAGATGCAATCAAGCAATATTTTTTCGCGACAGCATTGCAGGCGAAGCATTTCTGGAGTTCACCCCCGGAAAAACCGCCCGATACTGGCGATTAATCTTCTGTTTTCAAAGGACTATTCGAGGCCTGACGCCGCCCGTCCGGGTTTTGGCCGAGGCCGGGGCGCTATTCGAAAACGATTCTCGGCGCGGCCTTTCTCTCGCCTGCGCCGATCCGCGCCCAGACCTTTCCGGCGATATCGCGATAGATCGCGGCCTGCGGGCCATCAGGTTCGGCCACGACGACGGGCGTTCCGGCATCCGAATATTCACGGATGGAGATGGTGAGCGGCACCTCGCCGAGGAACGGCACGCCGATCCTTTCAGCTTCCGCCTTCGCACCGCCGTGACCGAAAATATCGTAGCGCGCGCCGGTATCGGGCGCGATGAAATAGCTCATATTTTCGATGACGCCGAGCAGCGGCACTTCCACCTTGCGGAACATGGTGATGCCCTTGCGCGCATCGAGCAACGCCAGATCCTGCGGCGTGGAGACGATGACGGCGCCGGCAAGCGGCACCTGCTGGGCGATGGTGAGCTGCGCATCGCCCGTGCCGGGCGGCATGTCCAGCACCAGCACATCCAGCTCGCCCCAGGCTACTTCGCGCAGCATCTGCATCAGCGCGGACTGCACCATCGGTCCGCGCCAGATCATCGCGGCTTCCTCATCCACAAGAAAACCCATGGACATCACCTTCAGCCCGTAATTTTCCATGGGGAGGATGATGCGGTCTTCCTGCTGTTTCGGACGGCCGGAAATTTTCAGCAGTCGCGGCAGCGAGGGACCGTAAATATCGGCATCGAGCATGCCGACCCTGAGGCCGAGCGCCTGAAGGCCGAGCGCCAGATTGACTGCGGTCGTCGACTTGCCGACCCCGCCCTTGCCCGAGGCCACGGCGATGATGGCGCCGACACCCGGAACACCCACCTTCGCCGAGCGCGGCTGCGCGGCCGGGCGACCGGTTGCGGCGGCGGGACGCGCCGGTGCGGGCTGCTGCTGGCCGGGCTTGCGGTCGGCCGTCAGCGCAACGACCGCGCCGGCAATGCCTTCCACGCTTTTGGCCGCCCGTTCGGCCGCAAGCCTCAAGGGTTCCATTTCCGACGCCTTGTCGGCCGGCACCGTAATCGAGAAATAGGCTTTCGCCTCGGCGATGAAGATTTCCGAAACCATGCCGAGCGCGACGATGTTTTGGCCGCTGCCCGGATAGATGACGGTTTCCAACGCCTTTTCGACCTGGTTCCTGCTGACCTCTGCCATATTTCCACTCCGCTCTATCGTCCGGCCGGGTAAGGGCTATATTCCGGCCATCCATAGACAAGCCGAAGCGCTTCGCCAATGCCAAAGCGCGAACGTGACGCATTCGCGACGATTTAACGCTGCAGCTTCAGATTTCGTCGTCCATCTCGAGCGTTTCCGGATCGAAAACATGGCCGTCGAAAAAACAGTCGGGACCGAGCACGAGGCCCGTACGGGATGCGCCGACATGAACCGGCTCACGCAACGTGCCCTCCAGCTTCAGATTGGCGCCCGGCACCGGCACAAAAAGCGGCTTCATGGCCTTGCGGAAAATATCCGGCCGATAGGCGTTGCGTGCGGCCTCCACCAGGGCCGCATTGAACCGCTGATCGGCGGAAACCTCACCCCAGCGCAACATCTGGCTGAAGAACCACAGGGCCTGGCTCTGCCACGGGAAATTGGCGGCCTTGGCGCTCGTTACGAAAAACTCCTGAAAACGCTGCATGTCCTTCTGCGAGGTGGAGATATAGCCCGTCAGCGCCGGCAGCAGGTGCTCGCCGTTCTCATCCATATATTGCGGGGCGGCAAGGATACCGGCCAGCTCCTCGATATTGGCGGCATTGGCGCACCATTCGCCGGCGCGGTAAAGCGCACGCAGCAAACCCTCCAGCGGGGCGGCATTCTCCTCCGCCCAGCCTCTTTTCACGGCCAGCATCTTTTCCGGCGCATTGTGCCAGATCAGCGCCCCGGTGGTGACGATCCGTCCCGCCCCACCAAGCACCACGGCGCTGCCGGCCGGTTCGGCGGTACAGAGCGCATCGACCTTGCCGCTTTCCAGGAGCGCCGGCATCGCCTTCGGCAGGGCTTCGACGATTTCCATATCCCGGCCAAGCAGCACGCCGCAGCTTCCGAGCAGATAACGCAGCGCATAAAAGGGCGTGGAGACAATATCCTCGACGGCAAAGACCGGCGGATTCTCGCCCGCAGCCCGGCGTGCGGCGCAGACACGGGCCATCGCCCGTCCGAAAGCCGCCGGATCCGGCAGCTTCAGCCCTTCGCGATAAAGTTCGTCATAAAATCCGTGCGAAACGGTCGTTGCCGATCCGCCAAGGGAGAGCGTGAAAACGCCGACAATATCGGCCGGGAGATCGTCGAGGCCGACCGCGGAACCGACGGGGATCGGGGCCGGCAGATGCGCGGCATGGACGCCACCCTCGCCGAGCGCCGCAAGCACGGCGCGCGCGGACTGTTTTCGGAAAAGTTCCAGTTCTATGCCTTCATCGGCAGCAAAGCCTTTTTCGGCAGCGGCTATCAGCACGGCGCAGTCGATAGTCGGAGAAAATCCTGCTTTTACCTTATGCCGTTCCGGCAAACGATTTCTCCTTTCCGGTGATTCGAAGGAAGGATCGCCCAGGAAGCGGTTTATCACAATGATAAAATTAGGATTTCGCTATTTTATCAGCCCCACTCGCAACGCTTTTGCGACAGCCTGGGTGCGGTTGACCGTATCGAGTTTTTTCGTCGCGCGGTTCAGGTAATGATTGATGGTATGTTCCGACAGCATCATGATCTCAGCGATTTCGGCGCTGGTCTTGCCGGCGGCGGTCCAGTTCAGACAGTCGATCTCCCGCTCGCTCAATGTTTCGGGAACCCTGAAATCGAGACGGCGTATTTCAGACAGCCGGGCAAAGACATGGCTGGAAATGTAAAAAAGCTCCGCTAGCCGGCTGGCGGACAGCGCGGTCTTGTTGCCGGAAAAGGATACCGCTCCCCGTCGCATGGTGATGTCGTGAACGGGAAACCACACCGAATTGATCATCTCGAACCGTTCGAAGAGGTTGATCACGGTTTTCTTGGCGGTTTCTCCGTCGCCTCCGGCCAGAAAATCCACGGAGACGGAAAAGGGTACGGTGGTTTTTTTCAACTGCGCCATTACCAGGCTGGTCTGCAACAGGCCCTCTTCATCGTAACGCTGCAGAAGCTCGGCCGGCCAGCTCGTGATGATCGTGTATTGCGATAGTTCGCTCGCCACTTCCGAAGACAGGTCGAGCACCATGAAGGCCCTGAATTCCCAGGCCTCCGTCAGCCGTTTCAGAAACCGGAATATATCGAATTGGGTGTTGAGATCGGCGATCTCGCGAACGCAATCAACACCAATCGACTGAACGGCGGCCGTCTCTGTTTTCTGCATCAAAGCTGTTCTTCGAGAATGAGAAAATGCCGCCGCAAAGACCCGCCTTTGCCCGGAAATCGTGGCGGATGTTACTCACCAAAACGATTCATGCAAACAAAAGTTGAAAACTTAATTCAGAATAGTCGAAAATAATGTTGGAGGCATTGGAATGGGTGCATGCAGGGCAGTTCCACCCGCGGAAATCCACGGGGCCGCGCCCCGTTTTTTTCCTCAACCATCCGCAACCGGGGATAATCTGCAGGCAAGATCGTCGGAAATCCTGTCGGCGGTCTCGCGCACCAGGGGGGCCCATTTGCGGAGCTGCTCGACATCCACGCGATAGGCTGGGCCGGTGACGGAAATCGCCGCCCGAAAATTGCGGCCGGGCGCCCGGACCGGTGCGGCGACACAGTGAATTCCGATCTCGTGTTCCTGAAGGTCGAAACCGTAGCCATTGTCGCTGATGGCCACCACATCGGCCATCAGCGCTTCCGGCGTGGTGATCGTATTTTCCGTGAAGCGATGGAAGTCCAGCCCTGCGGCGAGTTCCACCAGATCATCGGCTGACAGCAGCGACAGCGCCGCCTTGCCCACCCCGGTGCAATAGGCTGGCGAGGTTTTGCCGACCTGCGAATGCATGCGCAACGTGTGCTGCCCCTCCATCTTGTCCAGATAGGTCACCTGTCTACCGTTCAGCACGGCGAGATGCACCGATTCCTGCGTCACCTCCTGCAAGGCCGCCAGGTGGGGGGCCGCGACGCTGCGCAGGTCGTTGCCGCTCCAGGCTTTCGCGGCCAGTTGCAGCAACCTCAGCCCCACGGCATAGGTCTGATCGGCAGCGTGATCGACAAGGCCTTCGGCGACAAGATGGGCGAGCTGGCGGTGAACCGTGCCGCGCGGCTGGCCGCAGGCTTCGACCACATCGGTAAAACGCATCGGCTTTTCGGCAAAGGCGATCAACTCCAGCAGCGAGACGGCCTTGCCGAGCGTGCCCGTCTCAACTCCGGCCTTCCGCTGCACCGCCGGAACCGTTTCAGGCTTTTGCTCATTGGGCTTTTTATTATCGGGCATGGCAACATCCACCATCATCTGCCTTGACATAAGCGTGACGCCAAGAGAATAATTCCATTTAGTAAAATCTAGTTCCAAATAATGGAACAATCAAGCCTTTCATGGACGAGATGACGCCGATGACGCAAGCCCAATTTCCGGACCTCAAGGATGCGGGCGTGCTCGTCACCGGCGGCGGTTCCGGCATCGGGGCATCACTGGTGGAAGCCTTTGCGATGCAGGGCGCGAAGGTTTCGTTCATCGATATCGCCGAAGAGCCGAGCCTTGCGCTCGTCAAGCGGCTTGCAACGACGACGCCGCATCCGGTCCACTTCTTCAAGACCGACCTTCGCGATATTGCGGCGATCGGAAAGACGGTGGAGGCCGCGGCCTCCGCCACCGGCGGCATAAAGGTGCTGGTCAACAACGCCGCCTGGGACGACCGCCACGACATAAACACGGTGACGGAAGCCTATTGGGACGCCAATCAGGCGGTCAATCTCAAGCAGATGTTCTTCACGGTTCAGGCAGCCCTGCCCTATCTGCGGCAGGCGAAGGACGCCTCCATCGTCAATTTCTCGTCCATCTCGTTTCTGCTCAACATGGGCGAGCTGCCCTCCTATGCGGCGGCCAAGGCCGGCATCATCGGGCTGACGAAAAGCCTCGCCGGACGGCTGGGGCCGGAAAATATCCGCGTCAACACGCTGCTGCCCGGCATGATCGTGACGGAACGGCAGAAGGAACTATGGCTGACGGATGAGGGCATTGCCGCCACCACCGCGCGGCAATGTCTGAAACGCACGCTCGTCGCCGCCGATCTGGCGGGCCCGTGCCTGTTTCTCGCATCATCGGCATCGGGCGCCATCACGGCGCAATCCATAATCGTAGACGGAGGCCTTCTATAATGTCCGAACCCGCTTTCATCGCCGTCGACTGGGGCACGACCAGTTTCCGGCTCTGGCTCATGAGCCGATCGGGCGCGGTGCTGGCGGAGCGCAGAAGCACGGAAGGCATGACTACTGCCATGCGGACCGGTTTTGCCGATGTGCTGCAATCGCATCTCGACGCCATCGGCGCGCCGGAAGGTTTGCCGGTTCTCGTCTGCGGCATGGCAGGCGCGCGGCAGGGCTGGGTCGAGGCGGGTTATATCGACGTGCCGGCACCGCTTTCGGCGGTTCTCGACGGCGCGGTTCGCGTGCCGGGCCAGGCGCGGGATGTGCGGATTCTGCCGGGGCTGGCGCAACGGGACAAAAACGCGCCCGACGTCATGCGCGGCGAGGAAACGCAGTTGCTCGGCGCTCTCGCTTCCTCGGGCGCCGGTGAAAAGCTCGTCTGCATGCCCGGCACCCATTCCAAATGGGTGACCGTCAAGGATGGCGGCGTGACGGGTTTCGCCACGTTCATGACCGGCGAACTCTTCGAAGTCGTCTCGAAACAGACGATCCTTTCCCATGCGGTGGCCGAGGCCGAAGCCTTTACCGGCAAGCATGCGGCCTTCACGGCGGCGGTGCGCGACATCTATGCCAATCCGCAGCTTGCGACCAATCGCTTTTTCACCCTTCGCTCCGGCCAGTTGCTGCACGGCCTTACCGCCACCGACGCCAAGGCCAAGCTTTCCGGCATCATGATCGGGCTGGAAATCGCCGGCGCGCATTCGACAGCGCGGCGCGAGACGCCGGTGGTGCTGATCGGTTCCGGTGCGCTCGGCGCGCTTTATGAGGGCGCCTTCACCGCCCTTGATATCCACTATACGGTCATTGACGCCGACGAAGCCGTGCGGCGCGGATTGCTGGCCGCTGCAAACGCCATCTGGCCATAAGAAGAAAGATCGACCATGCGTATTCCCTTCCCTTCCATCAAATATCCGCTGATCGCCATCCTGCGCGGTCTGAAACCCGAGGAAACCGAAGGCGTCGTTGGCGCGCTCATCGAAACCGGCTTCCGGGCGATTGAAATCCCGCTCAATTCACCCGATCCGTTCCGCTCGATCGAGATCGCCGCGAAGATGGCGCCCGCCGATTGCCTGATCGGTGCTGGCACCGTTCTCAGCGTGGAAGACGTGGCCTCGCTGGACGCGGCCGGCGGCAAACTGATGGTGAGCCCCAATGCCGATGCCGATGTGATCGTTGCCGCGCGCGTCAAGGGCATGGTGACGATGCCGGGTGTTCTCACCCCTACCGAGGCGCTGGTGGCCGCAAAGGCCGGCGCGACCGGGCTGAAATTTTTCCCCGCCAGCATCATCGGCCCCGCCGGCATCAATGCCATCAGGACGATCCTGCCGAAGGATCTGGTCATTGCCGCCGTCGGCGGCGTCTCGGACAGGAATTTTGCCGAATATACCTCGGCCGGCATCGTGGCTTTCGGGCTTGGCACCAGCCTTTACAAACCGGGCATGACGGCAGCGGAGGTGCGCGAACGCGCCACTGTCACACTTTCAGCCTATGATGCAGCCATCGGAGGATAAGAGCTTGGCGACTGTTTTTCCCTTTGCCGGACGCGTTCTGGACGAGACTCCGATGTTGCTCGGCGAAGGCCCGACCTTCGACCCTGCGACCGGCACCGCCTGGTGGTTCAATATTCTCGAACGGGAACTGCATGAGCTGCATCTTTCCTCCGGCCGCAAGACCGTGCACGCCCTGCCCTTCATGGGCAGTGCGCTCGCCAGGGTCAGCGACAGCAGGCAGCTGATCGCCTCCGATGACGGGCTTTTCCTGCGTGACACCGCAACCGGCTTGTTGACGCTGCATGCCGAGCTGGAAATGGACCTGCCCGGCAACCGCTCCAATGACGGACGCATGCACCCCTCCGGCGCGCTGTGGATCGGCACCATGGGCCGCAAGGCGGAAACCGGTGCGGGCAGCATCTATCATGTCGCGAAAGGCGTCGTGACCAAGCTGTTTGCCGAGATCAGCATTCCGAATTCGATCTGCTTCTCGCCCGATGGCGCGACGGGATATTACGTCGATACCAAGGTGAACAGGCTGATGCGGGTACCGCTCGATGCCGAGACCGGTCTTCCCGCAGGCAAGGCAGAGGTGTTCATCGATTCCACCGGCATCAAGGGCGGCATCGACGGGTCGGTCTGCGATGCCGAAGGGCATATCTGGAACGCCCGCTGGGGCGTGGGTGCGGTGGATCGCTACGATATGGACGGCAACCACATCGCCCGATATGAGGTGCCCGCAGGACAGACGACCTGCCCGGCCTTCATCGGCCCCGACGCTTCGCGCCTTCTCGTCACCTCGGCGCGCGAACATCTCGATGACGACGCCCTTGCCGCCAATCCACAGCATGGGCTGACGTTCGAGCTGGGGGTTGAGGTGAAGGGGCGGTTCGAGCCGCTTTACAGGCTCTAAGGCGCAGGTTCGGAAAAACAGCACCTGGAACGCTCAATGTAATGGCGTTCCAGAGCCCCACGTTCATGGTCACCCGGTTTTCAGGAAATATCCGACAATATCTCGCGGTAATTCTCGTGCAGATACCGCTGGGTCGCGGCGGCATCGGCGGGGCGGCCGTAGAAATAGCCCTGGCCCATGGCGCAGCCGAGCGCGCGCAGCTTTTCTTCTTCCGCCCGTTCTTCGATCCCTTCGGCAACGACTTCGAGATCGAGCCCTTCGCACATGGCGACGATGGCCTTGATGATATGTTCGGAAGGGCGGTCGCTGCTGATGCGCGAGACGAAGGCGCGGTCGATCTTCACCTTGTCGAAGGTGAAATCGCGCAGGCGGCCGAGGCTCGACTGGCCGGTGCCGAAATCGTCAAGAGAAATGCGAACGCCGGCGCTCTGCAATTCGCTGATGATGCGCTGGGCGGTATCGGCGGATGTCATCACAGCCGTTTCGGTGATTTCAAGCTCCAGCCGGTGCGGGTCGAGGCCGACACGCGAGAGAATGGAGAGAATATTGTCCGCCGTGCTGGGGTCCATCAATTGCGCCGACGAAAGATTGAAGGACAAGAAGAGTTCACGTGGCCAGAACAGCGCCGCTTCCGCCGCCTTTCTGAGCAGGGCTTCCGACAGCGCATCGATAAAACCGCGCTCTTCAGCCAGCGGCACGAAAACGGCGGGCGATACGAAACCGAGGTCCGGATCGTTCCAGCGGGCCAGCGCCTCGAAACCGATGACCTTCGCCTCTTCGAGCCTGACGATGGGCTGGAAATGCACGTCGATGGCGTCGGTAATGATGGCGTTTCTGAGCGCCTGTTCCAGCTGCGTGGCGCGCTTCATTTCCTGCGCGATCTCGCGCGAATAGACCGTGATCTGGCCGCGGCCACGCCTCTTGGAGCGATAGAGCGCCGTCTCGGCGCTTTTCAGCAAATCCTCGAATTCATCGCCGGCGAAGGGATAGATGGCAAAACCGAAGGAGGAGGACAGGCGCACATTGCGGTCGCCGAGATCGTAAGGGGCCGAAAGCACGTCCTTGATCATGTTGCCGATGCGCTCGGCGCCGGTGCGTTCGAAGACCAGCGGCAGCACGAAGGCGAATTCGTCGCCGTCATGGCGCGTCACAATCGCGCCATCGGGAATACAGGCCTTCAGCCGATGCGCGACCTGGCAGAGGATTTCATCGCCCGCCTGCACGCCGAAAAGATCGTTGATGGGTTTGAAGCCGTCTATATTGGCGATGCCGACCGTAAAGGGTGCTGGATCGCTGGAGCGCTCGCTGGCAAGCATACGAATCTTGTCCCGCAGACGGTAGCGATTGCCGAGCCCCGTCAACGGATCGCTGTAGGCCATCGCCTGCAGCTCGTTCTGGCTGACCTGCAACGTTTGCGGTTCTGCCCGTTTCATTCCTGCATCTCGTGAATCCTGTGTCGACCGCGCTCACAATGCAGGGCAAGTATTAAAAAAGCCATAGCCTCCGCGCAAAGGACGCTTCAGGCCTGCAATCGCAACCCATCCTTGCCGAAAAGCCGCAGGAAAACCGCCTCGACCATATCCGGGCTGACAGGTTTCAACAGCATGTCGTCCATGCCTGATGCCAGGCATTTGTCGAGATCGCCCTCGAATGCGTGGGTGATGACGCCGACGATGGGAATGTGCTTTTCGCCGCCGAGGCTGCGCATGCGGCGCGCGACCTCGAAGCCGTCCATATCGCCAAGCGTGGTGTCGAGCAGGACGGCGGAGGGCGATTGTTCCGTAAAGAGACGCAAGGCTTCCTCACCCGAGGTGGCAAGCCGCCAGGACAGGCCCAGGCCTTCGAGTATCTGCGAAAAGACGATCTGGTTGACCCTGTTATCCTCGACAAGAAGTATCTCGCAGACGCCGCCGGTCTTGAGGATTTCGGGCAGGTCATCCGTCATGATTTCCCAATCCTCGTCGGCGGCTTTTTCCTTCGGTAAGGATTTTAGCCCGGCCGCGAGATGATGCAGCAGCGATGCGTCGATCTCCTCTTCCTCGATGATGACGACGGGCAGATCGTGCGCAGCGGCAATGTCGAGGCATGCGACGCTCATCTGGGCGTCGACGACGACGACATCGATCTTCACCCCGGCGGTGGCGGCGACATCGATGAATGCCCGTTGCTCGTCCTCGCTCGTCACGGCCGCATGGTCCATGCCGCCTGCGGCAAGCCGCCGGGCGGCAGCCTCCGCAAAACGCCCGCTGTCGGAAACGATCAGCACCGCCTTGCTCTTCAAAAGCCCGCCGCGGCTGTCCGGCTCCTCATCCTTGCCATAAACGGAAGCGACGAAGGGGACATGTTCGAGCGAGGGGATGACGGGCATGCCGTTGGCATCGATGGTGGCGAGCGCGGTCACGTCCTCCATCGTCGTCACCAGAAAATACCGGCCGGGCCTGCCCACGCGCTGCTTGCGGGTGATCGTCAGCACCTCTTCGCCATTCAGGCGTTTCACCCTTTCGGGGATGATGCTCGGCGTGCCGCTGTCCAGCACCATGCGATCGGCAGCATCGATGTGCCCGGCGACCTTGCGCGAATGCAGATCGAAAACGGTGCGGCCGAGAATGCTCTCGGGGCTGGTTTCGACCAGCGCGCAGGCGGATCTGTTGACGGCGGCATAGGCCAGGTTGCGATCCTTGACGAAGACCGGAAACGGCAGATTGTCGAGAATATCCTCAATGAGCTGCACCCGCTCAAGGTCGATGCGCCATTGCTCTTCACGTTTCTTCTGTTCGGAAATATCGGCCACCACGCTGATGCCGAGGCCGGACGGCAGGCGGTTCATGACGAAGCGCAGGAAGCGTTCTCCCTTCAGCCGCTCGGTTTTTTCCGATCTTTCCTTCCAGTGCAGCGCCAGCCGCTCGCCGATCCATTCTTCCCGGCCGAGCTGACGGGCGTTGGCGGAGAGGCTTTCCACCTCGAGCAGATAACAATCGTATAGCGCGCTCAGATAGTCGCGCAGCCGCGCGCCCGGGTCGATGACGGCCTCTTCCAGCGGGAAAAAGCTGAGGAGTTTCCGGCTCGCGAAAATAATGTGATCGTTACGGTCGTAAACGACGATCGCCGCGCCAAGCGCGTCGCAAAGGGCATCAAGCATCACCGTGTGAACGCCCGCGCCAGAGGACGCCAAATCACTCAACTGCAAACTCCCGCCTGTTTTTCAGGGGTCAGGCTTATGTTTCTATTGGAATCGCCCCAGGGCAAATGCCGGGATGAAACGAAAAATTCCGAAAAAGAGACATCAGGGTCTGCCACTTGAAGCAGTCTTGAGGGGAAGATGACGCTCACCCATAGTCGACGTCACACACCGCCCGGCGAAGGCGGCCCCGTTCCTGCGGTCATTTCAAGCCGTCCCACCATAATCAAGGCCGATTAAAGGCGGATTAACGCTTACCCGGATGTTGACGGAAACGATCAAATGCCCAACAGGCGGCAAAACATGTGCAAATGTCCGGCAGTTGAGTTTTTTGCTTTCGAAGCCCCGGCGAATCCGCGAAAATGACGATCATGGCCATCAAGCAGCTTTCAGAAACCCTCATCAACCAGATCGCCGCCGGCGAGGTCATCGAAAGACCCTCCAGCGCCACGAAGGAACTGGTGGAAAACGCCATCGACGCGGGCGCGACCCGGATCGAGATCGCCACGGCGGGCGGCGGCAAGGGGCTGGTGCGGATTACCGATAACGGCTCCGGCATGTCGCCCGCCGATCTGGAGCTTGCGGTCAGGCGTCATTGCACCTCGAAAATTTCCAATACACTTGACGATATCCGCACGCTCGGATTTCGCGGCGAGGCGCTGCCCTCCATCGGCTCGGTCGCCAAGCTGACGATTACCAGCCGCCAACAGGGCGCGGAACAGGGTTCGGTAATTTCCGTTACCGGCGGCAAGGTGTCCGATGTGCGGCCCGCCGCCTCGAATGCCGGCACCATCGTCGAGGTGCGCGACCTGTTTTTTGCCACGCCGGCGCGGCTGAAATTCCTGAAGACGGAACGCGCCGAGGCGGCCGCCATCACCGAAGTCGTCAAACGGATGGCGATCGCCTTTCCGCATATCCGTTTCGTGCTTTCCGGCACCGACCGTTCGACGCTCGAAATCCCTTCGACCGGCGACGATCATCTGGCCCGCATGGCGCAGATTCTCGGTGCCGAGTTCAAGGACAACGCCATCGAGATCGACGCCGGGCGCGAGGATGTAACGCTGACCGGTTTTGCCGGTGTTCCGACCTTCAATCGCGGCAACTCGGCGCATCAATATGTCTTCGTCAATGGTCGCCCGGTGCAGGACAAGCTGCTTTTATCCGCCATTCGCGGCGCCTATGCCGAAACCGTGCCGCATGGGCGATATCCGGTCGCGGTGCTGTCCATCACGCTCGATCCCGCCTTTGTGGATGTGAATGTGCATCCGGCAAAATCCGACGTGCGTTTTCGCGATCCCGGCCTCATTCGCGGGCTGATCGTCGGTGCTATCAGGCAGGCGCTGACGCGTGACGGCGACAGGGCCGCGACGACGGGTGCGAGCCAGATGATGAACGCCTTCCGCCCCGGCTACAGCCCGTCCGGCCTCCGGCCCTCGTCTTCCATGGCAGCCCCCGCGCCATGGTCCGCCGCCACCTCGCCCTCTCGCCCGCTTGCGGTTTCAGGCGGGACACAATTTGCAGAGGCCGTGCAGTCACGCTTTTCCGACATTACCATGCCGACGGCGCGGGCCGAGCCGCGGGAGACTTACGAGGCCGCCACAAGCTCCTCGCCGGAACCGGTGCTTTATCCGCTGGGTGCGGCGCGGGCGCAGCTGCATGAGAACTACATCATCGCACAGACGGAAAACGGCCTCGTCATCGTCGATCAGCATGCCGCGCATGAGCGGCTGGTATTCGAGGAAATGCGCAACGCGCTGCATTCCCGGCGTCCGCCGTCGCAGGTGCTGCTCATTCCAGAGATCATCGACCTGCCGGAAGAGGATTGCGACCGGCTGATGGATCATGCCGCCGGTTTTGATGCGCTGGGCCTCGTCATCGAGCGTTTCGGGCCGGGCGCGGTCGCCGTCCGGGAAACGCCCGCCATGCTGGGCGAAGTCAATGTACAGGGGCTGGTGCGCCAGCTTGCCGACGAGATTGCCGAATGGGACGCCGCCTCCACGCTTGCCAACAAGCTGGAATATGTTGCCGCCACCATGGCCTGCCACGGTTCCGTGCGCTCCGGCCGGCGGATGCGGCCGGAGGAGATGAATGCGCTTCTGCGGCAAATGGAAAACACGCCGGGCTCCGGCCAGTGCAACCACGGCCGGCCGACCTATATCGAACTGAAACTTTCCGATATAGAACGGCTCTTCGGCCGTAGCTGACGCCGCAAGCAGGCGGGGCTGGCCTTGCGCCGCGCCGGGCTATATAAATTTGAGATACTGGAGCACCCAATTGTTCAGGAAAACGCTGCGCCGTTTCGGACTGGGTGCCCTGACGGGACAGAGCAGGAGACGAAAACGGATGAACAGATTTGAAGGAGGCGGCAACCGCCTCGCCGTCATCGAATATCTCGACGGGGACTTCCGCATCGTCCAGACCGGCTCGCACGTCATCTGCGCCATGACAGGCAAAAGCATCCCGCTCGATGAGCTGCGCTACTGGAGCGTAGCGCGGCAGGAGGCCTATGTGGATGCGGCGGCTTCGCTGGAGGCCGAAAAGAAGGCTGGCAATTTGCCGGCGTGAGTTGGGAAGCGGCGCGTTGAGTATAGCGCGTGTGCCTCCCCTCATCCCTGTGCTTGTCACAGGGATCCAGCCAGCCCAAGTCCTTGGGCTGATAGGACTCTTTCCGCTACGCAGACGCGCTCCGACTGGATTCCTGCGACAAGCACAGGAATGAGGAGAAGTGGGTGCACGGTGGTTTATTTTCTCGGTGCTCTAGAGCGACGTCCGCGCATTCTCCCGAAGCAGGCGCGCGCGGCAGTTCCCCACCGCCGTATCGATAATCGTCGCGGCCGCGTTGGGGTCGTCGAACACCATGTCGATTTCGATCACCAGGCTGTTCCACAACAATTCTTCCGCCCGGCCGTGGTGCCCGTTGAGCCGCACGGCATCCTTGGCCGTCGTCACCAGTTGCAGGTTCTCTTTATCGGCGTCCTGCAGTAGGTCGGCGATCTCATCGTCGCTGAAATGGTGATGATCCGGGAAAGAGCGCTGCAGCACGATGTCGCCGCCGAGCGCCTCGACGGTTCGATAAAACTTGGCCGGGTCGGCGATACCAGCATAGGCCAGCACGCGTCTTCCCCTGAAATCCTGCGGCTCCTGCGGCGTGATCGCCGCCACGAAAACGGGTTTGGCGGCCTTCGCCGCCTGCCGGACCAGGGCATCGGCCGCATGGCCGTTGCCGACCTTCAGGAGCCCGGTCATGTGCCGCATCTGCTCGGAAAGCGGCGCTCTTACCGGACCGCCCGGCACGAGATGGCCATTGCCGATGCCGCGCGTCGTATCGATGACGACGAGCGCATAATCCAGCGTCAGGCGTGCGCTCTGGAAGCCGTCATCCATGATGATGAGATCGACGCCCTCCTTCACCAGCCGGTGTGCGCCTTCCACCCGCTTGCGGGAAATGACCGTAACCGCCTCTCGCGCCAGAAGCAGCGGCTCATCGCCGACATCGGCCGAGCGGTGCTGCCCGGGATCGACAAGCGTGGTGACGTCGAGCGTGCCGCCGTAACCGCGGCTGAGAAATCCGGGTTTCAGGCCTTTTGCAACGGCGGCTCTCGCAATTGCCATCGCCGTCGGTGTCTTGCCGGCGCCGCCCACGGTGAAATTGCCGATGCAGATAACCGGAACGGCAACGCTTGCCCTCTTCGCCGTTCGCATCCGCCGGCCGGCTATCTTGCCGTAAAGAAGCGAGAAAGGAGACAGGAGCCACGCCTGCCAGCCCGCTTTCTGCCACCAGAACGGCGGCGCTTCAGAAACCATCTATTCCCGCTCCCGGCCGCGTCGCCCACGGCATTCCGTTCGCCCGTCACATGTCAGGAGGTTGTTTGCCAGAAAAAACCGTAAATTGCAAAAATCGAACAGAGGGGTTTGATGGAACCGCACCCGGCCCGGCGGAAATCCCACCGGGTTCAGAGAGGCCGTTCCGGCAAAAGCGCTTCAAGCCCCGTGATGTCATCGAAACAATAATCGGCATCGGCGCCAAGGCTTTCGAGCGAGCCTGTTCCGGTCAAAACGGCGATGCGCAGACCGGCACCGGCATTCTTCGCCATGTGCAGATCGTGATTATTGTCGCCGACAACAGCCACACGTTCCGGCGGAAAGCCTATTGCCTCGCAGAAACCGAGAACCATGCCGGGCTGCGGCTTGGTGCCGTAACCGCTGTCATATCCCGCGACAAAATCGACGTCCTTTTCGAAACCGAAGCGGATGGCCGTCTGGCGGATGGAGTTTTCATTGTCGCTGGAGGCAATGCCGAGCTTGTAGCCGCGCGCCTTCAGCCTTGCGAAAAACGCCTTGAGATCGGTCACCGGCACGGATTTATCCGCCGCCTCGGTGAACAACCGGTCAAGGCGCGCCGTCAGTTCCCCGACATCGCAGGGCGAGCCGGCGGCAACCAGACCGGCGGCGATTTCCGCCGTATTGCCGGCGGCCAGAAGGCTGTCCGGCACGACATGGCCGGTGACCGGGTCCATGCCGCAGGCGGAAAGAAGCCGGTCGGCGAGAACGGCATCGCCCATCGCCGCAATAGCCGCCAGCTCGCGGTTCACCGGACCCCAGCTGGCGTCATAACCGAGAAGCGTACCGTCCTTGTCGAAAAGGACCGCGACGATCGATTGCGCCGTGTTGAGTTCGATATCCGCTACCATGAACCGATGGCGCTCCGCGGTTGCAGCTTGGCGGAAACGGTGAGCGGATTGATATAGGGTTCCAGCGCCTTGACGGTGGAGGACAGCGCGCCGCGCATATCCTGAATGACCCGGTTGCCCGCATCGATCATCTTGTAACGCTCATTGTCGTTGACCAGCAGATAATGCACCGCCTTGGCCAGCATCTCGACATCGCGGATGATGCGACCGCCGCCGGCGCGGATCAGCTTCTGATAGGCCTCGCGGAAATTCTGCACATGCGCACCAGACAGGACCGCGCAGCCGAGCATTGCCGGCTCCAGCGGGTTCTGCCCGCCCTCGGCAGTCAAGGAGCGGCCGACGAAGGCAAGCTCGGTCAGCCGCAGGTAAAGTCCCATCTCACCGATGGAATCGCCGAGGAAAATATCGGTTTCCGGGGTGATCACGTCATTGCGGCTGCGGCGGGCGACGGTCAGCCCCATGCCCTTCAGCATCGCCTCGACATCATCGCCGCGCTCGGGATGGCGCGGCACGATGATGGTCAGTTGGCCGTTGCGCGACTTGATCGCCGCATGCACGGTGGCGGCAGCCTTCTCCTCGCCGTCGAAAGTGGAGATGGCGGCCCATGTCTTGCGATTGCCGACCTGCTTGCGATAGCTCTCCAGAAGCGCCTCGTCGCAGGGCGGCGGGTCGGTATCACCCTTGAGATTGCCCGAAATCACAACCGGCCAGGAGCCGAGATCACGGAAGCGCTCGGCATCGAGATCGGACTGCGCAACCACCAGCGCCAGCTTGGAAAACAGCGATTCTGCAATGTCGTGCCGGGCTTTCCAGCGGTCGAAAGAACGGTCTGAGAGACGCGCATTGACGCGGATCTGCGGAATGTGCCGGCGTTCCAGCTCCATCATCGTCACCGGCCAGATTTCCGATTCAGCGGTGATGGCGGCATCCGGCGCCCAGTAGGCCAGAAAACGGTTGACCGCGATCTTGATATCGAGCGGCACATATTGATGGATCACATCGTCGCCGAGCCTCGTGCGGGTCAGTTCGGCCGAGGTGACGGTGCCGGTGGTCAAAAGCACGAAGATATCGCGCTTGCGGATTTCGCGGATCAGCGGAATAAGCGCCAGCGTTTCGCCCACGCTTGCGGCATGGAACCAGACCAGCGGCCCGCGCGGGCGCTCGGCGCTGGCATAACCGAAGCGTTCGAGCCTTCGGCGCTTGTCTTCCTTGCCCTTCGCCGCCCGATAGGAAAGATAGGGCTTGGCGAACGGGTAAGCGGCGATACCGGCAATGCGGTAACCGGAAAGAGCGAAACGTGCGATACGGCTGCTCATGACATTCTGCCCTTGATCATTCCGCGCAATGCCCTTCCCCTGTTTTTGGTTGTTATCGCCGCCTACTTCTTCTCAAATTGCGTCATTTTTTGTCATCGGAAACGAAAGCGCGATCACATTTTCTCGCCCCGGTATTCCCGGCCTGCGCCGCTCGCGCAGGAATCACGGAAAAACTCGCTTTCACCCGATAGTATTACAACGCAAGGGCAAAAGGACTCAAATTTTGTCGTCCGGATTGAGGAGACGGTGCATATGCACGATAAAATAACGCATATGGGCGTTATCGACAGTCATCTGCGCCTTGGACTTCCATGCGGTGAGCGCGGAAGCATAGTCCGGATAGATACCGACGATATCGAGCGCCTTCAAATCCCGGAACTGAACATCCTGAAGGTTTTCAAGTTCGCCGCCGAAGACGAGGTGCAGCAGCTGTTTCGGTTTGCCAGATTCCGTCATGTCTTTATCTCTTTCTTAAACTCTGAGAGAGGCCTTCATCTGCGGGATTTCCCGGCAAACGTCAACTGTCAGACAGATGTGAAAACGCTTTCAAAAGTGCAGGCAGCGCATAATCTGCTGCAGCGCACAATGCGGAGTGGTTAACCTGCCGGCGATTATACATCAGAGGTTTTCCATCGAGCCCGACCAGACGGCCGCCGGCCTTCTCCAGAATGAGGTCGGCCGCGGCCAGATCCCACTCGTGGGAGTTCGCCTTGACCAGCGTTCCGTCGATGCGGCCATCCGCCACCATGGCCAGCCGGTAGGCGAGCGAGGGCACATGCGGAATGCGCTTGACGCCGCCCCGCACTTCTTCCGGCAGATGCGTAATCACGTCTTCGGGTGCGGCCAGATGGAAGATGCCGGCATTTTCGCGCGTTGCAAAAACGGGTGACCCGTTTTTCAGGGCTTCGCCGCCTTCAAATGCGGTGAACTCCTCCGCCAGCGCCGGCGCCACAAGAACGCCAACGACCGGCCGCCCCTCATGCACCACCGCGACGCTGACGCACCAGGTATCCCGGCCGCCGATGAAGGCGCGGGTGCCGTCGATGGGGTCGACGACAAAAACGGTGGAGCGGGAAAGCCTGTCCGTATCGTCATCCGTCTCTTCGGAAAGCCAGCCATAGTCCGGTCGGGCGGAGCGCAGGATGGTTTCGAGGATTTCATTGGCGGCATAGTCGGCCGCGCTGACCGGCGAAAGCCCGCCATTCTTCCACCAGACCTCGGGATCTTTGCGGAAGAAACCGAGGGCCGTCTCGCCCGCCTTACGGGCGGCTTCCAGCACCAGCCTCAGATCGGAGGCCCAGCGGGCCTCAGCCATATCGTTCATTTTGCCGTCTTTTCCGCGCGCCTCACACGGCGCGCCCGTTTTTCTTTTCGCACTTGCACACAAAGCGCCGGCGAAAACAACCCGCAGGCCGTCTCACTTGCCCGCGATCGTCATGCCTTCGATGGCGAGCGTCGAGGCCGCGACGCCATATTTGCGGTCGATATCGTTAGCCGGCGTGACCCGCATGAACATGTCCTTCAGGTTCGAGGCGATGGTGACCTCGGAAACCGCGAAGGTCTTTTCGCCGTTCTCGATCCAGAAACCGCTGGCGCCGCAGCTATATTCACCCGTGATCATATTGGCGCCGTGGCCGATCAGCTCGGTGACGTAAAAGCCGGTTCCGACCTGTCGCAGCAGGTCCTCCGGCGAGAGATCGCCCGGCTCCAGCGCCAGATTGGTGGAAGCCGGCGAAACCGCCGTGCCACCGCGCACGCCCCGACCGTTGGTTTCAAGGCCAAGCTCCCGCGCCGCCGAGGTGGAGAGGAACCAGTGCTTGAGAACACCGTCCTCGATCATCGTCATCTTCTCACCGCGCACGCCCTCGCCATCGAAGGGACGCGAGGACGGGCCGCGCACGATCTGCGGATCATCGGTGAGATAAAGGCCCTTTTTCAGGACCTGCTGGCCCATTTTATCGCGCAGGAAGCTGGTCTTGCGGGCAACCGAAGCGCCGTTGATGGCGCCGGCAATCGCACCGACGAAACCGCGGGCGATGCGCGGATCGAAGACCACTGTGATGTTGCTGCCGGTATCGACCTGACGCGGACCGACGCGGCGCACGACTTTTTCACCGGCGCGGCGGCCGATTTCTTCGGCGGCATCGAGATCGGCATAATAAAGGCGGCTGTCGAAATCGTAGTCGCGCTCCATCTTCGTGCCTTCGCCGGCGATGACGCTGACGGAACGGCTGAAGCGGCTGCCCATATAGCTGCCGGAAAAACCGTGCGAGGTGGCAAGCACCAGGCCGCCCATGCCGCTCGATGCGCCGGCGCCTGAGGAATTGCTGACGCCCTTGACGGCCAGCGCCGCCTCTTCCGAAGCAAGGGCCGCCTCGCGCAGCTGATCGGCCGACACTTCCGTCGCATCGAAAAGCTCGAGATCGTCATAGGATGTCGCAAGCCGCTCCTTGTCCGCCAGGCAGGCGAAGGGATCTTCCGGCGAAACCTTCGCCATGGCGACGGCCCGCTCCGCCAAGGTCTTCAGGTCGAAGCCCGGATTGGCCGAAACGCTCGCCACCCGGCGGCCAACGAAGACGCGCAGGGAAAAGTCGTCGCTTTCGGAGGATTCGGTGCTTTCAACCTTGCCCAGCCGCACGCCGACCGATTGCGAGCGGGAGCGGACGACAACGGCATCCGCCTCATCCGCACCGGCGGCGCGGGCAAGATCGACAAGCTCACTGGCGCGATCGAGAAGTTTGGAAGAATCTATTTCTGAGGACATGAGTTGGCCTTTCATTCCTGTTCCATTTATTGTGCCAAGAACCCCGCATCAAGGGCGAAACGCCGCTTTCTCCATTCGGACGGTATTGTCGCCACCCTATTCGAAAGTCCGCCCGCATGACCGAGCACGACGCTCTCTTTTTCGAACCCCTGCTGCTTCTGGCCGGTGCGGTCATCGCGGCCTCGGTTTTCCGCAAGCTAGGGCTTGGCACCGTGCTGGGCTATCTGGTGGCGGGCATCGTCATCGGGCCGGCCCTGCATCTGGTCACGGATGCGAAGGACATCTTCAACGTCTCGGAACTGGGCGTGGTTTTCCTGCTCTTCATCATCGGCCTGGAACTGAAACCCTCGCGTATCTGGCAGATGCGCCGCGATATTTTAGGTCTCGGGCTGGCGCAGGTGCTGGTGACGGGCAGCGTTCTTGCGGTCATAGCCTGGTGGGCGGGGTTGATCGATGCGCGCGGCAGCCTCGTTGCCGGTTTTGGCCTTGCGCTTTCCTCCACCGCCTTTGCGCTGCAGATCCTTGCCGATGACGGCGACATGAACACCCGGCACGGCAATCGCTCCTTCTCGATCCTGCTGTTTCAGGACCTCGCCATCGTGCCGCTGCTTGCGCTCGTCACCATTCTTTCCAACCGGCCGGATGTGCCGACGGATTCAATGGCGAACGATCTCGTCGCTTCGGTCGTTGCCGTGGCCGGCATGGTGCTGGCCGGGCGGTATCTGCTGACGCCGATGTTCCAGATCATCGCCCGCACCGGTGCGAGGGAGGTGATGATCGCCGCCGCGCTCTTCGTCGTCATCGGCGCGGCCGCCATCATGGAGGCCGTCGGGCTTTCGATGGGCATGGGCGCGCTGCTGGCGGGGCTGATGCTGTCGGAATCCTCCTATCGGCACGAGCTGGAAGCCGATATCGAGCCGTTTCGCGGCCTGTTTCTGGCGCTGTTCTTCATGGCGGTGGGCATGTCGCTGCATATCCGCATCGTCTATGAGAATATTGTGCTTATCCTGATCGCCGTACCTGTCATGATGGCGGTGAAGGCGGCCCTGATCTATGGCCTCTGCCGTATTGCCGGCTCGTCCCGTTATGCCTCGAGCCGCATCGCGCTGCTTCTGGCGCAGGGCGGCGAATTCGGCTTCGTGCTTTTCACCACGGCGGCCGCCTCCGGGCTGTTTCCGCAGGCGACGGCTTCGATCCTCGTTGCCGTCGTCACGCTTTCCATGGCGCTGACGCCGCTTCTGGCGGTGATTTCACGCCGGCTGACGGCGGAGGATGCGGAAGAGGACAAGCTGGAGGAGGATTTCGACGGGGCGGGTGCGGATGTGCTGATGATCGGCTTTTCCCGCTTCGGCCAGATCGCCTCGCAGATCCTGCTCGCCGGCGGGCGCGACGTGACCGTGATCGACAGTTCCGCCGACCGCGTGCGTCAGGCCGCCCGTTTCGGTTTCCGTATCTTTTTCGGCGACGGCACCCGCAAGGACGTGCTGATCGCCGCCGGCATCGAGCGGGCCGATCTCGTGGCGGTCTGCACCCACAAGAAGGAGGTGACTGACCGTATCATCGACATGATCCAGTCGGAATTTCCGAGCGTGCGCATCTATGCCCGCTCCTATGACCGCGTGCACTCCCTCGACCTCAGGAAAAAGGGCGTGGAATATGAGATCCGCGAAACGCTGGAATCAGGCCTGCTGTTCGGCAGGCGCATTCTGGAGGGGCTGGATATGGAGAGCGAAAGGGCGCTGGCGATTGCCGACGACATTCGCGAACGCGACGAGGAGCGGTTGCAGCTACAGGCCGTGGAGGGCCTCGCCGCCGGCCGGCAGATGTTGCACAACAAGCCGGTGCGCGAGGTGAAGCCCGAACCGCTGATGAAGCCGAAGACCAAGGCGGAAAAGTGGGAGGAGGAAGAGGATAAGGAGGACAGCGAGACGGAAGTTTCGCTGTAATATTTGGGGACATAGCTCGACGTTGCCGGTCGTTTCTTCTCCCCGCCGGGGAGAAGATGGCCCGAAGGGTCAGATGAGGGGGCAAGCTTGCGGTTTATCGCTGAGCT
>NZ_JAOCCY010000025.1:0-59816 GCF_029840625.1 Agrobacterium sp. GD03872
CCAAAACGGCCGCCTCAAAGCACCCGGTAACGCCGGTTGAAATACATCAGCGCCTCATCACCTTCATTGATCTTCATATCCACAACATCGCAGATCAGAATATCATGCGTGCCGCCATCATGCGCCTCGCGGATGCGGCAATCGAAGGAAACGAGCGCATCTTCCAGAACCGGAGCGCCGGTTTCGAGCACGCCCCAGCTTCCGGCGGCGAAACGTTCCTCCGCCGGCGTCTTGCCGCCGAAAAGCGTGCTCAGCACCTCGTGATGTCCGGCAAGCGTGTTGATGCAGACGACGCCATTGGCCTTCACCACCCTGTAAGCGGAAGAATTGCGGTTGAGGCAGACGAGAAGCGTGGGCGGATTATCGGATACGCTGCAGACCGCCGTCGCGGAAAAACCTGCCCTGCCGGCCGCGCCGTTGGTGGTGACGATGTTGACCGCCGCACCGAGCCGCGCCATGGCGTTTCTATAATCGAGGCTGCGCTGCTGTGCAGTCTTCGTCTCCATTTCCGCTTCCTTTTCAAGAGACATCCTCTGCATCTAACCCATCCTTCCTTAACAGGCCATCAAGCCAGCACGCAGGCGTCTTCAAAGGCAAGACGCGGCAGGCGGCCGAAGAGCTTCGACGGATCGCCGTAACCGAGATTGATCAGGAAGTTGGACTTCCAAGTCGTACCGGCAAAAAACGCCGCATCCACCTTGCCCTTGTCGAAACCGGACATCGCTCCGGTGTCCAGCCCCAGGGCGCGGGCGGCGAGGATCAGATAACCCGCTTGCAGGGTGCCGTTGCGAAAGGCCGTCTCCTCGGCCACAGCAGGGCTGGAGGTGAACCATGAGCGCGCATCCGCATGGGGAAACAGCTCCGGCAGCTTCTCGTAAAATTCGCTGTCGATGGCGGCGATGACGGTGACAGGGGCTGCCATGGTTTTTTCGAGATTGCCGGAAGACAGCGCCGGCCGCAGCTTTTCCTTGGCTTCCGGGCTGCGCACGAACACGAAACGCCCCGGCGAGCAATTGGCCGAGGTCGGCCCCATCTTTGTCAGATCGTAGAGCGCCTTCAGCGTCTCGTCGCTGACCGGCTTGTCCGTCCAGCCATTATGGGTGCGCGCCTCGGTGAAAAGTGTTGCCAGTGCCTCGTTGTCCAGTGCTTTCGTCATGTTTCTCTAAAATCCTGTCAGAATGTTTGCGTGGCCGGCAGCAGGAACTGCAGAAGCCGTGGGTTGAAAAGCTCGGGCTCGGTGATATTGACCGCATGCGCCCCGAAATCGAAAAGGCAAAGCTCTCCCCGAGGCAGGCCCGCCGCAAGACGCAGGGAGCGGGTGTATGGCACCAGCAGATCGTCCTTCGTCGCCACCACCAGCACCGGGCCACCGACTTCGCCCAATCGGGCGTCCACATCGAAGGCCCTCAGTGCCGCGATGCGCCGAAGCACATTCACCTCACCCTGAAAATGCGCGACGCCATGGGCATCGTCCCGCGCCAGCCGCTCCTGATGTTCCGACATCCAGGCGGCCGGATAAAGAAACAGCGGCTGGGCTTTGACGAAAGCCTCAACACCGGATTTCTCCAGAAGCTCGATCCGCACGTCGAAGCAGCGCCCGGAATGCGGATCGGCCTTGCTCCATGCATTGATCAGAACGAGCCTGTCGATAAGGCCGGGCCGGCTGAGCGCGATATCGAGCCCGATCAGGCCGCCAAGCGCATGGCCCATGAAGTGGAATTTCTCGAGGTTCAGCGCCGAGACGATTTCCAGCACATCATCCGCCATCGCCGATATGCCGCCCTCCGCCGATGCCTCGCCGCCTGTCCTGCCGGTTCCGCGATGGTCGTAGGTGACGATCCGGAAATGATCGGAAAGGGCTTCGATCTGCGGCGCCCAATAGGCGCCCGATCCGCCCAGTCCCGATGACAGCAGGATTGTGGGCGCCTCAGGATCAGTCCGGCCATGAACCTCGAAATGCATCATCTGCCGTTTCGCCCTACTTGCCGATATGGGCGACGGTAGCGATTTCCACCAGCGCGTCGGGCTTCACGAGGCCGCACTGGATGCAATAACGCGCCGGCTTGTCGCCGGGGAAATATTCGGCATAGACCGTGTTGACGGCCTGATAATTCGCCCAGTCGGTGATGAAGATATGGTTCATCGTCACGTCCTCCATCGTGCCGCCGGCGGTTTCGATGACGGACTTGATGGTCTCCAGAACATGGCGGGTCTGCGCGCTGGCATCGCCCACATGCACGACATTATTGTCCTTGTCGAAAGGCAGCGTGCCGGAAACATAAACCACGCCGTCGGCAAGGGTTCCCGGCGAAAAGGGAGCGATGGGTTTGCTGGTGCCGGCGGGCACGACGATCTTCTTCGGCATTTCGTTCTCCTCTTTAGTGATTGAATATCAAGCGCTGGCGGGTGCGGCCTGCGAGATGACGCCGCAGAAATCATTGACGGTGGCGACCCAGCCGAAAAATTTCTCGACATTGTAGACCGTCGCCTGCTGGATAAAGTCCGGCCCGAGATGATGCGTGGCATCCTCCAGCATCACCCCGAAATATTCGAGATGGAAGGCGTCGCGCAGCGAGCTTTCCACGCAGACATTGGTGGCGATGCCGACGAAGACCAGATTGCGGATGCCGCGGGCGCGCAGTACGCTGTCCATATTGGTATTGAAGAAACCGCTGTAACGCGTCTTCGGCACCAGAATATCGCCGGGCTGCGGCTGCAGCTCGTCGACGATGGCATAGTCCCACGTGCCCTTGGCCAGCAGCTGGCCCTGCAGCTCCGGCCTCTTTCGCATCGTCTTCAGGGCGTTGGACTTATGCCAGTTGGGCGAACCCGGGCCGCCCGCCTCGACATAGTCCTTGTCCCAGCCATTCTGGAAATAAATGACCTGAACACCCGCCGCGCGCGCGGCATCCAGCGTCTTCTTGATGTTGGCAATGGTGCCCTTGGCCCCGGAAATGTCGAAACCGGCGAGATCGACATAACCGCCCTCGGTCGAATAGGCGTTCTGCATGTCGACCACGACAACGGCGGTCTCGCTGGGCTTGAGGGTGATCGGCTCCGGCCGGGCGGGAAGCGTCACGCTTTCCGAACGGCTTTCCGGCCCCTTGTAACCCGCCACAACGGCTTCACTCATTCCGCAGCCTCCAGTGCAGCCTGAACATGCGCGCGGCTCTTCATCAGCGGCTGCACATATTTGCCGAATTTTTCCACGCCCTCGAGGAAGTCGTCGAAAGTCAGCATCACGCCGCCCGTTCCCGGCACTTCGCTCATCTCGTCCAGCATGGCCGCCACCTCCTCATAGGAGCCGATCAGCGTTCCCATGTTGATATTGACCGCCGAGACGGGATTGGACATGTGCCGCACATTGGTGTCGGAGCCGGATTTGGTGTCGACAGCGCTTTGCAGGCCGAGCCACTTGATCGCATCCTCATCCGCACCGGCCTTGTAGTGCTCCCATTTCGCCCAGGCATCCTCGGATTTTTCCTCGGCAAGCACCATCGTCAACACGACGGATTTAACCTCGCGGCCGGTCTTTTCCGTTGCCGCCAGCAGCCGCTCATTGGTGGGGGCGAAAGCTTTCGGCGTATTGACGCCGACACCGAAGCAGAAGCTGTAATCGGCGAACTTGGCCGAAAACGCCATGCCGGAGTTGGAGGAACCGGCGCAGATGAGTTTGACGTCGCCCTGCGGCACCGGCTTCATGCGGCAATCGTCCATCTGGAAGAACTTGCCCTTGTAGTCCGACTGGCCCTCCGTCAGCAGTTCTTTCAAGATGGAGGTATATTCGCCGAGATATTCGTAGCGGTCGCCGAAATAATCGTCGCCCGGCCAGAGCCCCATCTGGCTATATTCAGGACGCTGCCAGCCGGTAATCAGGTTGATGCCGAAACGGCCGCCGGAAATGGAATCGATGGTCGTCGCCATGCGGGCAACGATGGCGGGCGGCATGACCAGCGTTGCGGCCGTGCCGAACAGCTTGATCTTGGAGGTGACGGCGGCAAGGCCCGCCATCAGCGTGAAGGATTCCAGATTATAGTCCCAGAACTCGGTCTTGCCGCCAAAACCGCGCAGCTTGATCATCGACAGCGCGAAGTCGAAACCATATTGCTCCGCCTTCAAGGTGATGGCCTTATTCAGGTCGAAGCTCGGTTTGTATTGCGGCGCGTTTTCGGAAAGAAGCCACCCATTGTTCCCGATCGGGATAAAAACACCAACTTCCATTTTGCTGTTCCCTTTTTAGCGTCAGGTGTCTCCTGACTTGACAAAAGAGTAGCAGGTTCTGTGCCAGACCAAATAAAATAATTTTATCAAATGGATAAAATTTCGGGGTGCGCCGAGCCCTGACCAAAAGATAAAAATTTTATCATTTGGTAAAAATATTTGCCTGTTTATTCGGCACAAATGGAATGCGAGAGGTGCAGGAACGAGGCTGTCGCAAATGGGCCTGAAAGTGCGGCAAGAACTGCTTCACACTCTTCGTCATCCTCGGGCTCGGCCCGAGGATCCATAACCCACTGTAACCAATGGATCCTCGGGTCAAGCCCGAGGATGACGTCGCGTGCGGAGCGCCGTCGACGGCGTGTTCCGCGCAAGGGCGTTTCCCGCCATTAAGCTATGCCAAAAATTCAACCCAACCGCTGCTGCGCATAGGCATGAACCGCCCGGAAGGCCGCTTCGGCGCCAGCGACGACGCGCTCTTCCTCTTCGACGGTCAGCGAAATTTCATCGAGCGCGGCGGTGAAGGTGCGCCAGTGCAGGCCGCGTCCTTCCGGCGCACCGGCCAGATGGCGCGCGCCGAATTCTTCGTTCAGCCCAAGCTTGGCCGCATCCTTCAGCAGGAAAGCAGCACCGAGATTGGAGCCTTCCACCACATAAAGCCAGCCCATGGCCTCGGGCAGATCGAACGGGGTTTTACCGGTAAAGCGTGGCTCCACCGCTTCGGGAATGGCAAGATCGAGATCGGCAAGATCCTGCTCGATCATGGAGAGGCGGCGGCGGCCCTTCAGGTCTGGCAGCAGGCCGTCAAGCGTTGCATTGGAGAAAAAGGCATCGAGGTCACGATGGAAGAGATATTGCGTTTCCACGAACTTGCCGAAATTCTCCCGGCTCTCGAAGGGCTTCGATGCCATGATGAAGGCATCGAGATCACTATGCGCACCCCGCGTCGCAGCCTTCAGGCGCTTGACGCGGCTTTGCTCGATCTCTGCTACAGGCGCTGCCGGTTCCGCAATGGTCATGATGATGGTCCCTTTATCCCTATATTCAGAGTGCCTGATAAAAATCTTTACTCCAACAGTCAAATTTTATTTTCGCATGTATTCGCGCGCCCTGCAAAGCGGGACAGGCCCTTGGCACCACGATAAAACAGTATCCGCCTTCATACGGCGCGGCCAGTCCATGCCACCTCCGCAGAACCGCCCTGCCGCTGAGCATCAAGGTAAACATCCGCCGCCGACCTACCAACAAGTCGCCCATCAATTACCTCTTTACAGCTAACATGTCAGCGCGCTATCAATTCGCGGTCACCTTGGAGGAGCATCTTAATTGACCCAGAAATTCGGCCTTTCGGCAGCCCTGACCACCCCCTTCAAAAAGGACGGCGCGGTCGATATCGATGCCATGATCGCCCATGCCCGTCGCTGCCTTGAAAATGGCTGCGACAGCGTGACACTCTTCGGCACCACGGGCGAAGGATGTTCCGTTGGCAGCCGCGAACGGCAGGTCATCCTCTCCCGCTTCATCGGGGCCGGTATTGCGCCGTCCCGCCTTGTCACCGGCGTTCTCGTGGATTCCATCGAGGATGCGGCAGACCAGTCGGCGGAAGCCCTGAAAGCCGGCGTCCGCAATATTCTGCTCGCCCCGCCCTCCTATTTCAAGAATGTCAGCGACGACGGCCTGTTTGCCTGGTTCTCGTCGGTTTTCGCAAAGATCGGCAAGGATGCGCGTGACATCCTCGTCTACAACATCCCCTCCGTGACCATGGTGACACTGTCGGTCGAGCTGGTGGGAAGACTGAAAAAGGCATTCCCCGGCATCGTCACCGGCGTGAAGGACTCCTCCGGCAACTGGAGCCATACCGAACGCCTGTTGAAGGAGCACGGCGATCTCGCCATCCTGATCGGCGATGAGCGCGATCTGGCGAGAGGCGTACGCCTCGGCGGTCAGGGCGCGATATCGGGCGTCGCCAATTTCCTGACTAAGGAAGTGCGCGCCATGGCCGTTGACGGCAAGGACGATGAGCGTGTCGTCGATCTTGTTGTGGAACTTCTGAAATTCCCGGTTACGCCCGCCGTCAAGGTGCTGGTATCACACACAACAGGGGAAACCATCTGGTCTGACGTGCGCGCCCCGCTCGTCGCCGTTTCACCGGAGGACCGGCGGCAGATCGAAGGCGCATTCGACGCGCTGTTTCGCAGGCAGGCCGCCTGAACCAACCTTGAAAGGCTGAGCATGGACGATACCGGCGAACAGACATTGCGGGAACGGGCGTATGAAAGCTTTACGCATCACCTTCTCTCGCGCGACGTTCGCCCGGGGCAATTCATCTCGCAACGCCGCCTCGTGGAATTGACGGGTCTGCCGCTGGGGGCAATCCGGGAGGCCATTCCACGGCTGGAGGCGGAAGGCTTGATCAAGACCGTGCCGCAGCGGGGATTGCAGGTCGCCCATATCGATCTCAACCTCATCCGCGAGGCGTTCCAGTTCCGTATATTCCTCGAAAAGGAGGCCGTGGCGCTCTTTACCCGTTCGGCCTCGGACGAGACCATCGCCAAGCTTTTAAAGCAGCATCGCGATATCGCCGAAGCGGCAGAAAAGGGCGAGGAATCGCCGGAACTGGACCAGCACGCGCAGCAGGTGGACTGGGGCATGCACGATGCCTTCATCGATGCGCTTGGCAATTCGATCATCTCGAACGCCTATCGGGTCAATTCCATCAAGATGCGCCTCATCAATCAGGAGCGCTTTCGTATTGCCGGCCATGTGAAGTCGGTGATGAAGGAACATCTCGCCATTCTCGAAGCCATCGAGAGGCGATCCGTGGAAGAGGCCGTGGAACGGTTGACCGCCCATATCCGCAACGCAAGGGACAGGGCGCTGGCGGTGTAAGGCAACGCCGGCAGGGTCGAAAACGGTCCTGCGTCGGGATTGCAGGAAAATAAGCAACAAGCCGGGGTGAGGAGAATTTCCGGCTAATCTGGAGGAGAAGTGACATGACGCATTCATTGCTCAACCCCACGCGTCGCGCCTTTCTGGCAGGCACGGCCGCGATTGGCGGCAGCGCGATGCTCGGCATTCGCCCGGCATCGGCGGCGGTGAACTGGAAAAAACACGCCGGAACGACGCTCGAAGTCAACCTTGTCAAAAGCCCGCGCAGCGAAACACTGATCAAATATCTCGGCGAATTCGAAGAGCTGACCGGCATCAAGGTCAATGCCGAAGCAACCCCGGAACAGCAGCAGCGCCAGAAAGTCGTCATCGAGCTTTCCTCCGGCAAGCCGAGCTTCGACGTCGTGCATCTGAGCTATCACGTCCAGAAGCGCCAGTTCGAAAAGGGCAAGTGGCTGGCCGATATCAGCGGCTTCCTCAAGGACCCGTCGCTCACCGATCCGTCGCTCGTCGAAAAGGATTTCGCTGAAGCCGGCATGTTGTTTGCCAAGGATAGCGACGGCGTGCTGCGCTCGCTGCCCTTCTCGGTGGATTACTGGATCGTTTACTGGAACAAGGAACTCTTTGAAGCCAAGGGCCTGAAATACCCTGAAACCTTCGAGGAACTGGTAACGGCGGCAGAAAAGATCACCGATCCCGCCACCAACACCTATGGTTTCGTCGCCCGTGGCCTGAAGAACGCCAATACCCCGGTCTGGACCTCGCTGATGCTGGGTTACGGCGCCAAGCCCATCGGTGCGGACGGAAAGATCGATACCGAATCCAAGGAAGCCGTGGAGGCGGCGAAGCTCTATCAGCGCCTGATGACCAAGGCCGCCCCTCCCGGCGTTTCCGGCTTCAACTGGGCGGAAGCACAATCGGCCTTCCTGCAGGGCAAGATCGGCATGTGGTTCGATGGCGTCGGCTTTGCGCCGCCAATCGAGAACCCGGAAAAATCCCGCGTCGTCGGCAAGGTCGGTTACGGCGTCATGCCGAAGGGCCCTGCAACCCAGGCCGCCGGCACCTTCGGCGATGGTCTTGGTGTTGTCGAAGCCAGCAGCAAGAAGGAAGCCGCTTATCTCTTCTGCCAATGGGCGATCTCGCATGAAATGGGCGCGCGTCTGTTGCAGGCCGGTGCCGGCGTTCCATTCCGCCAGTCCATCCTCGAAGACCAGAAGGTCCGCGAAGGCGTGAAGATGCCGGCCGCCTGGCTGGATGCCGTTGTCGGTTCCGGCAAGGTCTCCCAGCTTGCGCTTCCCGTCATCATTCCGGTGACGGAGTTCCGCGACATCTACGGCGTCGGCCTCACCAACATGATCGGCGGCGCGGACCCGGCAGCCGAACTGAAAAAGGCGACGGAACAGTTCGCACCCGTTCTGGCACGTAGCGAGGGATAATGGCCTCCGTGAGCATCGAAAACACCAAGACAGGCGTCAGTCGTAGAGAAGGGAGCAGGCCGGCAAGGCTTGCTCCCAACTACTGGCCCTTCGTCATACCGGCACTTATCGTCATTCTGGCTGTCATCGTTTTTCCATGGGTCTTTACCCTGTGGATGAGCGTGCACCGCTGGACGCTCGGACAGGAGCAGAGCTTTATCGGTTTCGAGAACTATATCCGGCTCGCCAGTGACGGACGGTTCTGGGAATCGCTCTGGCACACGCTCATCTATACCGTGCTGTCGGTCGTCGCTCCGCTGTTCCTCGGAACATTGGCGGCGCTGGTTTTCGATGCGCAGTTTCCGCTGCGCGGTTTCCTGCGCGGCGTTTTCGTCATGCCGATGATGGCGACCCCGGTCGCCATCGCGCTCGTCTGGACCATGATGTTCCACCCGCAGCTCGGCGTCCTGAACTATCTGCTCTCCTTCATCGGCATCGGCCCGCTGGAATGGATTTACAACCAGTCAACCGTCATCCCCTCGCTGGTGCTGGTGGAGACCTGGCAATGGACCCCGCTCGTCATGCTGATCGTGCTTGGTGGTCTCGCTGCCGTGCCGCGCGAGCCCTATGAGAGCGCCGAAATCGACGGCGCCAATGCCTGGCAGAAGTTCCGTTATCTGACCATGCCGATGATTGCGCCGTTCCTGATGATCGCCGTCATCATCCGCTCCATCGACGCCGTCAAAAGCTTCGACATCATCTATGCGATGACGCAAGGGGGCCCGGGAACGGCGTCGGAAACCATCAACATCTATCTCTACAACACGGCCTTTGCCTACTACGACATCGGTTACGGCTCGGCCATGGCCGTCGTCTTCTTCATCATCATCGTGGCGCTCTCCTTCGTGCTTCTGATGGTGCGCCAGCGCTCGCAATGGAACGAGATGGAGGATCGCTGATGTCTGGAAAAATCCTGAAACGTAAGACACTCGATCGCATCGGCCTTTTCTTCGTGGCACTGGTGATGATCTCGCCGGTCATCCTGTTCTTCATGTGGATGATCTCGCTGTCGCTGAAATATGAAATCGACAACGGCGCCTATCCGCCGATCCTCATTCCCGAACGTTTCGCCTGGTCGAATTATGTGAAGGTGTTCGAGGAGAATAATTTCTTCCTCTATTTCTGGAATTCGGTGCTCGTCACCGGCGCGGCCACCATTCTGGCGCTCGTCATCGGCGTGCCCGCCGGTTACGGCATCGCCCGGCTGAAGGCGGAAAAATCCGCCGTCGTCATCATGATCGCCCGTATGACGCCCGGCCTCTCATTCCTCATTCCGCTGTTCCTGCTGTTCCAATGGCTGAACCTCTTGGGCACACTCTGGCCACAGATCATCATCCATCTCGTGGTGACGGTTCCGATCGTCGTCTGGATCATGATCGGTTATTTCGAAACCACACCGAAGGAGCTGGAAGAGGCGGCAAGCATTGACGGCGCCTCCTCCTGGCAGGTGTTCCGGCTGGTGGCGCTGCCGATTGCCAAGCCCGGCATCGTCGTCTCCTTCATCCTCGCCGTCATCTTCTCGTGGAACAACTTCGTCTTCGGCATCGTCTTGGCCAGCCGTGAAACCCGCACCCTGCCGGTCGCGGTCTACAACATGCTCTCCTTTGAACAGGTGAGCTGGGGACCGCTTGCCGCAGCCGCGCTGATCGTCACGCTGCCGGTGCTGCTGCTCACAATGTTCGCGCAGAAACAGATCGTGGCGGGCCTGACCGCCGGCGCCGTCAAGGGCGGCTGAACCAACAAATTATAACGGGAACCTTTACAATGGCACCGGTCAATATCCTGAACGTCCAGAAGCGCTTCGGCGCGGTCAACATCATCCACGGCATCGATATCGATATCAAGGATGGCGAATTCGTCGTGCTCGTCGGCCCTTCCGGCTGCGGCAAATCCACCCTGCTGCGCATGATCGCGGGGCTGGAAGAGCTGAGCGATGGCGAAATCCACATCGGCGCGCGCGAGGTAAGCCACCTGCCCGCCCGCGACCGCGATATCGCCATGGTGTTCCAGAACTACGCGCTTTATCCGCACATGACGGTGAAGGACAATATGGGCTTCGCGCTGAAGCTGAAGAAGGTGAGCGCGGACGAAACCAGGGCCAAGGTCGACAGGGCCGCCGCCATTCTGGGACTGGAAAAGCTGCTCGACCGTTATCCGCGCCAGCTTTCCGGCGGCCAGCGCCAGCGTGTCGCCATGGGCCGCGCGCTGGTGCGCGATCCGCAGGTCTTCCTGTTCGACGAGCCGCTCTCCAACCTCGACGCCAAGCTGCGCGTGCAGATGCGAGGCGAGATCAAGGCCATGCACCAGCGCATCGGCACCACCACCATCTATGTCACCCACGATCAGGTGGAAGCCATGACCATGGCCGACAAGATCGTGGTGCTGCATGATGGCGTGATCGAGCAGATCGGCGCGCCGCTCGAGCTTTACGACAATCCCGCCAATCTCTTCGTCGCCGGCTTCATCGGCTCGCCGGCCATGAATTTCATTCGCGGCCGTGTCGAGGAAGGCGTCTTCCGCACCGCAAAGGGCCTCAGCCTGCCGCTGCCCGTCAATGCCGATATCGGCAAACTGGGCGGCCGCGACCTCGTCTACGGCGTGCGGCCGGAACATATCCGCGCCGCCGAGACCGGCATCGAAGGCCGGGTCGAACTGGTCGAAGGCACCGGCTCGGAAATCTACGCCAAGCTGAACTGCAAGGGTGACGAGATCGCCTGCCTGTTCCGCGAGCGCCTCAATGTCCGCTTCGGCGATACGATCCATATTGCCATCGATCCGGCAACGGTGCATCTGTTCGACAAGGACAGCGGCAAGCGTATCTGAACACGGCAGGAGCGAAGAGAATGGTAAAGGAAGCGGGCGGCAAGCATGTGCTCTGCGTGGGTGCTGCCGTGCTCGACACCCTGTTCCGTGTGCATGACATGCCGAAGGGCGAAGGCAAGGTCCTGCCCTATGAGATGCTGCAGATTGCCGAAGGCATGGCTTCGAGCGCCGCCTATGCCGTGCATCGCATGGGCGGCCGCGCCAGCCTGTGGGGTGCGGTGGGCGACGACGAAACCGGCGCCCGCATCCTGCGCGATCTCGCCGAAAGCGGCATCGATGTTGCGGGCATGACCATCGCCGCCGGGGCGCGCTCGGCCCTGTCGACGATCATCATCGATGACCGGGGAGAACGGCTGATCGTGCCTTTTTACGATCATCGCCTGCATGAGAAAAAACGCTCCTGCACGCCGGCAGATATTGCCCCGTTCGATGCCGTTCTGGTGGATGTGCGCTGGCCGGAGCTGGCACTCGATGTGCTCACTGTGGCGCGCGCGCTTGGCAAACCCGCCATTCTGGATGGCGATGTTGCGCCGGTGGAAACGCTGGAGAAGCTCGCACCCGCCGCAACCCATATCGTCTTTTCCGAACCCGCCGCCGCCCGGCTGACCGGGCTTGAAACGGTGAAAGACATGCTGCCGGTGCTGCATGCCCGGTATCCGCAGACATTCATCGCCGTCACCGCCGGTCCGCAGGGCTGCTGGTGGACCGAGGCCGGCAATCCGACCGTGCATTTCCAGTCAACGATGCAGGTCGAGGCGGTGGACACGCTGGCGGCGGGCGATATCTTCCACGGCACCTTTGCGCTGGCGATGGCTGAAGCCATGCAAAGCCGCGCCGCAATCCGCCTGTCCTCCGTTGCCGCCGCGCTGAAATGCACCGTCTTCGGCGGCCGCATCGGCGCACCGACGCGCGAAGAGACGGAAGACGCGATGCGGCAATGGCTGCAGCGTGAAGACGAAGCCGCGCAACGCGCCTCCTGAGCGCATCCATTGCCCGCATAAAACTATTCCATTTTTGCGATGCCGTTTCCCGGCAAAGTAGTCTAACGTCAAGTCAGAGCAAAGCTTTTCGCAAGCCGCGCCTGTTCCACCTTGAGCCTGCATTCCGCAAAAGTGATCGCCCGATGCATCAGACGACCCGCCCGAGACTGCGCGATATCGGTTTCCGGCCCGGCCATTTCGAGACCGGCCCGCTCAACGCCATCACCGATGTCGAAGACGTGACCATCGGCCATTCGACCGTCATCGAAGGCGACACGATCCGCACCGGCGCAACCGCGATCTTGCCGCATGGCGGCAATCTGTTTCAGGATAAGGTGCCCGCCGCCTTCGCCGTCTATAACGGCTTCGGCAAATTTGCCGGCTCCACTCAGATCGAGGAACTCGGCGAACTCGAAACACCTGTTATCCTCACCAATACGCTGGCGACCGGCCGGGCAATCGAGGCGATCAACCGCCACGCATTGGCGCAGCCGGGTAATGAAAAAGTGGTGTCCATCAATGCGGTCGTCGGAGAGACCAACGACTCCCGCCTCAACGACATCCGCGGCGGACGCCCTACTGTAGAGGAAATTTCGACCGCGCTGCAAAACGCGGCCACAGGCCCGGTGGTCGAGGGTGGCGTGGGTGCCGGAACCGGTACGGTCGCTTTCGGCATGAAAGGTGGCATCGGCACCGCATCCCGCATCGTCACCATCGCCGGAAAGACCTATACGCTCGGCATTCTCGTGCAATCCAATTACGGCGGCCATCTGCTGGTCTGCGGCAAGCCCTATGTCAGCCCTGACCATAAGGACAAGGACGGCTCTATCGTCATCATTGTCGCAACCGACGCGCCGCTCTCCTCCCGCAATCTGAAGCGTCTCGCGGCCAGAAGCTTCGGCGGGCTGGCCCGCACGGGTGCCGCACTCAGCAATGGCTCCGGTGACTATGCGCTGGCCTTTTCCACCGATGAGCGGCTGCGCCGCACGCCGGCGCGCCGCAAGGCGGTGGCGGAATATCCTGAGCTTTCCAACGATGCGATTTCGCCGCTCTTCGAAGCAGCGATTGAGGCGACGGAGGAGGCGATCCTCAATTCGCTCTGCGCGGCAACCACGACAACCGGCTTCAATGCCGGCACCGGCAAGGCCTCCACGGTCGAAGCCATTTCCATCGACGCCCTTAAAACCCTTCTTTCAGCCTGACTTTTCCAGACGGAGTTTTCATGACTAGCCCATCCGGCCGCATCGTTTACGTCAACGGCGAATTCCTGCCCGAAGCGGACGCCCGCCTCTCCATCTTCGACCGCGGCTTCCTGTTCGGCGACGGCATTTATGAAGTTACCTCGGTTCTCGAGGGCAAGCTGATTGACAGCGACCTGCATATGGCCCGTCTGGAGCGCAGCGCCCGCGAAATCGACGTGGCCCTGCCGGTCACGACCAAGGAAATCGTCGAGGCCGAACGCCGCCTGATTGCCGACAACAACCTCGTCGAAGGCATGATCTATCTGCAGCTGACGCGTGGGGCCGAAGACCGCAACTTCCTGTTCTCCGCCGATCTGAAGCCGACGCTGGTCATGTTTACCCAGGCCAAGAAGCTGATCGGCACTCCGGTCGAAGAGGTCGGCATCGCCGTCAAATCGGTTCCGGACCAGCGCTGGGAACGCCGCGATATCAAGACCGTCTGCCTTTTGCCGCAGGTCATGGCAAAGCGCATCGCCAAGGCCGAAGGCTGCGACGAGGCGTGGATGATCGAGGATGGTTTCGTCACCGAAGGCGCGTCCTCAACCGCCTATATCATCACCGGCGACAAGAAGATCATTACCCGCGGCAACAGCAACAAGACCCTGCCCGGCTGCACCCGCCTCGCCGCCCTGCAACTGGCCAAAGAAGCCGGCTTCACGCTGGAAGAGCGGCCGTTTACGCTGGAAGAAGCGCTGAATGCAAATGAAGCCTGCCTGACCAGCGCCTCCAACTTCGTGGTTTCGGTGACGAAGATCGACGGCAAGCCGGTGGGTAACGGCAAGCCTGGCCCGCTCGTCAGCCGTCTGCGCGCGCTCTATCTGGAAAACGCCCGCCGCACCGCGATCTGATCGAAAGCTTTTTGTTTGTCGCATTTCCGGACGGAAAACCGGGGCCACTTTTCCTGGAAATGCTTTAGCCTTCGAGAACCGCCCATATACGCTCGACAACGGGCCGGCGGTTCTCCTTGGAACGATAAAGCCGGATATCGACGGCAATATCGAAACTGTCATCGGCGGCGCGCACCAGCGCGCCGCTGTCCAACTCGTGCCGCATCAGGCTTTCCGGCACCCAGGCAACACCCCAGCCGGCCATCGCCATGGCTTTCAGCCCCACCGACATGCTGCCCTCATGCACCCGTTCGAATTGCGGCAGGCGCGCGCTCAGCAGATCGCGCAGCAACGGCCCGAAGAACGAGGCCTTTTCGTAATCGAGATAGGCGAAGGGTTTTCGCGCATTTTCCGTGAGCGCATGCAGCGGTGAGCCATTTTTCGCCGGTGCGGAAACGGGAATGATGTTTTCGGCACCCAGCACGCGGAACTCGAAGGTCTGCGCATCGAGCAGCATCGGCACTTCGGGATGGGCATAGGTCAGAAGGAAATCGCTCTGCCCGTCAACCAGCGAATTGAGGTTTTCCTCCATGCTGCCGGAATCGGGCCGCAGAACCGAGAATAGCGGCCCGGCCGTCTCGTTCACCCGTTTCAGCCAGTCGGGAAAGAAGGTGAAAGACAATGTATGCAGCGCCGTCAGCCGGACCGTCTTCGCATCGGCCCCTTCTTCCTGCAGCAGGGTGCGCCGCGCATGGTAAAGCTGCTTCAGCGTCTCCTGCGCCACCGGCACGAACTTCACCCCCGCCTCGGTCAGCCGCGACGGATAAGAGGCGCGGTCGACCAGCGTCGCCCCCACCCAGGCTTCAAGCTGCTTGATGCGCCGGCTGAAGGCGGATTGCGTCACATGCCGCTCATCCGCCGCCTTCGAGAAATTGAGCGTTCCGGCCAGCGCCAGGAAATCCTCGAGCCATTTGACTTCCAAGGGCCTGTTCTCCCACAAAGATGTCGTCCCAGCCTTCAACCGGAACATGGGGTCTTTATTAGGAGCAATAAGGGCTGATTGAAACCCTTTAGAAAGCTTCGGGCCGTTTGGGAAACTGACGAGCGGCCGCTTGCGTCATCCGCGGGCTTGACCCGAGGATGACGTCGCGTTTGCGGGACGCAACGGGATCGGTTCAGACCGTTAGCGGCTTCTGGAATATTCGATCATCCGCGCCCGGCTGGAGACCAGCTCGATCCGGTCGTCACCCAGCCGGTTGAGGCAGACGCGCTTCGTCCATGGCCCATCAATCAGCGTGAAGAGAAAGCGGCCATTGCCGAGCGCCTTCAGAGGCATGCTGCGACGCGTCGGGCCGATGCCCATCGTCAGTGACGAGCCGCTGATCGTGAAATCGGCGCCCTCATCGGAGCGCCACGTTCCCGAAAGATCATCCGGCACGGCATGATCGCCAACCGGCAGGAAACGGCGGGCGGCATGGCCGGCCTCACCGACGATCGCATCGCCTTCACATCTGAGGCGCATGGGCGAGGATGCGGAGCGGGAAGAAACCCAGCCATCGGCATCTTCATAAAGCGTATCGTCGCCATCGATGAAAGTGGATGTGCTGCCCTTGATCTCCAGCCACCACGGTCCGCTTTCGGTCACGTAAAGACCATCAGGAAGGTTGGTGGCGGGTTTGGGCAAAGGCAGGCCGGTCAAAGCCGCCATGCTTTCCAGCGCGATCTTGAAACCGTTGGTATCCTCGCGGTTGGACACCACGACGAAGCCCGTGCCATTTTCCGGATCGAGCAGGAAATAGGTCTTGTAGCCCGGATGCGAACCGCCGTGACCGACGAAGTGCCTGTCACCGAGATGCGACCAGCGTAAGCCCAAGCCATATTCGCTCATCCGCCCATCCGCGAGCGGCCGCTCGGCGGAAAGCGCGTCAAGAACACCCGCGAAGCTGCCCTCGCCGCGCATCAGACCCTGCAACCAACGGGTAAGTGCTTCGGCACTGCCGGCAAGACTGCCGGAAGCGGAAATATGCAGACCGGCGGCCGAAAGCTGCCAGTTGTCTTCGGCCTTCCAGTAGCCAGGCACCAGCCCATCGACAGGATCGTTCCAGACATCCGGCGCCTTGAGAAACACGCCGAACGGCCCGGCAATCTGCGTCTGCACGAAATCGTCGAAACAGAAACCCCGGCGTTCCAGCGCCGCTTCCACCAGACGGTAACCGGTATTGGAATAGGAAACCTCGCTGCCGGCATCGAAATTCAGCCGCGTCAGCCGTGACAGGTATTCGAGAAGCGGTCCGGCCTTCGTCTCGGTGTATACGGAAAGGCCAAGCAGTGAGAGGCATTCCCGTGTATCCGGCAGCCCGCCGCTCATATCCAGCGCCTGCCCCACCGTCACCTCGCGGAGCGGCGATTGCAGCTCCGGCAGATGTTTGCCGAGTGGATCGTCAAGCCCGATCAGATCGGAATGGGCAAGCACCATGGCGCAGAAAGCGTGTTTGGTGACGGAGGCGTAACGCACCACGCTCTGCGGCGTGAAAGGTGCGAATGTCGAAAGGCTCTCGACACCGCCTGCATGGGCAAAACGAATGCCGTTGAGATCGAAACCGATGACCGCCCCGCCCGGCTCGTTGCTCGCCCATTGCGAGACGAAGCTCTCTGAAAGGGTTGAAGCGGCGTTCCAGTCGAATTGCTGTGGCATGGTTCGGTCTCTTGTGTCTTCATTAAAAGCCGGACGGACATAAGAAGCGACACGGCATATTCGACGTCATCCTCGGGCTTGACCCGAGGATCCACCTCTCCCAGGTGCATGGATCCTCGCCTCAGGGGCGAGGATGACGGAGGAAAGCTTGTGCCGTCTCTCCATCATCCCAAACCAACCTCAGGCCGGTTCTTCCAGCCGGATGCTCAGGCTGCGCAGCTCTTCCGTATGCGGGTGTTTGGTCCGTCCATCGCGCAGATCGCCGGCACTCAGCTGCTCCACCATTTCCCCGTTCAGCATCACGCCAACCTGCGGGCACAGATGCGCGATAACAGCCAGATTGTGGCTGACGAGAATATAGGTGAGGTTGCGTGCCGCGCGCAGGTCCTGCAACAGGTTCAGGATTTCCGCCTGCACCGACACATCGAGCGCCGAAGTCGGCTCATCGAGCAGCAGCACCTGCGGGTCCGCGATCAACGCGCGGGCAATCGCCACGCGCTGGCGCTGGCCGCCGGAAAGCTGGTGCGGGAACCGGAAACGCACGGCCTGCGGCAGCGCCACATCGGACAAAGCCTGCTGGATGCGTTTTTCGATATTGTCCATGCCGTGCACCAGCGGCAATTCGCTGAGAATACGGTCGATGGTCTGGCGCGGATGCAGTGAACCGTAGGGATCCTGAAACACCATCTGCACCTGCCGGAAGAACTCCGGCGTGCGCTTCAGCGGTGCGTCCTTGCCGGCAAAGGCGATACGGCCTTCCCAGCTTTCGTTGAGGCCCGCCATGGCCCGCAGGATGGTGGACTTGCCCGAGCCGCTTTCGCCGACGATGCCGAAGCTGCCGCCCTTTTCCACCGAAAAGGACACGCCCTTCACCACTTCGCGGTCGCCGAACTTGATACGGAGATTATCGACGTCGATCATTGGCTGGACCACCCTGCATCACGGTTGAGAACGGGAAGGCGCTCGCGCGGATGCGTCAGCGAGGGAATGCAGTTCAGAAGTCCCTTTGTGTAGGGATGTTCGGCTTTCAGGAGTTCGGACGCCTTCAGTTCCTCCATCACCCGGCCAGAATACATCACGGCGACGCGGTCGCAGAAATGCGAAACGAGCGGCAGGTCGTGGCTGATGAGGATGAGGCCCATGCCGCGTTCCGACACCAGCTCCTCGATCAGCCGCAGGATTTCCGCCTGCACCGTCGCATCAAGCGCGCTGGTCGGTTCGTCAGCGATCAGAAGTTCGGGATCGGGCGCGAGCATCATGGCGATCATCACGCGCTGGCCCATGCCGCCGGAAACCTCATGCGCATAGGATGAGGCAACCTGGCGCGGATTGCGGATCTTCACCTGATCAAGCAGGCCGATCGCCGCTTCCATGGCGGCACGCTTGCTGCCGCCCTTATGGGCCCGCCAGGCTTCCGCGATCTGCGCACCCATGGTCTTCACCGGGTTCAGCGAATATTTCGGGTCCTGCAGGATGAAGCCCGCCCGCTTTCCGCGGATCTGGCGCATCTGCCTTTCGCTGGCAGACAGCACGTCGATGCCGTCGAAGGCGAGCTTGTCGGCGCGGATATCGGCATTGGAGGGCAGAAGCTTCATCAGTGCGCGCGCCGTGAGGCTCTTGCCCGAACCGGATTCGCCGACAATGCCGAGCTTTTCGGTGCCGAGCTTCATGGAAACACCGCGCACCGCCTCGAAACGGCTGGTGCGGGTCTGGAATGCGATCTTCAGATTTTCGATTTCGACCAGCATGGCTCAATGTCCCTTCGGGTCGAGAACGTCGCGCAGGCCATCGCCGAGGAAGTTGAAGGCGAGCGAAACGAGGAAGATGGCGATGCCGGGAATGGTGGCGACCCACCATTGTTCGAAGATGAAGCGCTTGGCGGTGGCGATCATCGCGCCCCATTCCGGCGAAGGCGGCTGCGCGCCCATGCCGAGGAAGCCGAGGCTTGCGGCGGTGATGATGATCGAGCTCATGTCGAGCGTGATGCGCACGATAAGGCTCGGCACGCAGAGCGGTGCGATATGCCGGGCGATGATGCGCCAGGCGGAAGCGCCGGTCAGCCTATAGGCCGCGACGAAATCGCTGCCACGCACCGTCATGGTTTCGGCGCGGGCCAGACGCGCATAGGGCGGCCATGCGGTGAGCGCGATGGCGAGAATGGCGCTTTCGACGCCGGGCTTCAGCGCCGCGACGAAGGCGAGCGCGAGGATGAGGCGCGGGAAGGCCAGGAACACATCCGTCACCCGCATCAGCACCGTATCGACAATACCGCCGAAATAACCGGCGATGCAGCCGATGGCGAGCCCGATGGGTGCCACGAGAACGACGACGGCAATGACCATGCCGAGCGTGACGCGGCCGCCATAAAGGATGCGCGAGAGAATATCGCGACCGAGCTCATCCGTGCCGAACCAGTGTTCGGCGCTCGGAAACGCCAGACGGTTGCCGAGGTTCTGCGTCGCCGGATCGTAAGGGGCAAGCAGCGGCGCCAGCAGCGACAGCGCGATGAAGAGAACGATGATCGTAAGCCCGATCACCGCCAGCGGGTTGGACTTGAGGTTCAGCCAGATGCGATACCGGTTGCCCCAGGCAGCCTGTGTTCGCGAATGTGGCGTCTCATCCAGCGCCCAGTTTCTGAAATTAGCTAACATCATCGAACGCGAGGATCCATAACTCTGTAAAGCACGTCTGCGAGCAGGTTGAGGGCGACATAGATGAAGCCGATCAACAGGGTTGCTCCGACGACGGGGTTCATGTCCGCGTTCATGAGCGAGACGGTGAGGTATTGGCCAAGGCCCGGCCAGCTGAACACGGTTTCCGTCACCACCGCACCTTCGAGAAGGCCGGCATAGGTGAGCGCGAGAACTGTGACGAGCTGCACGGCGACCGTCGGGAAGGCGTGCCCCCAGATGACGGTCATGGCCGAAAGCCCCTTGGCGCGGGCGGTGATGACATATTCGCCCTTCAGCGCGTCGATCATGAAGGCGCGCGTCATGCGGGTAATATAGGCCATGCTGAAATAGGCAAGGATGCAGACGGGCTGCACCATATGGGCGATGGCGTCATAAAACGCATCCCAGTCGCCGGCAAGCAGCGTGTCGACCGTCATCAGGCCGGTAACCTGCGTGATCATGCCGTCATAGATGATGTCCTGACGACCCGGGCCGGGTGCGACGCCAAGCGTGGCGTAAAAGACGAGCAGCGAAATCAGCGCCAGCATGAAAACAGGCACGGAGTGACCGGCAAGGCAGACGACGCGGATCACCTGATCGGTCAGCTTGCCCTGCTTCACGGCGGCCCAGACACCCAGCGGAATACCGATCAGCGCGGCCAGAATGAGGGCTGCCGTGGCAAGTTCGAAGGTGGCGGGAAAGACGCGCTTGATATCGACCCAGACCGGATTGCGGGTCAGGATCGAATTGCCGAAATCGCCATGCAGGACCTGCGTGACATAGTGGAAGAACTGCACGACCAGCGGCTGGTCGAGGCCCATTTCGGCCCGCACCCGCACGATGACGTCCTCGGGCGCGTTGTCGCCGACCGCCGCGATGACGGGATCGACGGGCATGACGCGCCCGATCATGAAGGTGATGACCATCAAACCGAACAGCGTCAGGATGACGCTGCCCAGTATCGACGATATGCTTTTAACGCGCTTGTTCAATGTCACGCTTTCTTCGCATCGTGGTAGGAATTGCCCTCGGAGAGAACGCCGAGTTCGAAACCGGAAACACCCTTGCGGAAGGCCGCCGTCTTCGTGGTCTGGAACATGAACACGAAGGGGCTGTTTTCCATGTGCTCGCGCTGCAGGGCCTCATAAAGCTCCACGCGCTTTGCCGGGTCCTTCTCGTCGCGCGCAGCTTCCGCCTTGGCGGTGAAGTCGTCGTTCTTGAAGCGCGAACGCCACAGGAAGGGCTTCGACTTGGCGTCGTCGCCATTGTCCTTGTTGATGTTGAAGACATCGGCGTTGGAATGCGGATCGAAATAATCCGTGCCCCATGCGGAAAGCGCCATCTGATGCTCGCGGGCGCGCATCTTGGTCAGAACCTGACGGTTTTCCGCCGACTGCAGACGCACCTTGATGCCGATATCGGCAAGGTTCGCCTGAATGGCCTGCGCCAGATCCGGATAAGGCTGGGCGGAATAGTGATCCATGCTGATCTCGAAACCGTCGGCAAGACCGGCTTCCGCCATCAAGGCCTTGGCCTTTTCCACGTCACGCTGGTACGGAATGTCGTTGACGGCGCCGGGGAAGCCCTTCGGCTCGAAGCTCTGGTGGATTTCGTGCGTCAGCGGCACGATGTTTTCCTGCATGCCCTTGTAGTCCAGCGCCCACTTGATGGCCTGCCAGACCTGCGGCTTGGCGAGATTTTCATTGCCCTGGTTGAGCGAGATCAGCACCAGCGAGGCGATGGACTTGCGCTCCAGCTCGATATTGGCATCGTCCTTGACGGTGCGCAGCTGTTCCGACGTCAGGTCGCGGGCAATGTCGATATCGCCCTTCTGCAGCATCAGAAGCTGCGAATACGGATCGGTGACATGGCGCAGGATGATGCGCTTGATGTTACCCTTGTAAGGACCATTCGGATTGACGGTTAGCGCAACGCTTTCGCTCGGCTTCCAGGCCTGCAGGACGAAATCGCCGGAACCGGCGCTGTTCTTCTGCAGCCAGCCATTGCCGAGGTCTTCGCCCGAAGCATTGGCGAGAACCGCCTTCTTTTCGACGATCGCGCCGATATTGGCGGAGAGGCAATAAAGCAGGAAGGAGATGGCGGTCGGCTTTGCCGTCGTCAGCTTCACCGTCTTGTCGTCGGCGGCAACGATGGTCGTCTCGGCATTGTCAGGCGTGAAGCCGAACTGGCTGATGATGAAGGCCGGGCTCTTGTTCATCTTGATGGCGCGCTGCAGCGAGAAGGCGACGTCTTCCGCGGTCACTTTCGCACCGCTGGAGAAGGTTGCTTCGTCACCGATCGTGAAGGTGAAGACCTTGCTGTCGGCATCGGCTTCCCAGGATTTCGCGATGACCGGATCGACCTTGGTGGAATCCTCGCGGTTGGCGCGCACCAGCTTCTGATACATGTTGGACATGATTTCACCGCCGACGGCTTCGAAACCTTCATGCGGATCAAGGCTCGTCATATTGTCCAGCTGCTGGGCGACCACCAGAATATCCTTGGGTGTCGCGGCAAAGGCCGGAATGCGCGCATAGGACAGGAACGGAACGGCAGCGCCGGCAATCAGCAGGTTGCGTCTTGAAATCATCGAGAATCCCCTTTCGGACCTTATTTTTCGGAAAACGGTGTGGGTTTGCCCCAATCCAGTCATTTTTTTTATGTTTTCCCGCGATTACCACGAGCAAACGAGGCCCGACCAATTCCAAATTTGGCAGAGCCTATGCACGGATTGCATTTGCTCCCGGCTTGACCTTTCCTCTACCAATTCAGAAAACTCGTCCGCACGCGCGTCCGCGCAATCCCATTTCCGAAGGTGAATGACCATGACCGACCAAAAAACCGTACCCGTCTTCGACGGCCACAATGACGTGCTTCTGCGGTTATGGCGGTCGGGCAATGCTTCGCCCGAAACACTTCTCATCGAAGGCGATACGGCCGGCCATATCGATCTGCCGCGCGCGAAGAAAGGCGGGCTGGCCGGCGGCCTCTGCGCCGCCTACGTGCCTTCGCCCAGCATGGACAAGGACGCCAACGGCGACTACCCGACACCTGCCGAAGCGGATGCGCTCAAGGCGACGCTTGCCATGGCCGGCCTTTTGTTCCGGGCCGAGAAGCAGTCGAACGGCGCTCTGAAGGTCTGCCGCACGGCCGCCGATATCCGCAACGCCATGGCAGAGGGCGCCTTCGCTTCCGTCTTCCATATCGAAGGTGCGGAGGCGATCGGCGCCGATCTGGATGCTCTCCACGTTCTCTACGAAGCGGGCCTGCGCACGCTCGGGCCGGTCTGGAGCCGCCCGAACATCTTTGCTTACGGCGTTCCTTTCCGTTTCCCCTCGACGCCGGATATCGGCCCCGGTCTCACGGATGCCGGCAAGCGGCTCATAAAGACCTGCAACGAGCTGAAGATCATGGTCGACCTGTCGCACATGAACGAGCAGGGTTTCTGGGATATCGCGAAAATATCAGACGCACCGCTGGTGGCGTCGCATTCCAACGCCTATGCGCTGTGCAATCACAGCCGCAACCTGACGGACCGGCAGCTGGACGCCATCCGCGACACCGGCGGCCTCGCTGGCATCAATTTCGGCGTGCTGTTCCTGCGCCAGGACGGCGTGAAGAACCCGAATACGGACCTGAACGAACTGGTGCGCCACGTGGACTACATCGTCAACCGCATCGGCATCGATCACGTCGCGCTCGGTTCGGATTTCGACGGCACCACCATTCCCGCCGCCATGAAGGATGCAGCCGATCTGCAATTGCTGGTCGAAGCCCTGCGCAAGGGTGGTTATGACGACGAGGCGCTGGCCAAAATCTGCCACGGCAACTGGATCCGCGTGCTCGAAAAAACCTGGGGCGCGTAAGGCATATTGCAATTTATCTCCGGCGCAAAGCGCCGGAGATGTAAGCGGCAGAACCTTAAGCCTTTGCCGCTTTTTTCCTGCCGGTCGCCCGGAAGGCCAGAAACCCGGCGACGACACCGATCAGCGCCCATTTCATCGGCAGCACGTCCGCCGTCTCGCTGCGGATCGGCAATACGGTCACGGTGCCCGGGCGGGATTCATAACCCATCTGCCCTTTCGCCTTGGCCTCCGCGATCTGTTGCGGCGAAACGACCCATTCGGCGCCGCGCATCTTATCCACCGCCATGTATCCGCCGCCCGCCGCGAGGGCGACGACGAGCGAAATAACTATTCTTACGGGCATGTTCATTGGCATCTCCTTCAATCCAAGGGAGCCTGTATTCGCATCAAACGACGCCACCAAGCAACCGCCACGGTCAATTTGGCGCCTTTGGGAACAATCGCGCAAATCATGCATTCCATAGTTGCATTTCCCGCTCTAGACTTGGTGAAATTCGCACATGACCGGACACAAACTTCACATCGACACTTCATGCTTTTCTGCTAAGCAAATTTCCGCAACCGAAACGAATTAGCGACACAATCCTGTGGTTCGCCAACGGGAACCGGCGCTGGGCAAAATAAATGGCAGACAAGAGCGAAATTACACAAACCGATGTTACGGAATCCGCGGTTGAAAGCTTTTTTGCCCGAAACCGCCCCTATTTGACCGCCATCGCCATCACGCTGGTCTTCGTGATGATGACCTTCGCCATCTATCACCTGACCTCCGAAGTCCGTTATGACGACGTCATCGATGCGCTGACGCAGACCTCGGCCTCGGCGGTGCTGCTCGCCATCGTTTTCACCGCGCTCAGCTTTCTGGCGCTGATATTTTACGACGCCAATGCCATCGAATATATCGGCCGCAAGCTGCCCTTTCCGCCCATGGCGGCAACCGCCTTTGCGGCCTATGCCATTGGCAACACTGCCGGTTTCGGCCCCCTGAGCGGCGGCGCCATCCGCTTTCGCGCCTATTCCCGGCTGGGCCTGTCACCCGGCGAAATCGCCCGCGTCATCGCCTTCGTCACCCTGTCCTTCGGGCTTGGCCTGCTTTCGGTCAGCGCCATCTCCACCTTCATCGTCGCACCGCGCATCGCCGCCATCATCGGCGTCGATGCCCTTTTCCTCAGGGGTGCAGCGCTTGCCATTATCGCGGTCCTCGTGGTGGCGGCCTATATCGGGCGCAACGGGCACGCGATCCGGCTAGGCGCATGGCGCCTGCGCCTCCCGGACAGCCGGACATCGTCGCGCCAGTTTCTCGTCTCCGCCTTCGATATAGCCGCCTCCGCTTCGGTGCTTTATGTCCTGCTGCCCGACACGCATCTCGGCTGGCCGACATTTTTCGCCATCTATGCCACCGCCGTCGGCCTCGGCGTCCTCAGCCATGTGCCGGCCGGTCTCGGCGTTTTCGAAACCGTGATGGTCGCGGGGCTCGGCAACGCCATCAGCGTCGACCAGCTGCTCGGAAGCCTGGTTCTCTACCGCGTGATCTATCACGTGCTGCCGCTGGTGGTGGCCATTCTGGTCATGCTCGTCTCGGAGATGAAGCAATTCGCGGCAAAGCCTGTTGTTTCCGATATCAGCCAGCTTGCCGTGCGGCTCGCGCCGCCGCTGCTATCGACCTTCGCGATGATCCTCGGCACCATGCTGATCTTCTCGAGTGTGACGCCGACACCGGACAGCAATCTGGATTTCCTCTCCAATTTCGTGCCGCTTCCGATCGTCGAAGCGGCGCATTTTCTGACGAGCATTCTCGGCCTCGTGCTTGTCGTCGCCTCGCGCGGCCTCGGGCAGCGGCTGGACGGCGCCTGGTGGATTGCGCTGGTCGCCGCCTCGCTGGCGCTGGTTCTCTCGCTCCTCAAGGCCATCGCCGTGTTTGAAGCCGCCATCCTCGGCGTCTTCATCGCGGCGCTTGCCGTCAATATGCGCAGCTTCAACCGCCATGCCTCGCTGGTGAAACAGGCGCTGGGCCCAAGCTGGCTCGCCGCCATGGCCGTCATCATTGCCGGCGCGGCAACCATCCTGCTCTTCGTCTATCGCGATACGGATTACAGCCAGACATTATGGTGGCAGTTCGAATTCTCCGAGGAAGCGCCGCGCGGATTGCGCGCCCTTCTCGGCCTCGTGCTCGCCTCCTCCACCATCGCCATCTTCAGCCTGATGCGGCCGGTGGCCTTCAGGCCGGACGCCATCAAGGCCGACGACGTCACGAGCGCGACCGCCGTCGTCATGACGCAGGATGCGGCCGACGCCAATCTGGTGCGCATGGGCGACAAGCACGTGATGTTCTCCGAAAGCGGCAATGCCTTCATCATGTACGGCATTCAGGGCCGCTCATGGATCGCCTTCGCCGATCCGGTCGGCGACGAGGATGATTTTCCTGACCTGGTCTGGCAATTCGTGGAAGCCGCCCGCGCCGCCGGCGCGCGCGCCGCCTTCTACCAGATTTCGCCTTTCCTGCTTTCCCATTGCGCCGATGCGGGCCTGCGCGCCTTCAAGCTCGGCGAACTGGCGTTGGTCGATCTCACCGCATTCGAGCTGAAGGGCGGCAAGCTCGCCACTCTTCGCCAGTCGCTGAGCCGCGGCGCGCGCGACGGCCTGACCTTCGAGGTGGTCGAGCAGGCGCAGGTGCCGGCTATTATGGATGAGCTGAAACAGGTCTCCGACGGCTGGCTCGCCCACCACAATACCCGGGAAAAGCGCTTCTCGCTTGGCGCTTTCGAGCCTGACTACATCCTGTCGCAACCCGTCGCCGTGCTGCGCAAGGATGGAAAGATCACCGCCTTCGCCAATCTGATGGTGACGGACACGAAAAAGGAAGCCACCGTCGACCTCATGCGCTTTTCGCCGGATGCGCCGCGCGGTTCGATGGATTTTCTCTTCGTCAGCATCATGCAATATCTGCGCGAGGCGGGTTATGAGAGCTTCAACCTCGGCATGGCCCCCATGTCCGGCATGTCGAAACGCGACGCCGCCCCCGTCTGGGACCGCATCGGCAGCACGCTGTTCGAACACGGCGAACGGTTCTACAACTTCAAGGGACTTCGCGCCTTCAAGGCGAAGTTCCACCCGAAATGGGAACCGCGTTACCTTGCCGTGCAGAACGGCGCAGACGCCGCTCTGGCGCTGATGGATGCGACGGTTCTCATCAGCGGCGGCGTCAGAGGAGTGATCGGAAAATGAGAAAATCCAGCATGCTGAAAGCGGTTCTCGCCGCCTCCGCCCTGTTCGCCGCGCCCTTGCTTGTTTCTGGCGCCGTTTTTGCGCAGGACAGGCCGTCTTACGAAACCGGCATGATCCCGGCAGACCACATCATGGTGCCGGATGGAGATATCCAGGCCAGCATTTTCCTGATTTCTGATGCCAATGGCTGGACGGATGCCGACGAAACCCGCGCCAGGGCGCTGGTCGAAAAAGGCGTCGCCGTCGTCGGTATCGACTTCAAGGAATATCTGAAGGCGCTGGAGGCGGATGACGACGAGTGCATCTACATGATCTCGGACATCGAGTCGCTGTCGCAGCAGATCCAGCGCACGGCCGGCACCGGCAGCTATCGCCTGCCGATCGTGACCGGCATTGGCAAGGGCGGCACGCTTGCCCTTGCCATGATCGCACAGAGTCCCGTTTCCACCCTCCGCGAAGCCGTCGCGGTCGATCCGAAGGCGGGCCTGCCGCTGCAGAAGATTCTCTGCACCCCGGCAACCAAGGACAAGGTGGATGGTGAAACCGTCTATGGCCTGACCGACGGCGCCTTGCCGGCGCCGGTCAGCGTCATCTACACCCCTGACGCGGACCAGAAGGGCCGCGACCACGTCAACGCGCTGCTGAAGCTGCACCCCGATATCGATGTCACCGATGTGACCGACAAGGCCGATGAGGTGCTGACACAGACGCTTTCCGACAAGGTCGATGCCGCAGGAGACAGCGACAACCCGCTCGGACTTCCGATTACGGTTCTCGAAGCAAAACCTGTAATGGACACGATGGCGGTGATCTATTCCGGCGACGGCGGATGGCGCGATCTGGACGAAGAGGTTGGCAGCGCCCTCCAGAAACAGGGTGTGCCTGTTATCGGTGTCGACGCCCTGCGATATTTCTGGAAAGAAAAAGAGCCGAAGGAAGTGGCGAGCGATCTCACCCGCATCATCGACACCTATCGCAAGGAATGGAAAGTTCGCAATGTGGTGCTGATCGGTTATTCCTTCGGCGCAGACATCATTCCCGCCACCTACAATCTCCTGCCTGATCGGGTGAAATCTTCGGTCGCGCAGCTTTCGCTGCTGGGCCTTTCCAACGAAGTGGACTTCGAAATCTCCGTGCAGGGATGGCTTGGCGTGGCCGGTGAAGGCAAAGGCGGCAAGACGGTGGATGACATCGCCAAGATCGACCCCAAGCTCGTGCAATGTGTTTATGGCACGGAAGAAGAGGACGAAGACCCCTGCCCCGGCCTCAAGGCAAAGGGCGTCGAAACCATCGGCATCGAAGGCGGACACCATTTCGACGAAGATTACGAGGCGCTGGCCAAACGCATCGTCACCTCGCTTAAAACCCGACTGGCGAAATAACCCGACACAATCGGCAACGCAGGCAAGATATTATTGCCTGCGGCTGTAGCTCCCGCTGGCGGCGAAGCTTGCGGAATCGATCAAACTATTATTCAAAAGAAATCGGCCTGCGGCGAATGTTCATCACATTTCCGCAACCGTCCTGTCGTTGATCGCCAACCATGGATTTTATATTTCCGGACCGGTTCAGGGAGCCGCCGCATGCTCGCCGCAAAACGAAAAACAAAAACACCGGTCCTCGTGGAACGCATCGATCAATTCGTCGGCCAGGTCAAAGAGGCGATGAAAAACGACGACGCCGCGCGAAACAGAAAAATCCGCGATCTGTGGGATGCCGAGGTCCGCTACCATTTCGACAATGGCCGCACCGAAAAGACGCTCGAACTCTACATCATGAAATATCGCAATGCGCTGAAGGCCGAGTTCGGCGTGAAGAGCACGCCGCTTGCCATCTGCAACATGAAGAAGCTGCGCGAGCGGCTGAACACCTATATTTCGCGCGGCGACTATACGAAAACCGGTGTGGCGACCTCCATCGTCGAGAAAATCGAGCGGGCGGAGTTCAACACCGCCGGCCGCAAGCCGACGGTGCTTCTGCGCATCGCCGATTTCATTTCGGCGATGAACGGCATGGGAACGAAAGAAGAGATGCAGGCCCTGTGGAACGCCGAGATCGGCACCATGAAGGGCAGAGCCCAGACCACGATCATCTCCTACATCACCAAATATCGTAACGCCATCCGCGAAGCCTTCGGCGACGAGCACCCGATGCTGAAGATCGCCACTGGCGATGCCGCCATGTATGACGATGCACGCCGGGTGAAGATGGAGAAGATCGCCAGGAAACATGGCGCGCTGATCACCTTCGAGAATTACCGGCAGGTTCTGAAGATCTGCGCCGATAAGCTTCTGTCGGCCGACCCCCTGATGATCGGCATCGGCCTGATCGGTATGACCGGCCGCCGCCCCTACGAGGTCTTCACCCAGGCGGAATTTTCGCCTGCCCCCTATGGCAAGGGTGTTTCCAAGTGGAGCATCCTCTTCAACGGCCAGGCCAAGACGAAACAGGGCGAAGGAACGAAATTCGGGATTACCTATGAAATCCCGGTGCTTGCCCGCTCGGAAACCATTCTGGCCGCCTATAGGCGCCTGCGCGAAAGCGGACAGGGAAAATTGTGGCATGGCATGTCGATCGACGATTTTTCGTCGGAAACCCGCCTGCTGCTCAGGGACACGGTTTTTAACCTGTTCGAGGATCTCTGGCCGAAGGAAGAGCTTCCGAAGCCCTATGGCCTCCGGCACCTCTATGCCGAGGTGGCCTTTCACAATTTCGCGCCGCCGCATGTGACCAAGAACAGCTATTTCGCCGCCATTCTCGGGCATAATAACAACGACCTCGAAACCTCGCTGTCCTATATGACCTATACGCTGCCGGAAGATCGCGCCGATGCGCTGGCGCGGGCAAAGCGCACGAATGAACGGACGTTGCAGCAAATGGCGGCAATCGCGCCGGTTTCCCGCAAGGCTTGACGTTATAGGTCTTTCGCATTTTCCGGACGAAAACCGCTCCGCGGCTTTACTGGAAATGCTCGGCCGCGGATTTCAGTCCTCCGCGGCCAGCCGTCTCGTTCGTCAAGTCCGCGCGTCGCCAGACGTGCGGTAAAGCAGTGTCAGCACCGTCAGCATCAGTCCCAAAAGGGCGACCGAGCCGAAAATGTAGAAATTCCATTCAGGCGCCAGGCCCCTTTGCAGGACCGCACCGCCGATCATCGGCCCGGCAATGCCGCCCAGCCGCCCAACCGCCAGCGAGAAACCGAGACCCGTACCGCGAATGTGGACCGGATAAAACCGCCCGACCAGAACATTGGCGAGAATCTGGGTTCCGATGGTGCCTGCGCCCGCAAGCGCGACGAAGGCATAAAGAAGCGGCCCCTTGTTGACAGTCAGGGCGAAGATAGAGACAGCACCGATGGCGAACAGGATCGCCACAACCACCTTGACGTTGCCCTTGTCCGCAAACCGCCCGCCGATGAGGATGCCGATCGCAGCACCGACATTGAGCATGACGGAAAAGCCAAGCGCCGAACTGATGTCATAACCCATCCTGTTCATGATGGTGGGCAGCCAGTTGACCATGCCGAAGGTCAGCAGCAGCGAGCAGAAGTGAATGCCCCAGGCATTCAGCGTCGAAAGCAGCCGGCCTTCCGAGAATAGCGCACCGACACCGCCCTTTTGAATTTTCGCATGCGGCACGATGCGTTGCAGGCCGTAGCTGTCGCAAATGCCGTCAGCTTCCGCCTGCCGGCCCTTGCTGGCCAGCCATTCCGGCGATTCCGGCAGAAACCGCATGAAGACCGGCAGAAGAATGAGCGGCAGACCGCCGATCAGCATCAAGGGCCGCCAGCCATAGGCCTCCAGAAGCAGGATGCCCATGACGCCGGAAATGATGCCGCCGATAAGATAACCGAGGAAGGACAGGGAATTGGCCTGCGCCCTGCGCTGCGGCGGCGAAAATTCCAGCACCAGCGCGGTCACCGTCGGCAACAGCGCGCCGAGCCCGAGACCGGCGAAGAAACGCGTGATTTCGAAGGCGAGAAAATTCGGCGTCATGGCCGAGGCGATCATCATCGCCGAAAAGCCGGCGAGACTGAGAAGAACCACCTTCCGACGGCCTATGCGGTCGGCCATGGTGCCGGCAAAAAGCGCGCCCAGCAGCATGCCCACCAGCGTCAGGGCGGCGGCGCGCCCGACCATGGCCGGGTTGAGCGCCCATGCGCTTTCTTTCAGGAGCGCCGGTGCGACCGCGCCATAAACGACCAGATCGTAACCGTCGAACATGATCATCAGGCCGCATGTCGCGATAACGCCGGCGGGGTTCTTCGTCCGCACAGAGGCGGCGCTCATATAATTCGTGGACATGTTCCTGCCTTTCACGTCTGAACGCGCCATCCGGAATGGATCGGCATCTGCCGTTCAAGCGATAGCTCCGCGCGTATCCGACGTTCTCCAACCTCATATGTGTCCCGTTCCTGTCAAGCCACATATCGCCGGCATCACCCGTCTTCGCACGGCGCTGAATCCGCTTTGACAGTCATGCGCGGATGATTTGTGCCATGTATTTTGGGTTTCTGCCCGCCTTGTTTTGCCTGAGTTTGATGCTGCGCCAGTCGTTGCGGCTTCGAACCATGTTGATCGCGAAGTGCCGGTTCAAACATGCCGGTCTCCAAATCACCGACACTCTTCAATCACGCCAAATCGTTCAGGGAAGAAACGTTAACCCGAGTTCAGGGCCGCAGGTTGTGGGGCCGAAGCTATTGAACCGGATGGATTGTGCCGGTACAGCCGATAGGCGCACCTCAGCAGTTGCGCAGATGGTTCTCAAACGGGGATTTGCTCGTGTCCTATCAATTCACCGATTCGGTACCCTACCTGCTCAACTGGGTGGGCGTTCGGCTTGGCGAGCGCTTTTCAGTGAGGCTGGCCTCCTACGACGTCACCCTGCCGATGTACCGCGTGCTGGCAGCGCTGAGGCAGCAGGAGAGCAAGACGCTGACCGAGCTGTCGGACATGGTGTCGGTGGAAATTTCCACCCTGTCGCGGCTCGTGGGCCAGATGGTCCGCCGCAATCTCGTCAGCCGCGAACGGCCTCTCGACAATGCGCGCATCGTGCGCATCACCCTCACCCCGAAGGGCGAGGAACTGGCCGATGAGCTCATGCCCATCGCCGCCATGTTTGAAAGAACCGCCATCGAAGGCCTCGATCCCGCTGAAGTGAAACTTTTCAAAAGCATCCTGCGCCATATCGGCCGCAACATCTCCAGCCTCTGACATCGAAAGCCGGCGCAGCCAATGGGCTCCGGCTGAAAGCAGCCGGAAATCCAGGGCGCGCCCGACGATCTTCCCGTGCAATGTACTTGCAACAAGCGGTTCCTATCCCTGCGGCGTGTCCCGCAGCTGAAAGGAATTTCCATGTCCAACAGAGCCTCATTCGCAGTCCCGGCCGCAATCGCCCTTATCGCCGGCGCATCGATATTGCTGGCGGCCTGTGCCTCGACCGTCATGAAAAGCTATATTGGCGCGCCCATTACCAGCGTGATGCTGGATTACGGGCCGCCGGACAATATCTACAGCATGGGTTCCGGCCAGCAGGCTTTTCAATGGCGGAAGAAAAAGACGCAGGTCGTTGCCGGCTCATCGAGCGGCGAGGTGCGGACAACACGGCGCGGCGAGCGTTACGAAGTGTCCGAAACCCCCGCCTATGTCGAGCGCATCGACTGCTATTATACATTCTACACCCGCAATTCCGGCGGCGAATGGTACGTGACAAGCTTCCGGCAGCCTCCGCTCGAATGCGAATGACCGTTTCCGGTTTTCACCCCGGCGCCGCATGTTTTGTCTTCCATGCTGGTTTGCCGCCGCTTCCATCCGGAAAGCGGCGGTATTCTTTTGAAAATTCTCCCTGGGCTCTGTCATGGGAGGGGCCTGTCAGAAGCGATAGTTCAGACCGGCCTTGATGACGTGATCGCTGACATCGGTCTTCGACCTGCCGCTGGATGTGGTCGTGGCCACATTTCCCGTGCTCACATAATTATATTCGAACTTTGCCGAGAGGCCGCCGCCAAAGCTCTGTTCGACGCCTGCCCCGACCAGATAACCCTGTTTCCAGCCATCGGGGCCTGTCACGCCGTTGCCATCCTTGAACCTCGTCGTGGTCAGGCCGGCCGTGCCGTAAAGAAGCGTCTGATCGAGCGCCACACCGGCCTTCACCTTGGCCGCAGCCCGGAAACGCTCCCGCAAACGGCCGTTCGGCACCCGCGCCTCATTGCCGAGATAGGACCCCTCGAGTTCCGCACCGACGACGCCGGAACCGAACTGGAAGTTATAACCGGCCTGAACACCCCCCGTCAGACCACGGCCGCTGGCCAGTGGGTTGAATTTCGGGGAGGCGACGCCGCCATGGACGCCGACATAGGCCCCGCCCCAGGAAAAGGCCGGCTGATTGCCGTAATCGAAGGATTGCTGCGTATTGTAGTTGGTAAGATCGGCGGAATAGGCATTGCTGGCAACCGCAATGACTATAGTTACCGCGACAAGCGATTTCTTGATGATCGGCATGAATGACTCCAGACGAAACCGATGCGCCATGGCCTGACGCCCCCAGGGTTTCAGTTTGCGTTGAAGAACCGGAAGCCGGTTCCCGTTCATCTCCTGCGCCCTGTCAGCAGACATGCGGATGAGCTCAGCAGATACGGGCATTTTCGCCGTGAGAATTACGCCTGCATTGCATGCGGCTATTTTGATTAGAAATAATTTATTTATTTAATATAGTTAGATTGATTTCTTTAACCAGATATTAAGGAATTTCGCCCTCGGAACCAGCCCGTCGCGCAGAGTTTCACGGGCTAGGCGGGTCCAGCCGCAGTGGCGTTCGAGACCAGGGACCGGATTTCCAGCCGCACGCAGAAGCCGGGATTGAGATCGAGGAACAGAACCCGCCCGCGATGAAGCTCGGCCGCTTTCTGGACCAGATTCAATCCAAGGCCTGCGCCCGGCGAATTGGCGTTAACGCGGTGAAACGGCTCGAACACCTGCTCGCGCTCCGAGGCGGGTATGCCCGGCCCCTCATCGCAGACCTCGATAACTCCTGCCGGATCGACGCGGATCGTGATTGCCCCCTTGCCGCCGGCGTGATCGATCGCGTTGCGCACGAGGTTGACCACCGCCATCTCGATGATCGACGTCTGCACCGTGAAGATCGCCGCGCCTTCGCTCGGTTCGAAGTCGAACTCGTAACCGGCATCCATGGCAATGGGGGCGAGGTCACACGCGATGCGTTCGACAAGCTTGTTGAGATCGCGCCGCTCGGCCGGCAATTGCACCACGCCGACCGCCTGCATTTCCAGCAACTGATGCGCAACGCGCGTGAGGCGGTCGATATCCGCCCGCAGCTGACGGCTCAGCGCGTCATCGGGCAGAAGATCCGCTCTCGTCCGCGCTATTGCGATCGGCGTCCTCAACTCATGCGCGGCATCGGCAAGAAAGCGGTTACGACGATTATACCCCTCATCCAGCTTGGAAAGCGCAAGGTTGAAAGCATCCACAAGAGGAATGATTTCGCTGGGCACGCTGGAACGATCGATGCGGGCGGAACGGTTCTCGAAGTCGATCGATTTCGCCTGCCTGACCGTTTCCATGAGGCCGCTGAGTGAACGGCCGACCGCGCGGGGGGTGACGAGCAGCGTCGCGATGCCCGTCAGCATCAACATGGGCACGACGGCAATGAAGATGACGAAGCCCAAAGCGGGCAGCACGGTCAGCCAGCGGATGGCGCCGTCGGCATCCTTTTCGAGATCGAGATCCATATTGATCCAGATACTGAGACCGTCATTCGGGAAACCCTTCTCCGTTCCGGCAATGAATTGCAGGCGTCCGGCGGGCGTATCGCGATTTTCCATGGTCGCCCGGATTGTTTCCGCAGCTTCCAGACGCGCCATTTCAATACTGCGGGGAAACTCTGCCGTCAGCGCGGGTGCGGGGATCTCTCCATATTGCAATACGATCTTGTCAGCGTCCCGCGCCAGAAACCAGAGATTCGGATAGCGCTGTTTAAGCTCCGCCAATTCAGGCGTCGCCGATACCTGCACCCGGCCCTGCCCATCCCTTGTCACGCTTTCCGCAACAATGCGGACGGCCTCTTCATTGGCGCCCTCCAGTCGCGGATCGATGATCCAGATCCAGCCGACAAGCAGGATGACAAAGAAGACGAGCAGGAACGCCTGCAAGGCGAACAGGCGCTTCATCAGCCCCCATCGCAGCGATCGGTTGCGTTTTTCCTTCATGAAGCCAACCGGATAAGATAGCCGATATTGCGCACCGCCCTGATCTCCACGGTGGCCTCGGCCTGCGCCAGCTTCTTTCTGATCCGGGAAATATGGGCATCGAGCGCATTCGACTCGATCTCGTCATCCAGCGTATAAACCGCCTCGATCAGATTCGATCGCGTCACGATACGGTTCGGCCGTCGCATCAGGGCCTCCAGCACCAGATATTCGCGGCGGCGAAACTCGATGATGGAACCGGCAACACTGATTTCGCTGCTCTTCGGATCGATGCTCAGATTGCCAAAACTCACATATTTGTCGGAAACCGAGGGGCCGCGCCTGTGCAGCGCACGAAGGCGGGCGAGCAACTCCTCGATTGCAAAGGGTTTGGCGAGATAATCGTCTGCCCCGGCATCGAGCCCGTCAACACGATGGTCAACACTTCCGAGCGCCGTCAGAACGAGGATCGGCACGGAATGTTTTCTCCGGCGAAGCGAGGCTACCAGGTTCAGCCCTTCGCCATCGGGAAGACGGCGATCCAGCACCAGGACATCGTAGGTTCCATCGCGCGCTAGAGCTTCGGCGTCGCTGATGGTGCTGACGTGATCGGCGAGAACATCCCGACGGCGCAGGGCTTCAAGCAGCGCGCGCGCCATTTCGGGTTCATCCTCAAGAAGCAAGATTCGCAATGACTTTCCCCAAAGATGGATTCTTGCCATCCCCACCACTGGTCGGTGAATATTGCAGCTACATTGCAGGAGGGCGGGAGCCAATTCACCCTGTACCATCTTGCCGGATATAATCCGACCGGCATAGCGCCTGTTTTCACGATACGGGATGTCATCAGGCAATATAGCGGCCGGCCGCGTCAGGCCCCCGAACCCGGCCGGTATCCGTGTCTCGCGTAAAACCGGTCAAGTTCGCGCGGCTGCGGCATCTCGCCGGTATAGATGGCGATATAGTCCGGAATCCTTTGCATCCGCACCGCCACATCTTCCTCGGACTGCATGGAGATATAACCGATCTGCACGAGATAGGTGGTCCGCGCACGCACATCTGCGGTGTTTTCACCGTGGCCGAAACGCACGAACATGCGCGAAAGCGCCGCCATCCTCATTTCGTCGGCTTTGCGTACTTCCGCGAGAATCTCGTCGGACTGCAGGGCCCAGCTTCGAACCGCAAATTCAAATCTGCTGTCGAACAGCGCAGAATCGAGCCAGCAATCGAAAACATTCAGCATGGCTTCGGCCAGGGTTTCGGCATAGGCCTCCGACTGCCTGACGATGCTTCCGGTGTTTTTCTCCCGCCAGCGGGCGATGAGCGCGGCCAGCAGCTCCTCCCTATCCCTGAAGAACCAGTAGAAGCTCGTGCGCGACAGATTGAGCTTTTTTGCCAGAGGCAGGATTTTGACGGAATCCACACCGGATTCCAGCAGGGCCTGATAGGCCGCCTCAAGCCACCCCTCGTGCGAGCCGCGCCAGCCTGTCTCGTTTAATGTCGCTTCCATGATGATTTCCTATCAAATCGGTCTGGTCGCGACAAGGCGAATGTCCACCCATGTCGAAAGCCAATACACATGTGTTTTCTTAATTGACACATATGTACATTTTCACTTAGCCTCTTCCTATCGATGTTTCCCGGAGCAGGCTGTATGACGATTGACCCCCTTCTTCAGCCCTACCAGCTGAAACACCTCACATTGCGAAACCGCATCATCGTCACTTCGCATGAACCCGCCTATCCGGAGGACGGCATGCCGAAAGGACGTTATCGTGCCTATACGGTGGAGCGGGCGAAAGGCGGCGTCGCCATGACGATGACGGCCGGCTCCGCCGCCGTCTCCAGGGACAGCCCGCCCGTCTTCAACAATCTGCTCGCCTACAAGGATGAAATCGTTCCCTGGATCAGGGAGATGACCGATGCCGTGCATGATGAAGGCGCGGCGATCATGATCCAGCTCACGCATCTCGGCCGCCGCACCCGTTGGGACAAGGGCGATTGGCTGCCGATCCTTGCACCATCCCATCATCGCGAAGCAGCGCATCGGGCCTTTCCGAAGAAGATCGAAGACTGGGATATCGAACGCATCATAAAGGACTTCGCCGACGCCGCGGAGCGCATGAAGGCGGGCGGCATGGACGGGGTGGAGCTGGAAGCCTATGGCCATCTCATCGACCAGTTCGTTTCACCGCTGACCAACGAACTGGACGGCCCCTATGGCGGCCCGCTGGAAAACCGCATGCGTTTCTGTCTTGACGTCTTCAGGGCGATGCGCGAACGCGTCGGCGACGATTTCATCCTCGGAGTCCGCTATACGGCCGATGAATGTCTTGAAGGCGGAACTGGAAAGGCGGAAGGTCTCGAGATTTCCAGACGGCTGAAGGAGAGCGGCCTGATCGACTACCTCAATGTCATCAGGGGCCATATCGACACCGATCCCGGCCTGACCGACGTCATTCCCATTCAGGGCATGGCCAATGCGCCGCATCTCGATTTCGCCGGTGAAATCCGCGCTGCGACCAGCTTTCCAACCTTCCACGCCGCGAGGATCCAGGATGTCGCAACCGCCCGATACGCGATATCCTCCGGCAAGGTCGACATGGTCGGCATGACACGCGCCCATATGACCGACCCGCATATCGTGCGCAAGATCATGGAAAAGCGGGAGGACGATATTCGCCCCTGCGTCGGCGCCAATTATTGTCTCGACCGTATCTATCAGGGCGGTCTCGCCTTCTGCATTCACAATGCGGCAACCGGCCGCGAGGAAACCATGCCGCACGAAATTGCCAGAGCGGCCGAGCGCCGGAAGGTGATCGTCGTCGGCGCCGGTCCGGCCGGGCTAGAGGCCGCACGCGTCTGCGCCGAACGCGGCCATGAGGTGGTCGTCTTCGAGGCAGCCAACGATCCGGGCGGCCAGGTCCGCCTGACCGCCCAGAGCGAACGCCGCCGCGAAATGATCAGCATCGTCGACTGGCGCATGAGCCAGTGCGAAAGGCTCGGCGTCACGTTTCATTTCAACAGCTGGGCGGAGGCGGACAAGGTTCTTTCGGAAAAGCCCGATGTCGTCATCATTGCCACCGGCGGTCTGCCGCATACCGATATATTGTCCGAGGGCAACGATCTCGTCGTCTCGGCATGGGATATCATTTCCGGAGACGTCAAAGCCGGCACGAATGTGCTGGTGTTCGACGATGCCGGCGATCATGCGGGCCTGCAGGCCGCCGAGTTTCTCGCAAAGGCCGGGGCGAAAGTAGAGATCATGACGCCTGACCGCGCTTTCGCCCCGGAAGTCATGGCCATGAATCTCGTCCCCTATATGCGCTCCCTACAGAAACTCGACGTCACTTTCACCGTCACCTACCGGCTGGAGGCGGCGGAGAAAAACGGCAATCAGCTCATCGCCCATGTCGGCAGCGATTATGGCGGCGTGGCGAAATCGAGGACCGTGGACCAGATCGTCGTCAATCACGGCACAGTGCCGCTGGACGAGCTGTATTTCGAACTCAAACCCGGCTCGAAGAACCTCGGCGAAATCTCCTATGACGCCCTGCTTGCCGGAGCGACCCAGAGTGTGGAACGCAACCCGGAAAGCGCCTACCAGCTCTTCCGGATCGGGGATGCGGTCGCCGCGCGCAACACCCATGCAGCGATCTACGATGCGCTGCGTCTGGCAAAGGACATCTGATACTGCATGCCGGATCGCACCATCGGACCGGACAGTCAGCGCCACGACGTGACAGGCAGAGGCGGAACAAATCTGCCTCCGCCGCGATAGGGATGCAGGGCCGGCAGCGGTTTCAGGCCTGAATCAAGGCAATGCCCCGGCTCTTGAACCCCAGCGTCACATCGCTCGCCGCCGGCAGACTGGTCTCCACGGCATGGTCGACAATGAAAAGCGTCCCGATATCGGTCTCCACCTCATATTCGACGTGGCCGCCGAGATAGGCGCTGTGCAGCACCCGGCCGGTAAGTCCCTGCCCGCCCGGCCGACCGATGGAAATCGAACCGGGACGAACCGCAAGCTTTGCGGGACCCGGCCGGGCGTTGCGGGCCGCGACCCGATGATCGATGCCGCCGACACGGATCACCGCATCGGCTCCTTCGATGCCAACCACCTCGCAACCGACAACATTCGCCTCGCCCATGAAATCGGCGATGAAGGCGGAGGCCGGCGCTTCGTAAAGATCGCGTGGCGCACCCGACTGGGCGATCTCGCCATCCTTCATCACGATGATCCGGTCGGAAACGGCCAGCGCCTCATCCTGATCATGCGTCACATAAACCGCCGTGAAACCCAGCCTCTGCTGCAATTCGCGGATTTCGGTGCGGACCCGGCGACGAAGGCGGGCATCGAGGTTGGAAAGCGGCTCATCGAGCAACAGCACCTGCGGCTCAAGCACCAGCGCACGCGCGACCGCGACGCGCTGCTGCTGACCGCCGGAAAGTTCGGCGGGCAGGCGATGGCCCATGCCGGCAAGACCGACGAGCTTCAGCCCCTCTTCCGCCTTTTCCCGCGCTTCCGCCTTGCGCAGCCCGGAGGATTGCAGGCCGTAGGCGACATTGTCCAGCGCCGTCATATGCGGGAAAAGCGCATAGGACTGGAAGACCATCGAGACATCGCGCTCATTGGCGGGCAGCATGGTCACATCCTTGTCGCCGATCAGGATGCGGCCCGAGGTCGGATGCTCAAGGCCCGCCAGCATGCGCAGCGTCGTCGTCTTGCCGCAGCCGGAGGGACCGAGCAGGGTGACCAGCGTGCCGGGCTCGATGGTGAGCGACAGGTCGGGAATGGCGGTGAAAGCACCGAAAGTCTTGCAGACATTCTGAAAGGTGACGGAGCCGGGTTTTACGGAAATCATGCGGTTTTCTCCTGAGCGAGAGGAACGGAGGAAGCGGAGGGCAGGCCGGCGACGCGGTTTTCGCGCCGCAGGCGACGCTCGCCGACAATGAGCTGGAAGCCTGTGATGACGGTGATCATCACCACGATCAGCATGGAGGAATAGGCGATCGCCACCCCATATTCACCGTTCTCGACAAGGCCGACGATATAGGAGGTCGCCATGTTGTATTCGGCGCTGACGAGGAAGATGACGGCGCTGATGGAAGTGATGGCGCGCACGAAGGAATAGACCAGTGCGGCCGTGATCGCGGGCCTCAGGAGCGGCAGGATAACCTTGCGGATGGTGCGGAAACTATTGGCCCTGAGCGTCAGCGAGGCCTCGTCGAGGCTCTTGTCCAGCTGGCTCATCGCCGCGATGCCGCCGCGCACGCCGACCGGCATGTTGCGGAAGACGAAGCAGGCGATCAGGATCAGCGCCGAGCCGGTCATTTCCACCGGCGGCAGGTTGAAGGCCATGATGTAGCTGACGCCGATGACCGTGCCGGGAATGGCAAAGCTCATCATCAGCGCGAATTCGAAGAGGTTCCGCCCGGCGAATTTCTGCCGCACGATGATATAGGCGGTCAAAAGACCGACGGCAGCGGTCAGCGGCGCGGAGACCAGCGCGATCTTCATGGTCGTCCAGAACGAGTTCCAGGCCACGCCGGTCCAGGCAATCGAGCCATTGGAGAAGCTGATGGAAAAGGCGCGGACGTAGTGGTCTAGGGTCAGGGAATTGTCGAGACCCCATGTCTTCACGAAACCGCCCACAAGGATCATGCCATAAACGACGATGGTGAAGACCATCCACGGCACGACGACGGCGTGAACGCCGATGGACAGGCCACGCGGCAGCGCTATATGCGCGCCGCTGTCACCCTTGCCCGTCACCGTCGCAAAATTCTTGCCTGCCAGCCAGAAGCGCTGGGCAAGGAAGGCAGAAAGCGTAAAGCACAGCAGGATGATCGCCAGAACCGCAGCACGCGACGGATCGTTCTGCGAACCGACGACGGCGAAGAAGATTTCCGTCGACAGCACGCCATGGGTGCCGCCAAGCACCAGCGGATTGCCGAAATCCGCCATGCTTTCGATAAAGCCGATCAGGAAGGCATTGGCGAGACCGGGTTTCATCAGCGGCAGCGACACCCGCCAGAAGGTGCGCCAGCGGTCGGCGCGCAGCGTCTGCGACGCTTCTTCCATCGACGGGCTGACACCTTCGACCACGCCGATCAGCACCAGAAACGAGATGGGCGTGAAGGACAAAACCTGCGCGATCCAGATGCCCGTCATGCCATAAAGCCAGCGACCCGGTTCTATGCCGAAGAGATAGGAAAGCCACTCAGTGACGACACCGGCGCGGCCGAAAAGCAGCGTCAGGGCAAGACCGATGACGAAAGGCGGTGTGATGATCGGCAGAACCGTCAGAAGCCGCAGGCCCTTCTTGAAGGGAAAGCGCGTGCGGGTGGCGATCAGGGCAAAGCCGAGACCGAGCACGGTCGAACCGAAGGCCGTCATCAAAGCGAGGAACAGCGTGCGCCACGCAACGCCGCAACGCTCTTCGCCCATCACGCAGCCAAGGCTCCATATGCCGGGATCCTTGATATTGCGGATAAAGCCATCGGCATTGAAGGAGCCGTCGAAATCCTGAACGGAGGCGACCAGCATGCTGCCGATTGGATAGAAGACAAAGACCGTGACGAGGAAAACCAGAACGGAAATGGCGCCGACGACGAAGGCGTCGCCTTTCATGACGCCGCGTTCGGCAAGCCCGAAGGCAAAAAGCAGCACGAAGACGAACGACATGACGACCGCGCCGGCCCCCATGGACGGCTGACCGTCGGCAAGCATGCCGAAAAGGTTTTCGCTCACCGTCCAGCTCCAGCCGGTAAAGCCGATGGCCAGCCCCTGCAAGGCGAGGAAAACGAGCCCGGCAGCGCCGATGACGGCAAGCAGCCCGCCGCGCCGCATCGGATCACGGATCGGCCGGACAAGACACGCGGCGAGGAAAAAGACAACGACGCCGACCAGCCATGGTTTTCCATAGGACAGGATCTGCAGCAGACCAGACGCGCTGCTGGCGGAAGAGAAAAATCCGGAAAGCCAGCGGAGGCTGAAAAAGCCACCTTCGATGCGATACCAGGGGAGAAGAATGAGGGCAAAAGCCCCGAGCGCCAGGACGATGTCCAGCCTGCGATTGCCACGTGTCATGGCCGACCTCGCTTGTTTCATGCCGATGAAAGAGTGGCGGACACCCCGGCTTAAAAAGCCGGGATGCCTGTCGCCGGAGTTAAGATCAGCGGTTCAGATCAGTTTGCGACCGCACCGACCTCGCGGTCCCAGCGTTCCAGCAGCGCCTTGCGCTTGGCCGGATCGCCATAGGTCTTGAAGTCGTAGTCGATGAGCTTGATGTCCTCGAACTTCGGCGCTTCCTTCGGCACTTCCGCCGTCTTGTTGGAGGGAAGCTGGAAGGACTTGGCGTCCTTCATGCGCGACTGCACTTCCGGCGTGAGCGCCCAGTCGTACCAGGTCTTCGCATTATCGAGGTTGCGGGCGCCCTTGATGATCGACATGGAGCCGATTTCATAGCCGGTACCTTCGCAGGGCGCGATGGACTTGACCGGGAAACCTTCCGCCGTCTGCGCTACCGCATCATGCATGAAGACGATGCCGAGCGCCGTTTCGCCGCGCGCCGCCGCCTTGACCGGCGCCGAGCCGGACTTGGTATATTGCGAGATATTGGCGTTGAGCTTCTTCAGATAGTCGATCGCCTGATCCTCGCCCATGATCTGCACCAGCGACGCCAGCGCCGTATAGGCGGTGCCGGACGAATTCGGATTGGCGATCTGGATTTCGCCCTTCAGTTCCGGCGCCAGCAGATCAGCCCAGCACTTCGGCTCCTTGTAACCCTTGGACTTGAAGATTTCGGTGTTGTAGCCCCAGCCCAGCGCCCCGGCATAGACGCCGACAGTCCTGTAACCGGTGCTTTCAGCCTGCTTTACGGCCCAGTCCTGCAATTGGTCCAGCATCGGCGACTTGTATTCGAGCGTCAGGTTTTCGGATGCCGCCTGCATGTGCGGATCGCCGGTGCCGGCCCACCAGATATCGGTCTTCGGGTTGCGGGCTTCCGCACGCACCTTGGCATAGGTCTCGCCCGAAGACAGGCGCACCATATTGACCTTGATGTCATGCGACTTTTCGAAATCGCCCTTCATCTGCTCGCAGATGACGACATCGGCCGAGCAGATCAGGTTGAGTTCGCCTGCCGCCTGCGCGGAAACGGCGCTGAGCGCCGTGCCGGCAAAAAGCAGGGTGGAAAGTATCGTCAGTCGCATGGTTATCCTCCTGTAGCTTGCGTCTGAATTCTTGGGCCGCGCGCAGACATGGCGCGGCCGGTCGTCGCACCTTGCGGCGCGCACGCTGTCTTTTCGGGATTCTGGTTTTGGCCCTACTGGGTCTGGCTCGGGTGGATCTCGCTGTCGAAGCGGCTCAATAACCGACTTCGCTCTTCCGGCTGCCCAAAGGTGGCGAAGTCGTAATCCACCATCTTGATCATCGATATGTCAGGCGCCGTCAGCGGCAATGTCGCCCGGGCATTGGAGGGCACCTGGTTCTGGCCCGCCGCAGCCCCGGTCGCCTGCCCTTCCGGGCTCAGCGCAAATTCCACGAAGCTTTGCGCAAGGGCAGCGTTGCGGTTGCCCTTGACGATGCTGACAGCCCCGATCTCGTAACCGGTGCCCTCGCAGGGGGCGACGATAACAAGCGGAAACCCTTCGGTCTTCTGCGTCACCGCATCATGCATGAAGGAAATTCCGATCAGGACCTCGCCCCGCGCCGCCGCCTTGACGGGCGCTGCACCCACCTTGGTGTAGCCCACGACGTTCTGATTGAGCTTCGTCATGAAACCGAAAGCCTCCTCCTCGCCGAAGAGCTGAACGAGGGTGGCCAGCATGGTGAAGGCCGTGCCGGAATAGTTCGGGTTTCCGGTCAGGATATGGCCGCGATAGACATCCTTCGCGAGGTCCTTCCAGCAGGTGGGTGCGGGCAGGTTGTTCTTCGCGAGCAGCTCCGAATTATAGGCAAAACCCAGCGCGCCGGCATAAATTCCCGCAGACCGTGATCCCGACATCACGGAGAAATTCTGCGCCCAGGGCAACAAATCCTGCTGGTGGGCGGGCCGGTATTCATCCAGCAACCCTTCCGAACCCGCCTGCAGATGGGTGTCGCCAGTACCGCCCCACCAGACATCGACGGTGGGATGCGACCGCTCTGCGCGGATCTGATCGAGGATTTCACCGGTGCTCTTGCGAACCATCGAAATCTCAAGACCCGTCTTTGCCTCGAACGCCCGCTGCATGGCCACGCACCAGGCCTCGTCGACGCCGCACAGGACGTTCAACTTCGGCTCGGCCATGCCATGCCCTGCGCCGCACAGCCATAGGACCATGCTCGCCGCAAGTGCGGTCAATCGTTTCACTTAAAGCCTCCCTGCCTGGAACCTCCCCGTTCCAGTCTCCACCAACAGCATGTCATATCCTGCCCGCATCGCAATCGAAGAATGGTTACCAATCTTTCACCGCACCGCCGAACAAGATTACAGATATTACAATTATGACAGGAGAGATAACCAGCGAGCCTTTGAAGATCGCCGCAGCCGCGCCTATGATGAAGGCGGGAGGAAGATTCAGTGCTTAATCAGAAGGTTCACATTCTGATCGTCGAGGACGATCCTGATATGGCCGAGCTTATCTCGGACCTCGTCGAGGCCGAGGGCTGGCTGCCCACCTGCGCCCGCTCGGCCGAGGAGGCGGAGGAAATATTGGCGCGGGACAGGATGCAGCTTGTGCTTGTCGATCACAACCTGCCCGGCACATCCGGGCGCACCTTCGCCCAGCGGCTGCGCAGCCAGATCGATATCGGCATCGTCATGGTCACCGCGGCCGGCAGCGCCGCCGACCGGGTGCTCGGCCTGGAGACGGCCGCCGACGATTATGTGGTCAAACCCTTCGAATCCATCGAACTCACGGCGCGGATCAAAGCCGTTCTGCGCCGGACCATCCCTTCGCTGAAACAGGAGAAGGACAACGAAAAGGACCATGGCCGCACGGCGCTGCGCCTCGGCGACTGGGCGATCGATCTCGATGCCCGCCGCGCCGTCTGCCTTGCCGACCGCAGCCGAACGCTGACCAGCGCCGAATTCGCACTTCTGGAGATTCTCGCCGAAACGCCCAACCAACCCGTCAGCCGCTCGCAGATTCTCGACCGGCTGGGCGCGGAAAGCGACCGTTATATCGACAGGAACGTCGATGTGCTGGTGCTGCGGCTGCGGCGCAAGATCGAGATAAATCCCGATCTGCCGCGCCATATCAAGACACGGCGCGGCAAGGGTTACGTGCTTCATACCGGCGAGGGTGAACTCTCGCCGTGATCAGCCGCTCCTTCCTCTCATCCATCGCCTTTCGGCTGCCCTTTGCGATCGTCTTTACCTGCATCCTCGTCTTCAGCCTGTCGGCCATCGCCATTTACGGGCTGCAGCGCGCCCGCGATGAAATGGCGGCCTATGGCCTGCAGGCCTTTTCCAGTCTTGCCAAGGCCTCGCTTGTTTCGCGACAGGTTTCCGATCTCGTCTCCAGCGCACCGTTCCTGATGAACGCCGCCTCACCCTATCGCGTTTCCAGCGAAAGCCGCTCCGTGGTCCAGCAGGTCGACCTGCTGCTGCAGATGACGGCGCCGGGCAGCGGCGAGCGGGCGGCACGCGGCTTTTCGAGCGAACGCATCGTGGAACTGCTGCAGCTCATCCGGACGCAGACGCTCGATCTCGCCAGGGATGCCGACGCGGCGCAGGCCCACAAGGCGGAAGCGGCGGCGGCGCTCGGCGAAATCGCCACCGGTCGCGGCATCGCCGATCCAGAACTGCGCAGGCGCATGAACGGCATCGTGCAGGCCGCATCCGCATCCGACAGCCTCTTCCAGCTTGGCGAACTGCGCCGCCGTTATGTGGCCGAAACCGCGGCCCGCCAGCAGGGTTACCCCGGCGAGCGGCTGCCGGTGGCGGAGATGCAGCCCTATGAGCGGGTCTTTGAAGCCCAGAGCCGTTATCTCCTGGAAATGTTTGCCATCCGCGCCTCGGTCTCCCGGCTTCACACCGTGTCGCGCGATCTCTCCCATGTCACGGAAACCCAGGGAGATGCGGTTGCCCGCAGCCTCAACGAGGATCTGATTTCCACATCGGACGCGCTTAGCCGGCTACTTATCATCGTCGCCGTGGCGTCCCTTCTGGTTCTGGTGGTGGCGATCTTCTCGATCCGCTCGGTGATGCGGGTCTCACGCGGGATCGCCTCGCTTTCCAACGGCATGAATGCACTTGCCAAGGGGGAGAAGGATGTCGGTCCGCCATCCTATAGCGGCTCCGAGACGGAGCTGATCCGCCTGCTCGACGCCTTCCGCGCCTTTCATGAGAGTGTCGACCGCGTCTCGCGCCTCCGGCGCACGGCGGAAGCCGCGGCCCGAACCATCCGCTCGACCTTCCGCAACATGAATGAGGGCATTGCACTGTTCGATCCGGCCGGGCGGCCGATCACCATGAACCGCCGCATCATCGAACTTGTCGGACGCTCCGGTTCGTCGCGAAAACTGCCGCTGCGACGGTTTGTCGAAGCGATCCCGGAAATCGATCCGGCGCTGCTGCCCTTCGATGCAGAGCCGGGGGAATTGCCCGACCGCGCCGTCGTACGCCATCGCACCGACGATCAGCGGGTGATCGAAATATCGATGTCACGCCAGCCCGATGGCGGCATCGTGCTGCTTGCCCGCGATGTGACAGCGCTGGACCGGCAGGAAGCGGAAGCGGTAAAAGCCCAGAGGCTTGATGGCATCATGCGCATGACCCATCAGGTCAGCCACGAGGTGGGCAATATGATCGGCATCATCACCGGCAGCCTTGGCCTCCTGGAACGCGAAGCCGGCTTCAACGATCGCCAGAACCGGCATATCGCCCGCATCCGCAAGGCGGCGGATCGCGGCCGGTCTCTGGCCAGCAGCATGTTGACCATCGGCAGCCAGCAGCCGATCCATCCAAGCGTCATCAATGTCGCCAGCCTGTTGCGCGGCATGGCCGATATTCTGGAAATCGCCGTCGGCCCCAAATGCCGGATCGCGCTCGATATCGATGACGATCTCCCTTCGATACCGCTGGACCCGGCCCTTTTCGAGCAGTCCATCCTCAATCTCTGCCTCAATGCCGCAGCCGCCATGCCCGATGGCGGCCTGATTTCCATTGCGGCCACGGCCGAAAAGGATGCGCTGATGGTCGCCGTCACCGATGAGGGTGTCGGCATGACACCGGAGGCTGTGGACAAGGCATTCGAGCCCTATTTCACCACGCGGGGAGAGCATGGCGGCGCCGGTCTCGGCCTCGCCATGGTCTACGGTTTCGTCCGCCAGAGCGGCGGCGAAGCGCATATCAGCTCCAGACCCGGCGAAGGCGCGAGAGTGCAGCTGACCTTCCCGGCAAATACCGACCACACTTAACGGGCAAGCTGTGCGGATTCGATCGAATCCGCCAGTATCTCCAGCCCAAGGTCGATTTCCGAATCCGATACCGTCAGCGCCGGCGCAATGCGGAAGACGCCGCCCATGCCGGGCAGCTTGACGATATTCATGCTGAGGCCACGCAACATCGCCTCCTGCATGATGCGCGCACCGAGTTCGAAACCGGGGGCTTTCGTATGCCGGTCGGCGACGACTTCAAGTCCGAGCAAAAGCCCGCGCCCGCGCACGTCGCCAACGCATTCGAACCGCTGCTGCAGCGAGAGCAGCCCCTCCTTCAAACGGTTTCCTCGGGCAATCGCCTGTTCCACCAGACCGTCACGCGCCACCACATCGAGAACCGTCACGCCGACAGCCGCCGGCAGCGGGTCGGAAACATGGGTCGTGTAGAACAGGAAACCCCTCTCGAAGGCCTTCTGCTCGACCTCCGCGCTCGTCATCACCGCCGCGAGCGGCAGGCCGGCGCCGAGCGTCTTCGAGAGCGTCATGATATCCGGCGTCACGCCATCGCGCTGGAAGGCGAACATATGCCCGGTCCGGCCGACACCGGTCTGGGCTTCATCGAGGATGAGCAACATGCCGCGCTCCTCGCACTTTTTCTTCAGGGCAGCGAGATAACCGAGGGGCAATTCGAGGATACCGCCGCTCGACAGGATCGGTTCGGCAATGAAGGCGGCCAGATTGCCGGTCGACTGGCGATCGATCAGTTCGAAGGCATCGTCGAGTTCCGCCTGCCAGTCATTCGATCCATCGGGGTTCTTGAAGCGCGGACGATAGGCATTCGGTGCGGGAATAACGAGCGAGCCGGCGGTGGCCGGACCATAACCCCTGCGACCGGCGCTATAGGTCGCGGATGCCGCAGCGCCTGTCATGCCGTGCCAGCTCTGCGCGAAGGCGACGATCTCGTGCCCGCCGGTGACGAGCTTCGCCATGCGGATCGCCGCCTCGTTGGATTCCGCCCCGGTGGTCAGCAATTGCACCCGATCGAGACCGGGGGCCAGAGCCGCCAGGCGCGCCGCCAGTTCAACGACCGGGCGGGACAACATGCCGGAGAAGAGATGCGCGACCGACGCCATCTGCCGGTTGACGGTGGCGACGATATCCGGATGGGTATGCCCGAGCAAAGCGCTCATCTGGCCGGAGGTGAAATCGAGAATGGCGCGCCCATCCGCGTCATAGACGAAACTTCCCTCGGCCCGTTCGACAATGATCTCCTCAAAGGCCGGCCCGTAGCGGGTCAGGTGTTTATTGGCAGCGGCCCAGAAGACGGGTTCGTCATTGAGCGAAGCAAGATTTTTGGCGAGATTGTCCATGGCGCATTCCCCAAGAGTTTATCTTGCCGAAACATAACAACCCATTGCCACCTCAGTCCAATTGATAGTATTTTACTCCGATATCGATAATTTTGATATCGCCATGCTCGACCTTACGCTGCTGAAGAACTTTATCATTGTCGCTCGCGCTGGCTCCATCAGCGTCGCCGCCGCGCAGATCGGGCGCACTCAATCCGCACTCAGCACCCAGATGCAGCGGCTGGAAGAATTAGTCGGCCACACCCTGCTGCAGCGAACCGGCTCGGGCGTGCGGGTAACGGCAGCGGGCGAGAAGCTGCTCGCCCATGCCGGCGCCCTGCTTGCCCGGCATGATGAAATCCTTGCTGATATGGGCGAGGCGACGCTGCAGGGAACCGTCAGCCTTGGCTGCCCTGACGATTACTCCATCGCCTTCCTGCCGGAACTGCTGAGAGGCTTCTGCAGCACCTATCCGAAAGTTGACCTGCGCATGGTCTGCGCGCCGACCACGGAATTGCGCCCCCTCCTCCAACGTCGCCAGATCGACATGGCGCTGGTCTCGCAATCCGATCCGGACCACGGCGATGTGCTTCGCCACGAGAGCTTCGTCTGGGTGGCGGACAGGCCGGAGCCGGATCTCATCACCAAGGACGTGCTGCCGCTGGCTCTCTCCGCGCCGGTGACCCTCGATCATCGCGCCGCATGCAGCGCCATGGAAGCGGCCAATCGCCGCTACCGCATCGCCTTTGCCAGCAACAGCCTTGCCGGCCTCATCGCAATTGCCCGCTCCGGCCACGCCATCAGCGTGTTGACAAGGACGGCTGTTCCAGCGGACCTGCATATCATCAAAACCGGACTGCCGCCCCTGCCGACCATCGGTATTGCGATCGAGTTTGCCGATCCGCAGATATCTTCCGCAGCCAAGGCGCTGGGCGATCACATCCGCGCCGTTCTTCCGGGTCTCAATCTCTAGCCATTTCGAGACGGCGAACCGGCAGCAGCCCCTCCGCCTTTACTTCACGAAAGTCTTGGTCAGGCCCGCCGTGCGGTCGACGATGAGGACGACGCCAAGGGTCAGCACGATCAGAAGAACGGAAATGGCCGCAACGAGCGGGTCCGCCTGGGTTTCCACATGCTGATACATGGCGACCGGAAGCGTGGTGATGCGCGGGCCGGTGAGGAACAGCGAAATCACGGCTTCATCAAACGAGACAAGAAAGGATAACGCCGCGGTCGCCACCACACCCGGCGCGATCATCGGCATGGTGATGCGGCGGAAGACCGTGAACGGCGACGCCCCGAGCGTGGAGGCCGCCTCCTCGAAGATCAGCGGCAGGCCCGAAAGCGACGTGGTAAGGACACGCAGCGCATAGGGCAGTACGATGATGAGATGCGCAATCACCAGACCGGTGAAGGTGCCGAGCAGGCCAGCGCCGGCGAAGACGATCAGGATCGCGAGGCCGAGGACGATGGTGGGCAGCAACAGCGGCGCGGTGAAGAAGGCGAGAAGCGCATCCGCACCGATCACCCGCATGCGTACGATCGCGTAGGATGCGGGCAGCGCGATCAGCATGGACAGCACGGTGACGATGACGGCGAGAAGGGTGCTGGTGCCGAGCGCCGCCATCATCTTGGAATTGTGCATGAGATCGACATACCAGCGCAGGCTCCAGCCGGAGGGCGGAAAGGTCATGTAGCTGTCGGCCGAAAACGAGATCGGCACGACGAGCACCACGGGCGCCAGCAGGAAAAGGAACATGATGAAGGCGACGATTTTCAGCGCCAGCGGAGCGGGACGTTCTTCCATCTTCGATCTCCTTTTAAAGAATGGCCCGCAGAAGCCGGGAATAAAGCACCAGCGCGGCACCGAAGATCACGAGGATGATCATCGACAGCGTCGCAGCAAGCGGCCAGTTGAGCGTCACGATGGCCTGGTCGTAGATTTCCGTCGCCAGAAGGAAGACGCGCCCGCCGCCGAGCAGCTTGGGGGTGATGAACGAACTGACGGCGAGAACGAAGGAAAGCAGGCAACCGAGCGCGACGCCGGGCATGGTGAGCGGCACGATGATCCGCCAGAATACCTTCCACGGCGATGCGCCGAGTGTTTCGGCCGCCTCCTCGACACGCGGATCGAGCCTGCCGAAACCGGCGAGCAACGCCAGGATCATATAGGGCATCAGGATTTCCGTGAGCCCGATGACGACGCCGACCTTGTTGAACAGCAGCCGCACGCCGCTTTCAGCGCCGAGCGCGAAGAGGATGTTGTTGATGAGGCCGTCATCGGCAAGGATCGCGATCCATCCATAGGTGCGCACCACGGCCGAGGTCAAAAGCGGCGAAATGACCAGCACCAGCAGCAGCGTCTTCCAGCGGCCCTGCGCCCGGTGAAGATAAAGCGCGATGGGATAGGAGGCGATGAGTGTGAGAATCGTGATCAGGAGACTGGTCAGGATGCTCTGGCCGATCAGTTCGATGTAAAAACCGTCGGTCAGCGTGGACGACCAGTTGTCCAGCGTGTGGGCTTCGCCGAGACCGCCGCCGCCAAGGCTTTCACGGAAGGAAAGCAGGAGCAGGTTGAAGACGGGCATGACGAAGGCGAGGCCATTGACGGCGATGATCGGCCCGAGAAGAAGCGTTGCGAGAAACACCATGGAGGATGTGCGGCTGCCGGGAGCCGTGATCATGACCGCCGCTGTCATTGGCCTGCTCCGAAGACCAGCGTGTCCTCCACCCGCCACACGAGGCTGACCGCGCTGCCCGCCGCCACAGGTGTTTCCCCGCCGGAAGTCGCGCGCTCCACCGACAATGTCTGTCCGCCCGCGGCGATCTCGTAGTGAAGGATATCGCCTGCATAATAGACATCGCGAACCTCACCGGCGATGCGATTGACGGGTGCTCCGTCGAAATCGGGTGCGGCGTCGCCGGCAACCGTCATGGCCATGCGGTGCGGCCGTACCATAAGGTCGATGGTACCGTTGTGCGAACCGGGCGCGCGCAACACCGCATCGCCGACCGTGATGTGGTCGCCGGCCGCGTTTCCAACCAGCCTGTTGGTGCGACCGACGAAAGAGGCGACGAAAGCCGTCGCCGGGCGCTCGTAGAGATCATGGGGCGTGCCGAGCTGTTCCAGTCGCCCGCCATTGAGTACGGCGACCTTGTCGCACATGCTGAGCGCCTCGACCTGATCATGCGTGACGAAGATGGAGGTGATGCCGAGCTGTTTCTGGATACGGCGAATTTCGGAACGCATCTCGTCGCGAAGCTTGGCGTCGAGATTGGAAAGAGGCTCGTCGAACAGGAGGATGGAGGGCTGGATAACGAGCGCACGCGCCAGCGCGACGCGCTGCTGCTGGCCACCGGAAAGCTGGGCGGGGCGGCGGTCCTCCCGCCCTTCCAGACGCACCATGGCAATCGCTTCGCGTGCACGCCGTTCCGCTTCCGCAGCCGGCACCTTGCGCATTTCGAGACCGAACATGACGTTCTTGAGGACCGTCATATGCGGGAAAAGCGCATAGCTCTGAAAAACGAGGCCAATGTCGCGCTTGTAGGGCGCAAGCTGGGTCACATCCTTGCCATCGATCAGGATCGAACCTGACGTCACGGGCGCGAGGCCGGCAATCATGCGCAGCGATGTCGACTTGCCGCAGCCGGATGGACCGAGGAAGGCAACCAGCTCGCCCTTGGGTATCTCGAGATTGAGATTATCCACGGCGACCATGGTCTCGTAACGCTTGGTCAGTGATCGAATAGAGAGAAATCCTGGCTGCATGATATCTGAAGTTCCCATTCTGGCTTTTTGCCTTTCCCCAGAACATGCCCAACCCGCAGGGGTCTCGGACATGCCCTGTCCCTTGATCTATGCAGTCGGGGCGGAAACTTGCTGCACCGTTGCACGGCGCTTCCCGCAATGCAGGCAATCTGGCCACCCGGACCGCATGTCCGCTTTACCTCATCCCTCCACCGGCCCCAACGCCGGCAGAGGAAATGAACCTGGGCTTATGCCGTCTCCGCATCCACCGAGGCCGATGCGGAAGTCTTGCCATTTTTCGCACCGGGCGCGAAAGCCTTAGCGGCTGAGCGGAATGACCTTGCGGCGCCAGTCCTGGGTGATCTGGTCACGAACCTTCGAGAGGCCGATCCAGTCGACCGGGATAACCTTGTCCATCGCCTTGACGACCGTGCGGTCACTCACATCGGCAGCGACCGTGGCCTTGGTGTTGGTCGGCGCATAATACATGGCGGCGGTGAAGGCTGCCTGGGCTTCCGGGCTCAGCGCATAATCGACGAACTTTCGGGCCGCCTCGGACGACGGGCCGCCCTTGACGAGGTTAAGCGTATTGATCTGCAGGATCGTGCCTTCCTTCGGAAGAACGACCTTCATCTTGCCCTTGGAACCATCGGCGTTCACCTGGCTGCGGGCATTCCAGCCCACGCCCAGCGACACCTGGCCGTTGACGACATTCGGATAGACTTCCGGCTTCGGTTCCCAGGTCTGGACGTTCGGTGCGACTTCCGCCATGGCATTGATGCCGGCGTCGATATTCTTGATGAAGTCGGTGCCGCCATTCATGTGGTCCATGATGATCGTCGTGCCGATGCCGACGATGTCAGGGGCGCTCAGCATGGCGATCTTGCCCTTGAGGGCGCTGTCTTTGAGGGCGTTCCAGCTATCCGGCGCGGTCTTGATCGCATCGGTGTTGTAGATGAGAACGAGGTTGTCGAAAGTCACGCCGACACCGGCCACACCTTCGAAGCGGGCGTTTGGATAGAGGTCGGCAACGTTCTTGGTCACGCTTTCATCGACCTTGTCGAACAGGCCTTCATCCGTGCCGGTCTTGGCGACGGAAACATCCATCAGCGCAATATCGGCCTGCGGTGCAGCTTTCTGCGCGCGCAGCGAGCCGAGCATGGCGGCAGAACCCTGCTGAGGGAAATAGTCGACCTTGATGTCAGGGTTGGCGGCCATGAAAGGCTCGATGACGGCCTTGGTGTAACGCTCCTGGAAAAGGCCGCTATAGCCAAGGAACGTCACGGTCTGCTGGGCGTGCGCCGGCAGGGCGGCCGCGCCAAGCATGAGAATCCCACTCAGAAGTATCGTTTTCTTCATTGTCCTGTTCTCCTCTATTGTTATTGGGTGGCGGGCCTGGCCCGCCATCCGGAATGCAGCGTCAGGCGCTCAGCTTGGCCTGGACGAATTTGTTGGCGCCGGAAATATCCGGCAGCTTCTCGCCGTTGCGCAGGCGTTCCAGAAGCACGATCTCGGCTTCCTGCATGCCGATGGCCCGTTCCGCCATGGCGCGGGCCTGGCTCGGATGAAGGGCTACGACGCCGCTTTCGTCGCACAGGATCGCATCGCCCGGGTTGATCACCTGGCCGCCGACGCTGATCGGAACGTTGATCGCGCCTTCCAGACCAAGGATCTTGGTGGTGATCGGCGACGGGCCGCGGCACCACATGGGCATGTCGACCTTGGTGAACTCCGAGAAATCGGTCGCCGGACCGTCGACGACACCGGCTTTGACGCCCGCCATCTTCATGGTGTTGGTGATGACGCCGCCCCAGCAGGCATGGCGGGTATCACCGCAACGGTCGATGAGGACGATATCGCCCGGACGCACGAGTTGCGTCAGGTAGTGGAGCATGGTCGAATCCGCATTCGGGATACGCAGCGTGACGGCGGTGCCGGCCACGCGCTTGCCCGGAAGAACGGCGCGGATTTCAGGATCGACAAAGCCGGAGTGAAGCACATGACCGATCGTTGCGACTTCGACCTTCTCAAGAAGCTCGATGATATCAGCGTCGATCTGTTCCGGCATGGGGTTGACGATAAACATTAGGTCTTTCTCCGATCAGAGAACGTGGTGGTTCGCCACCGGCACGTTGGCTCGCACCTTGGCCGAATAGTCGAAATCGAGGGCGGCTCCCGCCGTTCCGACAGTGTCGGAGCATTGCGCGATGATGTGGCCCCAAGGGTCGATGACCATGGAATGGCCCCAGCAGGCCTTCTTGCCGCCCGCATGGGCGCCGATCTGGCCGACGGCGAGGAAATAGGTCTGGGTTTCGACGGCGCGGGCGCGGGCCAGCACTTCCCAATGGTCCTTACCTGTCATCAGCGTGAAGGCGGCAGGCAGAACGATTACATCCGCGCCCTTGTCCCGCAGGGCGCGGAACAGTTCCGGGAAACGGATATCGTAGCAGATGCCGCAACCCACCGTCCTGTCGCCAACCTTGTAGGTCACGACCTCTTCGCCACGGGCAACGGAATCGGATTCGCGATAGCTGATGCCGTTCGGCGTATCGACGTCGAACAGGTGAATTTTGCGGTACCGGGCAATCTGCTGGCCATCGGGACCGAAAACCAGCGTCGAATTGTAAAATCGGTTGCCTTCCTTCTCGACGATGGAGCCGGCATGCAGCGTAACCGCATGCTTCTTTGCGAGCCCCGAAAGCAGCGTATAAATCTCGCCACCGGGAAATTCCTCGCCGCTCTCATGCATCTCCTGAGGATTATCTCCAAGAAATGCGAAGTATTCTGGAAGCACAACAAGGTCAGGATTGTCCGCCTTGACTGCCTTCTCAATCAGATCGGCAGCAACTTTCAGATTTTCTGCCTTGTCATTCTGGGTATTCATTTGAACAAGTGAGACTTTCACGTTGCTCTCCTCTCATGTTGCGAGGAGAATTAAGAACGGGAACTGTTTTCATGACAAACGGAAAAACTCTATCGAAACCCATAAGATAAGCTTATGGATTAATCATCTTGCGATGCAGCATAAAATTTAAGCTGCGGCGGTCATCCATTGCGTGGTGGTTTCACTGACGATTTCGGTCGCCATGTCGGCGATGGCACGGGCAAGTGCGTTGTCGCCACGCTCCTGGTAAACCGTGTGGAAGGTAAGAGGCGGCACCGGCGGCGTGATGTCGAGAATACGCGCTTCGCCCGACTTGATGATGCCGTCCACCAATACGCGCGGCAACGCGCCCACGCCAACCGCCGTGGCCACAAGGCGGGTCATGATCGACAGCGAATTGGAATTATAAATGCGGCTATCGGACAGGCCGTGGGAATCGAGGAGCGCGCGTAACGCCTGGTGCGGCTGTGACCCGGTCGAGAAGGTAAGCAGCGGAAAATGCGCGATATCTTCCAGTGTGACACCCGTTTCAGGCAACGGCAGTTCGACTGCGCCGACCCAGCAGGACTCAAATGTGCAGAGCGGTGAGTTGTAGATATCCGCGGCCATGATCGGCCCCATGATGAAACCGACATCCACCTCGCCGTTCTGAATGCGCTGGGAGAGTTTCAGGCTGGTATCGATGGTCAGATCCAGGCTGACACCGGGATATTGTTCGTTCATGCGGCGGATGAGCAGCGGCAGCCAGGCATAAACGATCGTATCGGCGGCACCGATGCGCACGGTGCCCCGCAACGCCTCCCGGTTACTGACGATCTGCCGGAACTCGCCGGTGAGGTTGACGATCTTTTCGGCATGCTGCAGCGCCAGACGACCGGCGGGCGTCAGGTTGACGCAGCGCACATCGCGCGTGAACAGCACCACACCGAGTTCACGCTCCAGCGCGGCAATCCGGTTGGAGACCGACGCCTGCGTGGTGTGCAAACGTTCCGCGGCCGCCGAAAAGCTGCTCAACCGTGCCGCCCAGAGGAAAGTTTCGAGGAATCGCGTATTCATGGGGTCAATCTTCTCGCATGGCTCCGCGATCCAGCTCTGCGTCTCTGGCTTCGTCTTGCCCTTGGCCTTTTTGGTTCGAGGGGCAGTATGTCCGATGCGCGCGCCGATAGGCAAGGGATCACCGGCATCCGGCTGGACGACCCGGGTTGCCGCGTAATTATTAAGATCCCAATCCGCATCTTCGGTAAACGCGGCGGAGAACACGGCTCACGCGAGGGCTTAGAGCACGATGCGGGTTTCGTCGTCGCCTGGCTGATGCTTGCACGTCGTGCGGCATATATCCCCGACCGCCTTCTCGGCCGCCAATATCGGCGTTAAGCCCGATTTTTTAGAGGGCCGCGTCTCACCTGGCCAGAATATCAAGCCTCGGATTCGTTCATGGCCGCAAGTCCCTTTTCACGGCGGCGTCGAATTTCATCAGCGGCGACGGTTGCATTTGTATAACCATTCGTTCCCCCCACCTGCACGGTCGGTGATGCGAACTGGATATCGTTTGCCTTAAAGTCAGTTACAATGCGGTTCATGATCTCGCGCCGGATCATAAACTGCTCGCCGGGTTTGGTTGTGAAACCCACGCGCACGACCACGGCATATTCACCGAATTCGGCTACGCCCTTCATCTTCAATGGCTCAATCAATATGTCCTTGTATTCCGGCTTCTCGGCAATGTCCGTGCCGATGCGTTTGATAACCTTGCGCAGCTTTTCGAGATCGGTGTCGTAAGGGACGGAGATGTTGAACTTCGTAACCGACCAGTCACGGCTCATATTCTGCACGGCGCCCAATTCACCAAACGGCACGGTGGTAAGAGGGCCGCGATGATGTCGCAGCTTCACCGAACGCAGGGAAAAGCTCTCGACCTCCCCCTTATATTTTCCGGTCTCGATATATTCTCCAATGCGGAAAGCGTCATCCCAGAGATAAAAGATACCCGAAATAAGGTCCTTCACTACGGTCTGAGCACCGAAACCTATGGCGACACCGGCTACCCCAGCCCCCGCAATCAATGGACCTATATCGACACCGATACTGGTCAGCACCATCATGACGGCAATCGCGCCGAGGATAATCGCGAGAATATTGTGTAAAATCGGCAGCAGCGTACGAATGCGGGCGTTGCGGCCACGCTGCGCATCGCTCAGGTGGCGGCCGCGCGGCCTTTCCGCCATGTGTATCGAGATTTCCGCCTTGAGGAACTGCCAGAGAATGTCTGCGACCAGAAGGACCGCGATTGCCTGGGTGACGGCCCGTGCGACACGACTGACCAATGTGTCCCCCGCTCCCATCATCATGCCGGCAGCATCCACGCCGGCCACGTTTGCGATCCACCAGGCGGCGAGGATGATGACAAGCGCCCGCACACCCCGTTCGCTGATGACGAACCCCATGCCCGTAGGGCGGGCAACCTCATTGCCTCCATGCAGGCGTGCGATGACGGCGGTCGTCAATCGCAAGGCCGGGGGGAGCAGCAGAGAGGCGATGCCGACCCAGAATAAAACATGAAGCCCGATGATCCAGAGGATCAGAAGCACGATCACCGCCACCGTCATCACCCAGGACCAGACTTTACGAGCGGTTTCCCCATGGTCTGCGCGGTGCGGGCGGCGCCAAACCGCTTCGACGGCAAGGGTGAAGAGAGCAAGGGTGAAGATAAGGACCACGAGCAGCACTGCGCCTTCGGTAAAGCCGAAAAGCTTCATCAATTCCACGACCGTCCAGCCGGCGATAAAGACACGCAGACCGCGCTGGAAACGCGAAAACCAGTAACGCAGACCATCCGGTGTCATAAGCGGCGTGGGCTCCGCCTGCGAATCGGATATCGGACTGGCGGTGTGTATATCAGCCGGTTCAGCGAGCGCGGTTTCGCCGACTGGGGAAACGACGGGTTGCTCTTCTTCCGGGTAAGCCTTTTTCTCGTCCGGCTGTTCAATCAACCAGACGATGTAGCCGCCAAATAAAGTCGTGAAGCGGAGAACGATGGCTGCAATCGCCAATATGAGCGCCGTTCTCTGCATCAGCGGCGGCCAATTGACAATGGCCAGCGGCAGCAGAGCGCCAACCGCGAAGCTGACGGCCTGTCCGCAGGCATGAAGGCCAACTGGCACGGCAGCCATCGACTCCGCCAAATGGCGACGCCAATGCCGCCCCGACAGATAATCAAATAACCGCTCGAAACCCATGGCAAAAAGAGGAATGAGCAGCATCAACAAGAAGAGACGAAGAACGCCGCGCTGCATCACCTCCGCTGCAAGCTTGTCAACCGCTGTCTTCATACCGGGAGCGAATTCCATGCTCCCCGTCATCACGGTGTCAAGCCGCTCTTTGACTGTATCGAGCTTCTCGGCGATATAGCCGGACTGCATTGCCGCCGCCGGAGCCGGCGACTGAGGCACGGGGTTGACCGCCTGGCTATCTTTGAGCCAGGCGGCGACCTGCGGATCCGCAAGCAACCGGGAGATTTCACGCAGCTTTTCCACAGGCGGCGCAGCCGCGTCCTGGGCTTTTACAGGATTGAAAATACAGATGAACAATGCGATCGCGAAGAAGTACCTCCAGCTACGCAGGCAGCCGCAGAACGCAATTGTCGTCATGCTTTTCAAAGCCTCCCTCATTCCCGATCGTCAAGAACAACCCGCTGCACGCGCGCTCCCGGAAGGTCGTCCGCCTTCAGCCGTGACCGTCATGTAGCGGCAACTCCCCATGCCGGGAGCATACCGGGAATATCAACTGACGGTCATGCCCCTTCCGTGCCTGTTGTATTGAAACATACCATCATCCCGAGCTTTCGTCGAAACTGGTTCACAACGCGGAAGACGACTGACCGGGGGGAGAGCTCACCAATCCCAATGCAACGGCAACACCCGCACCATAGGCGGGATCACAGCAAGTACAATTGTCAATGTGACGTTGTTTGATGAAAGCCGGTGCATATCCCAGCACCGCAGCGGGTATTGGCATAAAGCAGCTGCTGCTGTCGGGCTGGCACCGATTGGCATCGGGCTGGTGATAGCAGGCGTTGTCTCGTTGTTCCAGCTTGCCGATGGAGGTTTTCTGGCTGGAGCGATAACCGCTTGCTCAACAGCGATCCTGCGTCTGCTGCCACGTTTTCCAACCGCCGGGGTGTTGGTGGGTGGAGCGATACTTGCCTTGCTTTGGGCGATGTATGGATACAGCCCAGCATGATCCAACCGGCTGCGGCGATTGTCGTGCCCCGTCTCCGTACGCCTTGTACTAGACGTAAAAATGGCTACTCCCTCCTGTTGGGAGGCCGCAAAAGTCTTGATAGTTTTGGAGT
>NZ_JAOCCY010000026.1:0-55728 GCF_029840625.1 Agrobacterium sp. GD03872
TTTCCGGTTTCCCGGAAACGCCCTTTCTCTTACTTGATCAGCGGCAGAAGGTCATTGATCGACTTCTTGGCGTCGCCGTAGAACATGCGGGTATTGTCCTTGTAGAACAGCGGGTTCTCGATACCGGAGTAACCCGTGCCCTGGCCGCGCTTGGAGACGATGACCAGTTTCGCCTTCCACACTTCCAGAACCGGCATGCCGGCAATCGGCGAGTTCGGATCGTCCTGGGCGGCCGGATTGACGATATCGTTAGAGCCGATGACGATGACGACGTCGGTATTGGGGAAGTCGTCGTTGATCTCGTCCATTTCCAGCACGATGTCGTAGGGCACTTTGGCTTCGGCCAGCAGCACGTTCATGTGGCCGGGAAGGCGGCCTGCCACCGGGTGGATGGCGAAGCGCACGGTCTTGCCATCAGCGCGCAGCTTGCGGGTCAGTTCGGAGACCGCGGCCTGCGCCTGCGCCACCGCCATGCCGTAGCCGGGAACGATGATGACGCTGTCGGCGTCATTCAGCGCGGCCGCCACGCCTTCGGCGTCGATCGCCACCTGCTCGCCCTCGATTTCCATCGCCGGACCCGTCGTGCCGCCGAAGCCGCCGAGGATGACCGAGATGAAGGAGCGGTTCATGGCCTTGCACATGATGTAGGAGAGGATGGCACCGGAGGAGCCGACCAGCGCGCCTGTCACGATCAGCAGATCGTTGCCGAGCGTGAAGCCGATGGCCGCCGCCGCCCAGCCGGAATAGCTGTTCAGCATGGAAACGACGACAGGCATGTCGGCGCCGCCGATGCCCATGATCAGGTGATAACCGATGAAGAAGGCGGCCAGTGTCATCAGCACCAGCGTCCAAGCGCCGGCGCCGTTGCAATACATGATGAGCAGCACGAGCGACAGGATCGCAGCGCCGGCATTGAGCAGGTGCCCGCCGGGCAGTTTCTTCGCCTTGCCGTCCACCTTGCCGGCAAGCTTGCCGAAGGCGACGACGGAGCCGGTGAAGGTGACCGCACCGATGAAGACGCCGAGGAAGACCTCGACCTTCATGATCGCCAGTTCCACCGGCGTCTTGTGGGCGAGGATGGCGGAAAAGCCCGTCAGCAACGAACGCGCGGTCTCATCGAGCGAGGCGACATGCGCTTCCTCGATATGGGCGTTGAAGCCGATGAAGACGGCGGCGAGGCCGACGAAGGAGTGAAGGGCTGCAACGAGCTGCGGCATTTCGGTCATCTGCACGCGGCTTGCGACGAAGTAGCCGAGAACGGAGCCGCCGGCCAGCATCAGCAGCACGACGAGCCATTGCCCGACGCCCTTGCTGATCTCAGGGCCGAAGACGGTGGCGACAATGGCGAGACCCATGCCTGTTATGCCGTACCAGACGGCGCGTTTGGCGCTTTCCTGTCCGGAAAGGCCACCAAGAGAAAGGATGAAAAGAACGGCTGCGGCAACATAGGCCGCGGAAACGATACCAATGGTCATTGAATGTCCCCTACACGGCTCAGGACTTCTGGAACATGGCGAGCATGCGCCGTGTCACGAGGAAACCGCCGACGATGTTGATCGTCGCGATCAGGACGGAAAGCGAGGCGAGGATCACCACCAGCCAGTTGCCGGAACCGATCTGCAGCAATGCGCCGATGATGACGATGCCGGAAATCGCGTTCGTCACCGCCATCAGCGGCGTATGCAGCGAGTGGCTGACATTCCAGATGACCTGGAAGCCGACGAAGCAGGCGAGCACGAAGACGATGAAGTGGCTCATGAAACTTGCCGGCGCATAAAGACCGACGAGAAGCAGGACAGCAGTGCCGGCGACGAGCAGACCGACCTGGCTCTTTGTCTGCGCCTTGAACTCGGCCCGTTCCTTGGCGTGCTTTTCCTCGGGCGTCAGCTCCTTTGCTTTTTCCTTTGGTTTCTGCGCGGCAATGGCCTGGATCTTCGGTGGCGGCGGGGGATAAGTAATTTCACCCTGATAGGTGACCGTCGCACCGCGGATGACGTCGTCTTCCATGTTGTGAACTGGCTTACCGTCCTTGGCGGGCGTCAGATCGGTCATCATGTGACGGATGTTGGTGGAATAGAGCGTCGAGGCCTGCGTCGCCATGCGGCTCGGGAAATCCGTATAGCCGATGACGATGACGCCATTCTCTGAGACGACGCGCTGGTCGGGAACCGTGAGGTCGCAATTGCCGCCGCGTTCGGCGGCGAGATCGATGATGACCGAACCCGGCTTCATCATCGCCACCATGTCGGCGAGCCACAGTTTTGGGGCGTCGCGGCCCGGAATGAGCGCCGTGGTGATGACGATATCGATCTGCGGAGCGAGTTCGCGGAATTTTTCGAGCTGCTTCTCGCGGAATTCCGGCGAGGAGGGAGCGGCATAACCGCCGGTGGCGGCGCCATCCTGCTGCTGATCGGCGAAATCGAGATAGACGAATTCCGCGCCCATGGATTCGATCTGCTCGGCCACTTCCGGGCGAACGTCGAAGGCATAGGTAATGGCGCCGAGCGATGTGGCCGTGCCGATGGCGGCAAGACCGGCAACGCCTGCGCCGATGACCAGGACCTTGGCGGGCGGCACCTTGCCGGCGGCGGTAACCTGACCGGTGAAGAAGCGGCCGAAATTATTGCCGGCCTCGATCACCGCGCGATAACCGGCGATATTGGCCATGGAGGACAGGGCGTCCATCTTCTGGGCGCGGGAAATGCGCGGCACCATGTCCATGGCGATGACATTTGCGCCCTTTTCCTTCGCCTGCTCCAGAAGGTCCTTGTTCTGGGCGGGATAGAAGAACGAGATCAGCGTCTTGTCCGAAGACAGGCGATCAATCTCCGACGTTTCCGGCGGACGAACCTTGGCGATGATGTCGGAACCGGCGTAAAGCGCATCGGCGCTGTCGACGATCGTTACACCGGCTGCGCGATAGGCGTCGTCGGAAAATCCTGCCGCCTTGCCTGCACCGGTTTCAAGAATGCAATCATATCCGAGTTTCTGCAATGCCTGGGCGCTGTCGGGCGTCATGCCGACGCGCGCCTCGCCCTCATATAATTCCTTAGGTGTCCCGATTCTCAAAATGGCTCTCCCTCTGCCTGATAATATAGGGGGGTCATAACCTATTCAGGGGGGTTTTGTCTCCATATTGATTTTGTCTTGCCTGCGACGGAATGACAGCCCGCTGCGACAGTCTTGTTCGATATGCGGACGTACCGCGCAATAAAAGAACCCGGCGCTGAAGCGCCGGGTTCCGAAAATGTCAAACAGGGTATGGCTCAATCCATGGCGTGGATATCGCGATCCTTGGTTTCCGGCAGGAACAGCAGGCCGACGACCAGCGTGATGCCCGCGAAGATGATCGGGTACCAGAGGCCGTAATAGATGTCGCCCTTCGCCGCGCTCATCGCAAAGGCGGTGGCGGGCAGAAGACCGCCGAACCAGCCGTTACCGATGTGGTATGGCAGCGACATGCCGGAGTAGCGGATGCGGGTCGGGAACAGTTCGACCAGCAGGGCCGCGATCGGGCCGTAGACCATCGTCACGTAGATGACGAGAACGGTCAGGACTGCGATGATGACGACCCAGTTCACGGCGGCCGGATCGGCCACCATGGAGAAGGTGCCGCCGCCGGCTACGGTGTAGACGGCCATTTCCGCCGCACCAGCGGCTTCTGCCGGTGTCAGCAGCTTGTCCGCCACCAGCTTGTCGGTCGCGACCATCTTCTTGTCGGCAGCGCGAACGGCCTCCGCATTGAGGTTAAGCTCCGGGTTTGCGGCAATGAAGGCATCCAGTTTCGCGTCCGGCACCTGTGCCGCGCCGCGCACCAGCGGGTAGCCGCCATCGTGAAGCGCCATGTTGACCTGTTTCTGGAAGGCCTTGTCCTTGGCTGCCGCATCCGCGCCGGCGGCGGCCGCGTCGTAGCTGGCGATGGTCGCATCGCCGATCTTGATGCTGGCCGGCTGGCCGGCTGCTCCTGCAACCACGTCATAGGGAACGGAGTTGCGCGTCAGGAACGAGGTGGCGATATCGCAGGATGTGGTGAACTTCGCCGTGCCGGTCGGGTTGAACTGGAACTTGCAGTCGCCGGGGGCTGCGGTCACGGTGGCGCGAACGGTGGACTGGGCTTGTGCAAGCGCCGGGTTGCCAGCCCATGTCAGTGCCTTGAACAGCGGGAAGTAGGTCAGCATGGCAAGGATGAGGCCGGCCATGATGATCGGCTTGCGGCCGATCTTGTCGGAAAGCCAGCCGAAGATGACGAAGAAGCTGGTGCCGAGGATGAGTGCTGCCGCCACCATGATGTTGGCGGACTGGCCGTCGACCTTCAGAATGCTTTGCAGGAAGAACAGCGCGTAGAACTGGCCCGTATACCAGACGACGGCCTGGCCGATGACGGCACCGACAAGTGCGATGAGCGCGATCTTGGCGTTTTTCCACTGGCCGAAGGCTTCGCTGAGCGGCGCCTTGGATGTCTTGCCTTCTTCCTTCATCTTCTTGAAGGCGGGGGATTCGTTCATTTTCAGACGAATCCAGACCGATACGCCGAGCAGCAGAACGGAGACGAGGAAGGGAATGCGCCAGCCCCAGGCGGCGAAGGCTTCCTTGCCGAGTGCGAACTGCACGCCGAGAATGACCACCAGCGACAGGAACAGGCCGAGCGTCGCCGTCGTCTGGATCCACGACGTGTAATAGCCCCTGCGGCCGTTCGGCGCATGTTCGGCGACGTAAGTTGCCGCACCGCCATATTCACCGCCGAGCGCCAGGCCCTGCAGCATGCGCAAAACGATCAGGATGATCGGAGCGGCGATGCCGATCTGCGATGCGCCGGGCAGGACGCCGACGAGGAAGGTCGAAACGCCCATGATGAGGATGGTGATGAGGAAGGTATATTTGCGGCCGACAATGTCGCCCAGGCGGCCGAATACCAGCGCGCCGAAGGGGCGCACGAGGAAGCCGGCGGCGAAGGCCAGCAGCGCAAAGATGTTGCGTGTCGTTTCCGGATATTGGCTGAAGAAGTTCGCGCCGATATAGATCGCGAGCGAGCCGTACAGATAAAAATCGTACCATTCGAAGACTGTTCCGAGAGAAGAGGCGAAAATCACCTTCTTCTCTTCACCCGTCATTGGACGGGCGGCGCCGCTCACGGTTGCAATATCTGCCATTGTCTGTCCTCCACAGATGTCCCAATTGGCGCATTGCGGAGCCCATCTCTCTCCTCCGGACTCCCCATAAGGGTGCAATGCGCGGAGTGTCAGAGTGACAGAAAATTAACTGCAATAAGAGCGATGCTTTCGGATTATGACTTTAGTCTAATGCAAGGCGTCCCGAAAATGTCGCGAGGCCGATTTGACGTCTTGCGCAAGACGTCTCCAAACGCGCCTTTTTTCTTGACACAAACAAGAAACCTTCTAATAGCTTCTCGCGAAGAAGGAGCATCACCTTGCGCATGCATGTTGCAGACATGTTCGTCATGGAAGGATCGGCACAATCCGCCGGCGATGATCCGCGCCTTTCTCATTCTACCCGAATTACGGCCAAAACGACGATTAAAACCGTCTAACGTCTCTGGCCACCGCTCTCTCCCCGGTTTGGCTGGGGATCGAGGAAGCCGCGATCTGATGCGGGTTCCCACCTCACCAAAAAGAGGAGAGACAGAAAGAGAGCTTGATCATGGGTTTCAAAGTTGCAATTGCAGGCGCCACCGGCAACGTCGGTCGCGAAATGCTCAATATCCTGGCCGAACGCGGTTTCCCCGCCGATGAAGTCGTGCCGCTCGCTTCCGCCCGCTCGCAGGGCACGGAAGTCTCCTATGGCGACCGCACGCTGAAGGTCTCGAACCTCGAGAACTACGATTTTTCCGACACGGATATTTGCCTGATGTCGGCCGGCGGCGATGTTTCCAAGAAGTGGTCGCCGAAGATCGGCCAGCAGGGCTGCGTTGTCATCGACAACTCTTCCGCATGGCGCTACGATCAGGACGTTCCGCTGATCGTTCCGGAAGTCAACGCCGATGCGGTTGCGGGCTTCACCAAGAAGAACATCATCGCCAACCCCAATTGCTCCACGGCACAGCTCGTCGTTGCGCTGAAGCCGCTGCATGACTTCGCCAAGATCAAGCGCGTCGTCGTCTCCACCTACCAGTCGGTTTCCGGCGCCGGCAAGGAAGGCATGGACGAGCTGTTCCAGCAGACCCGCGCCGTCTTCGTGGCCGATCCGGTCGAAGCCAAGAAGTTCACCAAGCGCATCGCCTTCAATGTCATTCCGCATATCGACGTCTTCATGGAAGATGGCTACACCAAGGAAGAGTGGAAGGTTCTGGCCGAAACCAAGAAGATGCTCGATCCGAAGATCAAGGTAACCTGCACGGCCGTGCGCGTTCCGGTCTTCATCGGCCATTCGGAATCGGTCAATATCGAGTTCGAAAACGAGATCACCGCCGATCAGGCGCGTGACATCCTGCGCGAAGCGCCGGGTTGCCTCGTGATCGACAAGCGCGAAAACGGCGGTTACATCACCCCGGTCGAATCCGCCGGTGAGGACGCGACCTATATCTCGCGTATCCGTGAAGATGCGACGGTCGAGAACGGCCTCAACCTGTGGGTTGTTTCCGACAATCTGCGCAAGGGTGCAGCTCTCAACGCCGTCCAGATCGCCGAACTCTTGATCAATCGTGGTTTCATCAAGCCCCGCAAGGCGGCTGCCTGATCCACGATACGATTTTTTAAGGTTCGTTAAGTATAACCCGTCTGTTCTGTGTGGGGCAGGCGGGTTTTATAATTGGCGAGATCACGGCCAGTTTATTTGCAGGCCTTGCTGCCGAAAGGCAATTTAGGCCGCCAAAAGACAGTTTTGGCACCTGAATCATACAGTATTGACGGTTTGGTTCTCGGGAATAATTCCCCAAAGGATATCGAAGGCAGATTTTGATGCGGGCAATGAAGGTAGTTCTGGCTGGTGTGGCCATGGTTTCGGTTCTGGCAGCGACGCCGGTTATGGCTGCGCAATGCGGCAATACTTCGGCGGGCTTCGATGCCTGGGTCGGCGCCTTCAAGCAGGAAGCGGCGGGCCGCGGCGTCAGCGCCTCGGTGCTCGACCGTGCTTTCTCCGGCGTCTCCTACAACCAGGCGACGATCCGTGCCGACCGCGGCCAGCACAGCTTCAAGCTCTCCTTCGAACAGTTCATGCAGAAGCGCGGCGGCCAGACGATCATTTCGCGCGGCAAGACCATGAAGAAGAACAACGCTTCTCTCTTTGCTTCCATCGAGCGCGCCTATGGCGTGCCGGCCGGTCCGCTGCTCGCGATCTGGGGCATGGAAACCGGCTTTGGCGGCTTCATGGGCAACCAGCACACGCTTTCCGCCGTTGCGACGCTTTCCTTCGACTGCCGCCGTTCGGATTATTTCACCGAGCAGCTTTATGCGGCCCTCAAGCTCGTCGGCAGCGGTTCGCTGAACGTCAACGCCAAGGGTGCGGCCCATGGTGAAATCGGCCAGACGCAGTTCCTGCCCGTGAACGTCGTGCGCTACGGCGTTGATTTCGACCGTGACGGCCGTATCGATCTCGTCGGCTCGCGCGCCGATGCGCTGGCCTCCACCGCGAACTTCCTCGTCGGCCATGGCTGGCAGCGTGGTGCGGGCTATCAGCAGGGACAGGCGAATTACGCCGCCATCCAGGGCTGGAACGCCGCAAGCGTCTACCAGCAGGCCATCGCCTTCATCGGCAAGGCGATTGACGGCCAATAAGGCCGCTTTCCACGGACTAAAATTTCACTTCCGTCATGCCGGACTTGATCCGGCATCCAGCGACGTAGCGTCCGACAGAGTTTTCCGCATGATCGACGTCATCCTCATGATCGACGTCATCCTCATGATCGACGTCATCCTCGGGCTTGACCCGAGGATCCATCGCGCGTCAGGTTGTGGATCCTCGGGTCAAGCCCGAGGATGACGAAGGAGGGGTTTGATTGCCGGGCAGATTAATGGCCACCCAGGACGTCTCGCTCTCTCAATCCGCTTCACTCACAGATCCGGACGGCGGAAATCACCCGTTTTACCATCCATCACCCACAATTCGCCGGTCGAAATATCGAACCATGCGCCGTGCAGTTTCACCTTGCCGGCAGTTTCCTGCGCCTTGACGAAGGGGAAGCCGCGTAGGTTGGCGATGGAGTTGCGGATGGAAACCCGCTCCAGCGCCGTCTGCCGCTCGGAGGCGGTCATGACGTCGTTGCTCTGGATCTGTTCGGCCGCCGACTTGACCATGTTCATCCATTTGCCGATGAAATCGCCCGGGGATAGCGGCTCGAGATTGGGATCGAGCGCCGCTTGAATGCCGCCGCAGCGGCCATGCCCCATGACAACGATGTCCTTCACCTTCAGAACCTGGACGGCATATTCGATGGCTGCCGAAGTGGCGTGGTACTGGCCATCAGGCTCGAAGGGCGGCACCATGTTGGCGACATTGCGGACGACGAAAAGCTCTCCCGGCCCGCAGTCGAAAATGGTTTCCGGCGCGGAGCGGGAGTCGCAACAGGCAATGAACAGGGTCTGCGGCTTCTGTCCGGTCTCGGCCAGAACGCGATATCTTTCGCGTTCGTCGACATAGCGGCCGCTCATGAAGTTCTTGTAGCCGTTGAGAAGGTTTTCCGGAAAATCTTTCATCTATCGCAGTACCGTTGTGGTTGGACCAAGATCACGGAGCGAACCTGGCGCGTTGAAGACCAATCCTTGAGACGCTATTTGCGCTTGCCGCGTGAAGGATGCAAGAGATGACGCATCTGCACCATGGCCATGGGTTTGGAGAGGCTTGAAGAGTCCGTCTCCAGCGTCAGTTCGTTCATGTCGCGTTTTTTGGTGCGGGCCAGAATTTCGAACACGCTGGCGGTCGCCAGCTGCAGCGCCTTTTCGTCATCCATGCCTTCCAGCAGGCGGGCGAGGAACAGGGCCGACATCAGGTCGCCAAGACCGTTCGGCGCATTCTCGATGGCGCGGTGTTCGGCAAGCAGCGCGTGGCGGCCGCTGAGGTAGAGGTTGCCAGTGCCGCCCGTCATCATCGGCACGGCTGAGGTGACCAGCATTTTCGGCGGGCCGAGCGCGAGCGCGGCATCCATGATGGCATTGTTGGTTTCAAGTTCCGCACCGCTCATCCAGGCCAGTTCATAACGGTTCGGCGTGGCGACGGTGGCAAGCGGGATGAGGTGATCGCGGATGGCTTCGGCGGTCTCAAGCGGAATGTAGAGCCCGCCCAGATCGCCCATCACCGGGTCACAGGCGTAAATCAGCGCCGGGTTCTTTTCCTTCAGATTGCGGATCAGCCTTGCGACGGAGCGCACCTGCGCTGCGCTGCCGAAATAACCTGTTAGAACCGCCTTGACCTCGCCGATCCATTTGGCGTTTTCGAGGTCGGTCATCGCCCTGTCGAAGTCATCGTCCTGGAAGCGCATGCGGGTGGATGGGCCGTGGCCGGGATGCCAGGGCATGACGATGGTGGGCACCGCCCAGACCGGATAACCCAGCGTCTCCAGCGCAAAGACCGCCGCGCGATTGCCGACGGAACCACGCATGACGTGGCTTGAGATGACGATGACGGCGCCCTGGGTATTTTCCTGCATCACGGCCTTCTTGCTTTCCAACATCGCAGAAAGCCCGCAAGAACCCCTGCCTAAAGATCAAGATGCGCTCTCATGACATATCGCAAGGCCGGTTTCCACCGTTAATCCCGCAAGGGTCTGTCCCGCAAAAGCATGGCGCGGTCAGGTTCTTTGTTTCTGCCAGCGCTCCCTGCCTGTCATTGCGAGATTGCCGAAGTACTCTATAGTTGTACCATGCTTGATCTCGTCATTGCCTATTGGCCGCATATCCTTGCCGTTCTCTCGATTTTGATGGGAACCGTGGCGGCCGTTCATGCCACGATGACGAAAGAGGAGGTGCGCTCCGCGCTTGGCTGGGTCGGCGTCATCGTGCTGTCGCCCATCGTCGGCGCGGTCATCTACGCGATTGCCGGCATCAACCGCATTCGCAGATCGAACATCACGCAGCAGCGGTCCTTCATGCAGGACGAGATCATGGATCGCGTGGCGCGTCTGGATGCCAGCGGCGAAACGATAGCCGAACGCTTCGGCCGCCGTTTCGAGGCGATGAAGACGCTGGGCGACCGGGTGACCCGGCACGCGCTGACGACCGGCAACGGCATCGAACCGCTGTTGACGGGGGATGTCGCCTATGCCGCCATGCTGGAGGCGATCGGGGAGGCGAAGCGGTCGATCATCCTCGAAACATATATTTTCGACAATGACCGGATCGGCGCCCGCTTTGTCGCCGCACTGGAAAGGGCGAAGTTTCGCGGCGTGGAGGTGCGGGTGCTGGTGGACGCGGTGGGTGCGCGTTATTCCGTGCCGAGCATCCTGCCGACGCTCAGGGAAAAGGGCATCGTCTGCGATGTCTTCAACGGCAATGTCATCATGGGGCTGCGGTTGCCCTATGCCAATCTGCGCACCCACCGCAAGATCCTGGTGGTGGACGGGCGCATCGCATTCAGCGGCGGCATGAATATCCGCGAGGGTTTCACCCGGGAATTTGGCGGCGAAAGCCAGTCGCACGACACGCATTTCAAGATCACCGGGCCGGTGGTATCGGATTTTTTCTCCATCGCCGCGGAGGACTGGCGCTTCACGACAAAGGAGGTTCTGGACGCCCCCGTCTGGGATATCGCCATTCCCGATGGCGTGCCGGGCTCGCAGATCGTCGCCCGCGTCTGCTCCTCCGGGCCGGATAAAAGCATCGAGACCAGTCACAAGATGCTGATGGGCGCGTTTTCCGTCGCCCGTTCCTCCATTCTCATCATGTCGCCCTATTTTCTCCCCGATCGGGAGCTTATTTCGGCGCTGATTACCGCAGCAAGGCGGGGAGTCGTGGTGGATATCATCGTACCCAAAAGCAACAATCTGGTGCTTGTGGACAGGGCGATGACGGCGCAGTTCGACCAGATGCTGAAGAATTACTGCCGCATCTGGCGGGCGACGGGGGCTTTCAACCATTCCAAGCTTCTGGTGATCGACGGGCGCTGGAGCTACATCGGCTCTTCCAATCTCGATCCGCGTTCGCTGCGATTGAACTTCGAGATCGATCTCGAAGTTATGGATGAGGAATTCGCCGCGACAATCGGTGAGCGCATCCGGGATGCACGGGCAACCGCCTTGCCCGTGCGGCTCAGCGAACTGAATGCGCGGCCATTCGTTGTCCGTCTTGTGGAGCGTGTCCTGTGGCTCGCTTCGCCTTATCTTTAGAGTGCGGTGCGTCCGGCAGGGCGCTGCGCGAGACCGGAGGCATCGACGCGTGAAAAAGAACGGTTTGCTGGATGATGAAAAAACGGCCTTGACGAAAAACACCAGCCTGTCCGCCTTCGTCATGCAGTCGCTGCGCGACCGCCGCCAGCGCCAGAATACGGCGCCAGCGACGAAAGACCATTCCTTCCCCGTCATCGCCTCCTACAATGTGCATAAATGTGTCGGCCGCGACCGCAAGTTCGACCCTGATCGCACCAGCCGTGTCATTCAGGAAATCGGCGCCGACATCATCGCCCTTCAGGAAGCGGACAGCCGTTTCGGCGAGCGTACCGGCCTGCTCGATCTTGCCCGTCTGGAGCGGGAAAGCGGCCTTATCCCCGTGCCCGTGCAGGCCGGCGTGAAGGCGCATGGCTGGCACGGCAATGTCGTGCTGTTCAAGGAAGGCGCGGTCCGCGATGTGCATACGCTGAAACTGCCGGGGCTGGAGCCGCGCGGCGCGCTCGTCGTGGAGCTGGATCTGAAACGCGGCGGCACGCTGCGGGTCATCGCCGCTCATTTCGGGCTTCTCAGACATTCCCGCGCCCAGCAGGCGAAAGCATTGATCGGCCTTCTTGAGGCGCGCAACGAATGCGCGACCATCCTTATGGGAGACCTGAACGAATGGCGTCTCGGCAACGGGTCGTCGCTCAACACGTTCCGGGAGGCTTTTGGCGCTTTGCCGCCGGCGGTGCCGAGTTTTCCCTCCAACCTGCCGGTGCTCGCGCTCGACAGGATCATCGCCAATCGTGAAGGGTTGATCGAGCAGGTGGAGGCGCATGACAGCGCGCTGGCGCGCATCGCCTCGGATCATCTGCCGCTGAAGGCCGCGGTCCGGACCGACCTGCTGCCGGTCTGATTGCTGGCGGCATCGGCCGAAGCGAATCTCAGAGCCGTTGTGCCACGGTCAGATGGCTGCGCGAACGGGCTTCCAGCAGGGAAGCGCGAATGGCTTCCATCAGGCGCTGGTGGTTGTTTCTGGTCTTGCTCTTGTCCAGATTCTGCGCGGAGAGCGCCAGGTCCAGACCTTCATGCATCACTATCGAATAGGCAACGCTCATTGCCCAGCTTTCGTAGTCCTGCTCCATCATGTAGCCCCTGAACTAAATCATTTAGTCCGAATCACCCTGTGCTTGAAATTTAACACAAAATACAAAGCATAAAATAGCACTGTTTCTTTTGATGTTCGTCAATGTGCCCGGATATATTGTATCTTCATCGTCTCCAATGCCGTGCAGCATCGGCATTATTTACCCTTAAGTATTTGAAACAGATTCTATTTCAGAAAAGTCGCATGAACGTTTTGTGTCATGAAAAACGCCGCGCATCTGATGATGCGCGGCGGGCTTGCTTCGAAGGTGGCGGTGGATGGGAGTGTGGTCTCAGCCGGCCTTTTCGAGCTTGTAGTCCGAATTGGCCGGTTCTTCCTGCTTGTGCTGGATGAGCGGGCGGTTGCCCGCCAGCTTGCGCACCAGCACGTAGAAGACCGGTGTCATGAAGATGCCGAAGAACGTTACGCCGATCATGCCGGAGAACACCGCGACACCCATGGCGGCGCGCATTTCCGCACCCGCACCGGTGGAGATGACCAGCGGCACCACGCCCATGATAAAGGCGAGCGAGGTCATCAGGATCGGGCGCAGGCGAAGCCGGCTTGCCTCGATGGCCGCCTGAAGCGGCGTTCGTCCCTCGAATTCCAGCTCCCGGGCGAATTCCACGATCAGGATCGCGTTCTTCGCCGAGAGACCGACAAGGACGACAAGGCCGATCTGCGTAAAGATGTTGTTATCCCCTCCCGTCAGCCAGACGCCCGTGAGGGCCGCGAGTACACCGAGCGGGACGATCAGGATGATCGCAATCGGCAGGGTAAGGCTTTCATATTGCGCGGCGAGCACGAGATAGACGAGCAGCAGCGCCAAGGGGAAGACCACGATGCTGGAATTGCCGGCCAGAATCTGCTGGTAGGTCAGATCGGTCCATTCGTAGTCCACACCGGCGGGCAGGGTTTCGGCAAGGATCTTCTCAATCGCCGCCTGCGCCTGTCCCGAGGAGAAGCCTGGCGCCGGTCCGCCGTTGATATCGGCTGCAAGGAAGCCGTTATAACGGTTGGTGCGTTCCGGTCCCGTCGTTGCATCCACCTTCAGCAGTGTCGACAGCGGGATCATCTGACCCGTTGCCGAACGTACCTTCAGGCGGCCGATATCTTCCGCATGGGCGCGGAACTGCGCATCCGCCTGCACACGCACGCTGTATGTCCGCCCGAAGGCGTTGAAGTCGTTGACATAAAGCGAGCCCAGATAGATCTGCAGCGTCTGGAAGACGTCGCTGACGGAGACGCCCAGCTGTTCAGCCTTGGCGCGGTCGAGATCGGCGAAGAGCTGCGGCACGTTGATCTGGTAGCTGGAGAATATACCTGCCAGCTCCGGCGTCTGATAGGCCTTGGCGATGACCGCCTTGGTCGCTTCGTCAAGGGTCTGGTAGCCGTAACCGGCGCGGTCCTCGATCTGCAGCTTGAAGCCGCCCGTCTGGCCGAGACCGTTGACCGGCGGCGGCGGGAACATGGCGATGAAGGCATCCTGAATGCTTGCATATTTCTGGTTCAGCTGCATGGCGATGGCGCCACCGGACAGTTCCGGTGTCTTGCGCTTTTCGAAGTCATCGAGAACCGCAAAGACGATGCCGGAATTGGAGCCGATGGTGAAGCCGTTGATCGACAGGCCGGGGAAGGCGATGGCGTGGCTGACGCCGGGCGTTTCCATGGCGATATCGCTCATGCGCTTGATGACGCTTTCCGTGCGGTCAAGCGTTGCACCGTCAGGAAGTTGGGCAAAGCCGATCAGGTACTGCTTGTCCTGCGCCGGCACGAAGCCGCTTGGAACCGTCGTGAACATGCCGTAGGTGGCGGCCACCAGCGCCATATAGACCAGCATGACGAGGCTCTTGCGCGTCACCAGCCCGCCCACGGTCTTGCCGTAGCCATTGGAGGCGGCGCCGAAGGCGCGGTTGAAGCCGCGGAAGAACCAGCCAAGGATTTTGTCCATGAAGCGGGTCAGCCAGTCTTTCGGCGCGCCGTGTTCCTTCAGCAGCAGGGCTGCAAGAGCGGGCGACAGCGTCAGAGAGTTGATCGCCGAAATGACGGTGGAGATGGCGATGGTCAGCGCGAACTGCCGGTAGAACTGGCCGGACAGGCCGGAGATGAAGGCGAGCGGCACGAAGACGGCGACCAGAACCAGCGCAATCGCGATGATCGGCCCGGACACTTCCCGCATCGCCTTATAGGTGGCGTCACGCGGCGAGAGCCCGTTTTCGATGTTTCGTTCGACGTTTTCGACGACCACGATCGCGTCATCCACCACGATGCCGATGGCGAGCACGAGCCCGAACAGCGTCAACGCGTTGATGGAGAAACCGAAGGCATACATGACGGCGAAGGTGCCGATGATCGAGACCGGAACGGCGATGAGCGGAATGATCGAGGCGCGCCAGGTCTGCAGGAAGAGGATGACGACAAGCACCACGAGGCCAACGGCCTCGAGGAGTGTATCGACAACCTTCTCGATGGAGGAGCGCACGAATTTCGTCGTATCGTAGACGATCTCGTATTTCACGCCGTCAGGCATCGCCAGCTGCAGGTTGTCCATCGTGGCGCGGACATTGTCGGCGATTTCGATGGCGTTGGAGCCCGGAGCCTGAAGCACGGCGACAGCCACGGCGGGTTCGCCGTCGAGCAGCGAGCGCAGCGTGTAGTCGGCCGCACCCAGTTCAATGCGGGCGACGTCACGCAGGCGGGTGATTTCACCGTTGGCGCCGCTCTTGACGATGATGTTGCCGAATTCCTCCGGCGTGGTCAGACGGCCCTGGGCATTGACGTTGAGCTGCAGGTCGACACCGTTCGGGCTTGGGGAAGCGCCGATGACGCCGGCTGCTGCCTGCACGTTCTGCTGGCGGATGGCGTCGGAGACGTCGCTGGCGGCAAGATCGTGCTCGGCCACCTTCTGCGGGTCGAGCCAGACGCGCATGGAGTAGTCGCCTGCGCCGAAGACCTGAACCTGGCCAACGCCTTCGATACGGGCGAGCCGGTCCTTGACGTTCAGCGTCGCATAGTTGCGCAGATAGGTGATGTCATAGGCGTCGGTCTTCGAGACGAGGTTGACGACCATGATGAAGTCGGGCGAGCTCTTGACTGTCGTGATGCCGAGCGCGCGGACTTCCGCCGGCAGGCGCGGTTCGGCCTGCGACACGCGGTTCTGCACCAGCTGCTGCGCCTTGTCAGGGTCGGTGCCGAGCTTGAAGGTCACGGTCAGCGTCAGCACGCCGTCGGAGGTTGCCTGGCTGCCCATATAGAGCATGTCCTCGACGCCGTTGATCTGTTCTTCCAACGGTGTCGCGACGGTTTCGGCAATAACGGTCGGGTTCGCGCCGGGATAGGTGGCGCGGACAACGACGGATGGCGGAACGACTTCGGGATATTCCGAAATCGGCAGGGCGCGCATGCCGAGCAGGCCTGCCACCACAATCAGGATCGACAGAACGCCGGCGAATACCGGCCTGTCGACAAAAAATCTGGAAATATTCATATCCAGTCCCTCTCCGGGTCTTTGGGAATGCGAAGGCCGTTCCGGCGGCAATCCTGCCGCCGGTGAAGGCCGGTTCTGTCTGAAGGGGGCGTCTCGCGAAGGCGCGGGACGCTTACTGATCAAAAAGGCGGGTTACTGCGAAGCGGCAACCTTGTCTTCCGTCTGCGGTGCGATGGTTGCACCGGGGCGAATGCGCTGCAGGCCGTTGACAACGATCGTGTCGCCTGCGGCAAGGCCGCTTTCAACGATACGCTGGCCATCGGCCGGTGCGCCCGGCTTGATCTGGCGGTAGCTTACCTTGTTTTCGGCGTCGACCACGAAGACGAACCGCTTGTCCTGATCCGTGCCGATGGCCCGGTCGCTGATGACGATGCGGTTTTCCGGCTTCGGTTCACCCATGCGCACCCGCACGAACTGGCCGGGAATGAGCCTGCCATCAGGATTTTCGAAGACGGCGCGGACACCGATGGTGCCGCTTGCCGAATCCACCTGGTTGTCGATCAGGTGCAGCGTGCCCTTGATCGGCGTTCCCTCATCCGAAAGCGTGCCGATTTCCACCGGGATCTGTTCGAGGGCGGGCAGGGCGTCATCCGTGTGCGGCAGTTCGGCAAGCGCCTTGGCCACCACGCCTTCGCTGGCGTTGAAGCTGGCATAGATCGGGTTGACCGATACCAGTGTCGTGAGCGCCGGCGAGGTGGAGCCGGCGGCGACGAGGTTGCCGGCGGTGATTTCGATACGGCCGACGCGGCCGGAAACAGGGGCGAGGATTTCGGTATAACCGAGATCGAGCTGAGCCGTGGTCAGTGCTGCGCGGGCGGCGCGAAGCTGGGCTTCGGCGTCCGCAAACGAGCTTTGCCGCTGGTCGAGATCGCTCTGGGAGATGGTGCGATTGTCGGAAAGCCTGCGGCCACGGTCGAGTTCGGTCTTCGCAAGGCTGACCTTGGCTTCAGCGGAAGCGACCTGGCCCTCAGCGCCCGCAACGGCGGCCTGATAGGGGGCCGGGTCGATGGTGAAGAGAGGATCGCCTTCCTTCACCAGCGCGCCTTCGCGGAAATGCACGGCCTTGATCTGGCCGGCGACGCGGGAGCGGATCTGCACCCGGTCAACGGCTTCGAGACGGCCGGAAAACTCTTCCCAGCGCATGACGTCACGGCTTTCCACCTTGGCGACGGTAACCGGGATTGCCGGCGTTTCGGCAGGCGTTGCGGCGGCCGTGGCATCGCGGCTGGTGGGGAGGTCGAAAAACAGTGCTGCGGCTGCGACGGACATAGCGAGCCCGATACCGGCGCCCGTCAGGGCCCGGCGCTTTGTGTTCAGCGTCATGGGTTTCTCCTTGGCCCCCGATCAGGAGCCGGTCAGTTTCTCTATCTCTTTGTTTTGTCGCATTTCCGGACAGGAAACCGGGGTCCGCTTTTCCTGGAAATGCTCAAAATGCGGTATTCAGTGTTTCAACTGGTCAACGAAGGTCTTAAACTCCGAACAGACGGATGAGACCCATCCGCCGCCCTCTCCTTGATAAAGCCCCGTCCAGCCGACGCCGGCGGGGAAAACATGCTGCCGGACGCTGACACCGGAGGCGATGAGGCGGTCGGCATAACCGACCGTTTCGTCGCGCAGAGGGTCGTCCTCGGCGGTAAAGATCAGCGCCGGCGCCACCCGGTTCAGCCGCGTACACTGGCAGGGCGCGGCATAGGGGTGGAAAAACCCGCAGGCCTTGGCAAGGTAATGGCTCCAGCCATCGGCCCACCTTTGGCGCATGCCGATCCTGTCCGCGTCGCGGAAGGATTCCGTCGTCATCATCGGGTCGATCATGGGCGACAGAAGAATCTGGCCTGCGAGTTTGCCCGGCATGCGGTCACGGGCCTTCAAGGCAAGCCCCGCCGCCACATTGCCGCCAGCCTCTTCGCCGGCCACGAACAGCAGCGATTTCGCGCCGCCATAATGCTTGCGGTCCCGGCTCAGATGATCGAGCGCCTCATAGGCGCAGTCGATGACCATCGGAAACTCGTTGCCGGACGGCTTGCTGTAGTCGGCTTCCACGACCACTGCGCCGCTTTCCGCAAGCGCGCGGGCCACCGGAAGCTCGGGGCAATTGCCGCCCGGCTCAAGGCCGGGTTCCAGAAACGATCCGCCGCGCAGATAAAGCACGACAGGCGGATGGCTGCAGAGGCAGGAACCTTCATAACGGCGCACGGAGAGCTTCGACGCGGACGCCGCGCTGCTGCCCATGTTTTCCCAATGCGCGTTCATGAATCCAGATCCTTTGCGCTACCACCTAAAGCGTGTTGCGATCCTTCGGATACGCTGCTGCGCTTTAAGTTTTTATCTTGCCACATGTCGTCACCGCAAAACCGCAACGCACTTTTGCGCGACATGCTTGAGGCGGATCATATTGCAAAATCTGAAATCCATATTATTGTTCGGATCGAAACGATCAAGCATGCAAATTTGAAAACACTATTCCGAAATCACGGATAATCACATCTCCGGGGCAATGAATGGATCAGCTCTCCGCCATGCGGGTTTTTACGCGGGTCGTGGAAACCGGCAATTTCAGCCGCGCCGCCACCGCGCTGAACATGCCGAAAACCACTGTTACCAATATGGTGCAGGCGCTTGAGGCGCATTTGCACACCACACTTCTCAACCGCACCACGCGCCGGGTGATGCTGACAACGGACGGCGCTCTCTATTATGAGCGGGCCTCACAGATTTTATCGGAAATCGAAGAACTTGACGGCAGCATGTCCAGCGCGCAGGTGCAGCCCTCCGGCCGGTTGCGGGTGGAAATGGCCGGTGTCTTCGCGGACCTGGTGGTTATCCCACATCTTTGCGAATTTTACCAGCGTTATCCGCAAATCCGTCTCGATCTCGGTGTCGGCGACCGTCTGGTCGATTATATCGCGGAGAATGTCGACTGTGCGCTGCGGGTCGGCGTGCTGCGCGATCAGTCGCTGATTGCCCGTAAAGTCGGCGAACTCCGGTTCGAGACATTCGCCTCGCCGTCCTATATCGAGAACTTCGGCATGCCGCGAGAACCGGAGGATCTGGAGAAGGATCATTATTCGGTGGGCTACCTCAATGCCACCACCGGCCAGATCATGCCTGCTTCCTTCGACAATGGCGTGCGCAGCGTCGAGCTGACCCCGAATTATGTCGTTTCGGTCAATGACAGCCGTACCTATCTCAATGCGGCGCTGGCCGGCATGGGCATCGTCCAGCTTCCCGTCTTCATGGTGAAGGATGCGCTTTCACGGGGCGAGCTGGTGCCGGTGCTTTCCGAATGGCGGCGCGAGGCCATGCCGATCTATGTGGTCTATCCGCAGACCCGGCATGTGACCAACAAGGTTCGCGTTTTCGTCGACTGGCTGGCCAAGCTCGTTCACGGCCTGGTGTGAGGCGGGCGGTCGGCGCTGAAGAAAACAGCGGGCTGCCCGGGATGCGCTTGCCTGAGATATGGCAGGGCGGCCACGTCACCGCAGGACAATAAAAGTGGCGTCCGCCGTCACTTTAACAGCGGAACTCTTACGCTCCGGTGAGGACCGGATATCAATTTTATAAATGGCGCAATTGCCGTTTTCTTTTCTGATCCGGGAGCAATGCGTATTCACACTGGCATAATATTCGCGCCGCTGCGCGGGCCAGCGATCTGTCAGTAATATCTTCTCGGCAGTCTTGTTGAGATTGGCCGATATTTCCAGGTAGTTCAGTTCTGCAGATGGCTGAACGGCGCCGAAAGCATCTCTTTGGGTGAAACTCAGCGTCATGCTCAGGTCATAAAATGTTTCCGATTGCTCGGCGGCAATGCGGGTCACCGCGCATTTGGCGGCAAGGGTTTGGGTCAGTAGAGCGCATTCCGCAAGACCGATGGTGGGCAGGCGGGAAGCAATATATCCGTTCCAGTCGGTCACTGTCGCAGCAGAGGGATCCCCGCGACGGAAGTCTTCCGGTTTCATCTGAACGCGAATTCTCACCGAGCGGCTTTTCTCGAATTCGTCCATGCTGCGGAGCGCCGCCAAACCCGGCGCGGATGCGGGGCTGACTGGAGTTCCGTTGAAGTCGCTTCTTTCTTCCTTCTGAACGGAAGATACGGTTCGGAGCAGGCCGGTCATCTCGAGCAAATATCGGGCTGCGGCAATATTGAGCACAAATCCGCCGATAAGCGGTAAAAAGAAAATGACTGTAATCACGAGCATGAAGATACGCGCGGGAGGCATTTTACTTGTTCCTGTTGAGCGCGGTGAGATCGCTGCCGAATATCGCCCTGGCTTTCTCCTTCACCAGTTGCGACCGGATTTTTTCATATTCGGACCTGGATGGCGCGAAGAACATATGGTCGGCCGACGCCGCCAGAACACGTGCTCCATCCAGGGAGTTGTAAACGACACGTGCGTCCAGCGAAGCGGGAACGGGCCCGACAATCGCATGGCTCATTTTTTCGAAACCGATGGTGTTGGCTTCGCTGGGGACACCGAAGGTGTTCGTGAACCACTTGTTGTACGTGGTGTATATCTTCGAGGCCTTGCCGACGCCCTCCTTTGCATCCTTGTTGCCGTTCCTGGCCTTCTCGACCAGGCTCCAGTGATCTTTCGGGGCCCGGGCCGGACGAATCTGGCATCGGGCTGCGGCTTTTTCGCCAATGGCGCTCACGGGGACGGCAGCATCGAGATTGGCTATGGCGGTGTGTGTGACACCGATGACCGCGACGCGATCAATTCGCGCATTTTCTGCCTTGTGAATATTCCACATAATGTTCCGCCCGCCCGCGAGGACGAGATAAACCGGGGCATCGGTGGCGGTTATCACAACATCCACCACATGCAGGCGATCGTCGTATTCCGGCGAATAAATAACGGGTTCGCGGCCGCGCTCCTGCCAGCCGCCGATATAGGTGTTGGCGCTTCTCAGGATATCGGCGTTGGCAATCGCAACGAGGTCGGAAAGCTGGTCGCTTTCATAAACCTGAACCTGAACGACCTTCACGCCTCCCGGCGGGCGCGGAAACATGCAATTTTCCGCGGGCTGGAGGGTTTCGAGGGTGATTTTTGTCGTGCCGGTCGAAGGGCCGACATTCGATACGGCTGCCTTGAACCAGCCGATCTTCTGTTCGGCTCCCACCAGCACACCGGAAAATACCCGATAGCCGAAGTTGGACCGTGCCGGCCTGTTCGGCGCCCCTTCCGGCGGCCTGTCGTCCGAACATCCCGCGAGCAGGGTGCAAATGATGATAAATGCAATAAATATTTGCATTAATATTTCCGAATTTATTATAAAATACTATCTAATATACTAATTTATAGCGACGTATAAATTTACTAATCGAAAATTGTGAACGATTTTTATCTGAAAATTACTTGGACATATTCGTCGAGGCGATTTTACGGTCCATGAAATTATCCGGTATTCTTTGCCCGGGCATATCGGCTTGATTCTGCTTACCGCCCGACCCTTACGGCGAGGAAATCGATGAGGGCGCGCACGCGGGCGGCGAGATGCTCGTGGCCGGCATAAACCGCGTGGATCACTTCCATCTCCTCGGCATTGTAGTCTTCCAGCACCGGCACGAGCAGGCCCGCCTCGATATCCGGCTCGATATGAAATTCGCCGACCCTTCCGAGTCCCAGGCCCGTCAGGCAGAGCCTTCGCATGGCCATGCCGCTGTTGACCGAAACGTTGCCGGTTACGGGCAGGCGGTAGACTTCCGTAGAACCGGGGTCGCGAAATGGCCATTCGTTGAGGCTGCGGCTGAAATTGAAGCTGAAGCAATTGTGCCGCGCCAGATCCTGCGGGTTTTCCGGCATGCCGTGTTTTTCGATATAGGCGGGGGAGGCGACGATGACCCGGCGCACCTCTTTCAGCTTTCTCGCCTTCAGGGATGAATCTCCCATTGCGCCCGAGCGAATGGCGATATCGGTGCGTTCCTCGATCAGGCTGATGACGCCGTCGGTCAGCGAGATATCCAGCTCGATTTCCGGATAAAGCGACAGGAATTCAGGCGCAAGCGGCAGGAGATAACGTTCGCCGAAGCCCAGCGTGGCGTTGACGCGCAAAAGGCCGCGCGGCACCACCTTGCCGCCGCTCGCCACGATCTGCTCGGTCTCGGCTATGTCGGCGAGAATGCGCCTTGCCCGTGCAAGATAGACTTCGCCCTCCGGTGTCAGCGTGACAAGCCGGGTGGAGCGGGCAAGCAGCCGGGTGCCGAGGCGGTCTTCGATACGTGTGACAAGCTTGCTCACCGCCGAGGGTGAAAGCTTCAGCCTGCGCCCGGCGGCGGAAAAACTGCCGAGTTCGGCCGCCGCCACGAAGACTTCCATTTCTCCGGCCCTGTTGTCCATCGCCGCACCGCCTGTGAAATCAATTCAAAGGTATTTATCCGGCCTTGCCGATTATCATGCAAGTCCCCTTCGCCCATATTGCGTCCATAGATTTGATCCAACCCGGACGGCGTCGCTGTCCAGAACGCCCGCGATCCCGCTCCGGGCGAAGAGGTATTCGTCATGCCATTGGCCATATTTGCCCTGACGATCGCGGCCTATGCGATCGGCACCACGGAGTTCGTGATTGTCGGTCTTCTGCCGACGGTCGCGACCGATCTTCACATCACCCTGCCGCTTGCCGGCCTCATCGTCAGCGTTTATGCGCTGGGCGTCACCTTCGGTGCGCCGATCCTGACGGCGCTGACCGGCAGGATCGAAAGAAAGCCGCTGCTGCTCGGCCTGATGGCCCTGTTCGTCATCGGCAACAGCGCGGCGGCGCTGTCGCCCAGCTATGAGATGCTGCTTGTCGCCCGCGTCATTGCCGCCTTCGCCCATGGCGTCTTCTTCTCGGTCGGCTCCACCATCGCCGCCGATCTCGTGCCGGAAAATCGTCGCGCCTCGGCCATTGCCATGATGTTCATGGGACTGACGGTCGCCATCGTCACCGGCGTTCCGCTCGGCACCTATATCGGGCAGGTCTTCGGCTGGCGTGCTACCTTCTGGGTCGTTGCGGCGCTTGGCGTCATCGCCTTCTTCGGCATTGCGACGCTTCTGCCGAACACGCTCAAGAAGGCGCCGCCGGCGAGCCTCTTCGATCAGGTCCGTGTTCTCGGCTCCGGTCGCCTGCTCATCGTTTTCGCCATGACCGCGCTCGGCTACGGCGGCACCTTCGTCGCCTTCACCTTCCTTGCGCCGATCCTGCAGGATGTCACCGGCTTTTCGGAAAAGAGCGTCAGCCTGATCCTCGTGCTTTATGGCATCGCCATTGCGGCCGGCAATATCGGCGGCGGCAGGATCGCCAACCATAACCCGGCCAGGGCGCTGATCGGCCTCTTCCTGGCGCAGGCGATCGTGCTGCTCGTCTTTTCCTTCACGGCCTTCTCGCCGGTGCTGACGCTCATCACGCTTGCCGCGCTCGGTTTCCTGTCCTTCGCCAATGTTCCCGGCCTCCAGCTTTATGTGGTGCAGCTTGCCAAGGAACATCGCCCCGGCGCCGTCGATGTCGCCTCGGCGCTCAACATCGCCGCCTTCAATCTCGGCATCGCCATCGGCGCATGGCTTGGCGGTCTGGTGGTGGAATCGCCGATGGGTCTTCCCGCAACCCCGTGGGTTGGCGCCATCCTCGTCGCCGTGGCCCTGCTCCTGACCCTCTGGAGCAGCTCGCTCGACCGCCGCGCCGCGCTGACCCTGAAAACTGCCTGAACTTTTCATGAAATTCCCGGCCGCTCCCAAGTCGGCCGGGCCGCTTCAAAGGAGAAAATATATGTTTGATATCACCGCAAATGGCGCTTCGATCCCGGCACTGGGTTTCGGCACGTTTCGTATTCCCGGTGCCGATGTGCTGCGCATCGTTCCCCATGCGTTGAAAGCCGGTTTCCGCCATATCGATACCGCCCAGATCTACGGCAATGAAGCCGAGGTCGGGGAAGCTATCGCTGCCTCCGGTGTGGCGCGGGGCGACGTGTTTCTGACCACCAAGGTCTGGGTCGAAAACTACAGGCACGATGCCTTCCTCGCCTCCGTGGATGAGAGCCTGAAAAAGCTGAAGACCGATTATGTCGATCTGCTGCTGCTGCACTGGCCGAACGAGGCGGTTTCGCTTGCCGAACAGATCGGCGCGCTGAACGCGGTGAAAGAAGCGGGCAAGGTGCGCCATATCGGCGTCTCCAATTTCAGCACGGCGCTGATGGCCGAGGCGGTGAAGCTGTCCAAGGCCCAGATCGTGACCAACCAGATCGAATACCATCCCTATATCGATCAGGACGTGGTTATCGCCGCGGCAAAGGCCGCCGGCATGTCGGTGACGGGTTATTACGGCATGGCCGATGGCAAGGTATTTAACGATCCGGTGCTGAAGGAAATCGCCGCAGGCCGTGGCAAGTCGGTGGCGCAGGTGGTGCTGCGCTGGCTCGTGCAGCAGCAGGGTGTCATCGCCCTGTCGAAAACGGTCAGCGAAGCCCGCGTCGATAAAAATCTCGCCATCTTCGATTTCGAGCTTTCCGCCGATGAAATGGCGGCGATCCGCGCGCTTGCCAGGCCGGATGGCCGCATCGTTTCACCGGAAGGGCTTGCGCCCGTCTGGGACGAGGCTGCCTGATGCCGAAGGCCGGGGAGGGAGCGTCCTTCCCGGCTTTTCATGCGTGGGAAAGCCGCGTGCATTCCGCACGGCAACGCGCGGCACAGCCCATGGAAACGAGGCGTCTCACATAGCGCATGGTGAAGATTTATCTGCCTGTTTTGGAAAACTGGAGCGGGCGAAGGGATTTGAACCCTCGACCCCAACCTTGGCAAGGTTGTGCTCTACCCCTGAGCTACACCCGCTCAAATCCACCGGTCCGGGGTAGTTCGCTGAACCGTGGGCCGCCGAAGCGGCGACGGGTGCTATATCGCTCAATCGTTTTTGGAATGCAACAGTTTCTTTTGCGGTTTCGGTGGAAATCCGCCTGTGTGCGGATTTCTCCTAAATGCCGGAGGCAGCCACGGCCCGCGCCGGCGGCGGTTTGGGCGAAGATATTGTTTCGGTTTGCCTTTATGCCTCTTTCACGACAGGGCGGGCCGACGGGAGGCCCAGAAAATAACCTGTTTACATTTGGTTAAAATCTGATTCGACAAGTGATTCGTTCGGGTGTACAAATTTCATGTCCACGAAAAGAAGAAACGATACTTGGCATATCATCAGGAGGATGAGCCTTGTCGTATGCAGCTTTTGAACGGGTTGGCGCGCAGTTGTCGCCGGAGCAGATCACCGATCTGCAGAATATTTTCGATGGCGTATGTTTCGAGTGCCTTCAAGATCGCAGCAGCCACGTTGCCAACGAGTGCGCAGCGGTTCTTATCCGCAGTGCCCAGCGCGGCATTCTCGATCATGAGATGCTGCGGGACATCGGGCTTGCCGTTCTGCGGCGGCACTGACGCTTGAACGAAAAAGAAGCGCCCGGACCATCCGGGCGCTTTGTTATTGGGTGGCGGATTTCTGCTCAGCTCTTTTCCTGCACATGTGCTTCGAGGAACCACAGCGCCTTGTCGAGATCGCGTGAGGCGGCGGTGAAGATGTCGGCCGTCGTCGGGTCGCCCGCCTCGTCGGAATCGTCGATCGCCTTGCGGATCATGTTCGCGACCTCGCCATAACGCTCGATCAATTCGTCGAGATGGTCGTGGATCCTGTAGATGTCGGTCGGATAGGCCTTGAGTTTCGTTGTCGAGGAGGCGGATTGCAGGCTGCCGAGCGCCGTGCCGCCAAGCTGCACCACGCGTTCGGCAATGGTGTCGCCGTGATTGTCGAGCTGCGTGCGGAACGTATCGAGAAGCTCGTGGACGGCGATGAACTGCGGGCCTTTCAGGTTCCAGTGCGCCTGCTTGGTGGCGAGCGCAAGGTCGATCACGGAAGCGAGCGATTCATTGAGAATGCCGATTACGGTCGACTTGGCGTTGGAAGGCAGGTCGTTCTTCGTCTTGTGCGTCTTCATCGATGTCTCCTGAAGTTGCGGACGGAATGCCGCTTTGGAAAAGTCCGTCGTTTAACGCCCGGGCCTGCGGCCCTGTTCCATGCCAGGCACCAGGACAGCAAAAATCCTGCACAATCATCATGTCATTCGTAAAACAGGCAGATGCGCCGGCCGTCTATCTCATTGACGCGGATTGGCATGTCGTAGATGTCCTTGAGGACGTCCGGGCGGATGATCTCTTCCGCCGGCCCCTGATGGCAGATGCGGCCCTCGCGCATGGCGATGATGGTGTCGGAATACCAGGAGGCGAAGTTGATGTCGTGCAGCACCAGAACCACGGTCTTCTTCAACTCGTCGGCGGCCTTGCGCATGATCTTCATCATGCCGGATGCGTGTTTCATGTCGAGATTGTTAAGCGGCTCGTCGAGCAGCACGTAATCTGTATCCTGGCACAGCACCATGGCCACGAAGGCGCGCTGACGCTGGCCGCCGGAAAGCTCGTCCAGAAAGCGGTCGGCCAGGGTTTCGAGATTGAGATATTCCAGCGCCCGGTCGATATGGACCTTGTCCTCGATGGTGGGGCGGCCCTTGGAATAGGGGTAACGGCCGAAACCGACAAGATCGCGCACCGTCAGGCGCGAGGAGATGTGGTTGTCCTGCCGCAATATGGAGAGCCGCTTAGCCAGCATGTCGGAAGGGGTTTTCGTGACATCCAGACCGTCCACCGTCACGGTTCCGGCATCCATCGACATCAGCCTTGCGACGATGGAAAGCAGGGTCGATTTTCCTGCACCGTTTGGCCCGATGATGGAGGTGACGCCGCCTGCCGGAATGGAGACGGAGACGCCATCGACGACGAGGCTGTCGCCATAGGATTTGCTGATCTGACTGGCGATGATCATCGCGCACCCCGCTTCAAAATAAGACCGATAAAGACGATGCCGCCCAGAAATTCGATGATGATCGAGAGCGCCGTATCGAAGGCGAAAACCCGCTCCAGCACCACCTGGCCGCCGACGAGGCAGATCACGGCGATAAGGATCGCCGCCGGCAGCACATAGGCGTGTTTGCCGTTGCCGGTAAGATAATGGGCAAGGGCTGCGACCAGCAGGCCGAAGAACATGATCGGGCCGACGAGCGCGGTCGAGACGGCGACCAGCACGGAGACCAGCACGAGGATGATGGTGACCGTACGCTTGTATTCGACCCCGAGGCTGATGGCCGTTGCGCGGCCGAGCGAGAGGACGTCGAGCGTGTGCACCAGCCTGAGCCCGATGATGGTCACCACGCCGATGATGACGGCGGAGACGGCAAGAAGCGTAGGATCGATGGAATTGAAGCTGGCGAACAGCACATCCTGCAGCACCGTATATTCATTCGGGTCCAGCACGCGCTGCATGAAGCCCGAGAGGCTGCGGAAGAAGACGCCGAAGACAATGCCGACCAGCACGAGAAGATGCAGGCTGCGTTCCGCGCCGACGAAAAGCCAGCGATAGAGCAGGGTGGAAAAGGCGACGAGCAGCGCGGTTTCAACAATGAACTTCAGCTGCGGATCGATCATGACGACGGTTGCCGAGCCGAAAACGAAGATCAGCCCGGTCTGCATCAGCACATAAAGCGAGTCGAAACCCATCACCGAAGGGGTGAGGATGCGGTTGTTGGTGACCGTCTGGAACAGCACGGTTGAGACCGCGATGGCATAGGCCACCAGCAGCAGCGACAGAAGCTTGATGCCGCGAAATGGCAGCACGAAGCTCCAGCTCCCTTTTGCGCCGAGCGTCATGAAGGCGGCCATGGAGATGAGTGCGACTGCCGCAAGCACGAGCAGAACGGTTTTTGCGCGCCTTTCGGGATGTCTCTCATGCATGGTGGCGTTTCCGCAGCAGGAGATAGAGGAACAGCGCGCTGCCGATGACGCCGACCACGGTTCCGATGGGTATTTCGTAAGGCGCGCGCACGGTCCGGCCGATGATGTCGCAGGAAAGCACAAAGACCGCGCCGAGCGTCGCCACCCAGGGCACCGAGCGGCGCATATTGTCGCCGATCATCAGGCTGACGACATTCGGCACGATCAGGCCGAGAAAAGGGATCATGCCGACGGTGACGACGACGACGGCGCTGACCAGCGAGACGATGGTGAGGCCGAGCGCCATGACCCGGCGATAATTCAGACCGAGATTGGTGGTGAAGTCGCGGCCCATGCCGGCCACGGTGAAGCGGTCGGCGGCGAGATAGGCGGCGATGGCGAAAAGGAAGCCGACCCACAGCAATTCATAACGGCCGCGCAGCACGCCGGAAAAATCCCCCGTCATCCATGCGCCCAGCGATTGCAGGAGATCGAAACGATAGGCGAAGAAGGTGGTGACGGCGGAGATGACGCCGCCGAGCATGATGCCGATCAGCGGCACCAGCAACACGTCGCGCAACGGCACCTGCCGCAGGATGCGCAGGAAAAGCGCGGTGCCGGCGAGCGCGAAGACGGCGGCTACCAGCATCTTACCGAAGATCGGCGTATCGGGTGCAAGAAGGGTGACGGTGAGCAGGCCGAGGCCGGCGGATTCGGTGGTGCCCGCCGTCGAAGGTTCCACGAAGCGGTTACGCACCAGCATCTGCATGATGAGCCCGGCAATCGCCATCGAGCTTCCGGCCAATATCAGCGCCAGCGTGCGCGGAATGCGGCTGACAAGCAGCACGCGCAGCGCGTCTGCACTCGTGTCCGGTGCGAAAAGCGTTGTGAGCGAAACGTTGCTCACGCCGACGAACAGGCTGACGATGGCGAGCGTCAAGGCCAGAAGAAGGGCAAGGATGAGGGACAGGGATTTCACGTTGGCGGTTTTTCGAAAATGGTGAAAGCTCCCGGTGGCTTGGCAGGCTGCCGAAACAGGTGTCCGACCTCTCCTTGGTCATCCTCGGGCTTGACCCGAGGATCCACAACCTGACGCGCGATGGATCCTCGGGTCAAGCCCGAGGATGACGTCGGGTGTGGAGCAGCCTTCAGAAGCGGATGCCTAGAGGCTTTTACGATTTCTTCTCGGAGACGGCCTTGTAGACCTGATCGAGCAGGGTGGAGAGCGCCGTATAACCGCTGCTGACGATATAGGCCGCCTGCGGATCGAGATAAACGATCTGCTTTTTGTTCCAGGCGTTGGTCTGGTGCACCAGCTCGTTGTCCAGCACCTGCGCGGCCGCCTTGCCGGGGTCGGTGGCGCGGCCGATGCCGGCGTCACGGTCGATCACGAACAGCCATTCGGGATTGACCTCGGCCAGATATTCGAAGGAGACGACATCGCCGCGGTCGAAACGGTCATCGATGTCGGCCGCCACCGGCTTGAAGCCGATTTCGGTGTGCAGCCAGCCGGTGCGCGAGCTTGGACCGTAGACGCCGACCTTGCCGGCATTGGTGACGAGGATCATCGCCGTGCCGGAATTGGGCGCGATCTCCTTCAGCTTGGCGACTTTTTCATCGATGGCGGCATCGAGCTTCCTGGCTTCTTCCTGCTTGCCGAAGATATCGCCGAGCTTGGTGATATTGGCTTTGACGCTGCCGATGAATTCCTTGGAATCCACCGACATGTCGATGGCGGGCGTGATCTTCGCGACATCGGGATATTTCGCCCGCGAACGGCCGCCGACGATGACGAGATCGGCCTCGGCCGCATTGATCGCCTCGTAATCGGGCTCAAACAGCGTGCCGACCTTCAGATATTTGCCATCGGCATATTTCTGCAGATAGGTGGGCAGGTTGGAGCCGACGACACCTGCCGGCTCGACGCCGAGCGCATCGAGATTGTCGAGCGAGGGAATATCGAGAACCAGAACCTTCTTCGGCGCCGCCTTCAGCACGGTTTCGCCCTGCGCGTGCTTGATCGTCATTTCCTCAGCGCCTGCCGTCATCGCGCCGAGGCTGAAGGCCGCTGCCGCCAGCAGCCGAACGGGGAAGGTGAAGTTGATGGCCACGTATATGTCCCTTGCAATATGGTTCCGGACCGGCGGAAAGCGTCCCGCCGGGTTAACTTGATGTTCGCTATCAGCTTTATTGGCAAGGTCGGCGGAAATCAAAATTATGTTTTAGAACGGTTCTGAATTGCGGTGAGCGGGAAATGTGCGGACACTGAAACATTTGCTCTAACCTCTTCCTGGTCATCCTCGGGCTTGACCCGAGGATCCACTGCGGTGGGGTGATGGATCCTCGGGTCAAGCCCGAGGATGACGTTGAGGGTGAGGAGAGGCCGGGCCAATTTCGTGGTGGCCCTTTTATCCGTCTGTTTTACCATCAAGACAGCCGCGTCTCAATCCGGCGGCCAGTCGCCGACGATTTCGCGCCTTTCCAGCTTCAGCGACCGATCCGGCTGTATCCGGTAGGTCTCAATCGCCAGCCGCCCGTCGCCCATCACGAATTCATTGCTGAGCGTGCTGCCGATGGGAGATTTGGTCAATTTGGTGCGCGGCTGTCCGCCATAGGTGATGCTGCCGGGAATGGGTTCCACCTCGGGGGCTGCGGTGGCGCAGCCGGCAAGGGCCAGAACCATCATGATCGCGATCTTGCGCATGTCTTTCTCCTGCATTCGAGGCAGAATCATATCATGGCCGCATCTGCATCACACATCCCGTTGGCGTGAATAAAAAAGGCCCCGCATCCGGCAGGATACGGGGCCAGTTGCCTTGGGAGGCTCTTGGTTTCTCAATCCTCGTTGGCGGCAAGCTGCGTCAGCACCTCGCCACGGCCGCGGATACGCATGATCAGCGGGATGATGAAGGCGGCGGCTGCCACGATGAAGAGGCCAACGGCAATCGGCGAGGTGAACAGCACGACCGGATCGCCCTGGCCGATGGCGAGCGCGCGGCGCAGCTGCTGTTCCGCAAGCGGACCGAGGATGAGGCCAACGACCGCAGGCGCAATCGGATAACCGAAGATGCGCATGATATAGCCGAGGATGCCGAAGGCGAGCAGCATGCCGAGTTCGAACACTGACGGGTTGGCGCCGATGGTGCCGAGCGTCGCAAACAGCAGGATGCCGGCGTAAAGCCACGGCTTCGGGATGGTCAGCAGCTTCACCCAGAGACCGACGAGCGGCAGGTTCAGAACCAGCAGCATCAGGTTGGCGATGAACAGGCTGGCGATCAGGCCCCAGACGAGCTGCGGATTGGTGGCGAACAGCAGCGGGCCGGGCTGCAGGCCATATTGCTGGAAGCCGGCGAGCATGATGGCGGCGGTCGCCGTCGTCGGCAGGCCGAGCGTCAGCAGCGGCACCAGCGTGCCGGCGGCCGACGCATTGTTGGCGGCTTCCGGACCGGCAACGCCTTCGATGGCGCCTTCACCGAATTCTTCCGGATATTTGGTCAGTTTCTTTTCGGTCGCATAGGACAGGAAGGTGCCGATTTCAGCGCCGCCCGCCGGCATGGCGCCGATGGGGAAGCCGATCAGCGTGCCGCGCAGCCAGGCTTTCCAGGAACGCGCCCAGTCCTGCGCGCTCATCCAGACGGAGCCTTTCACGGCTTCGACCTTGTCCGGGCCGGTGCTGCCCTGGGCGACGATGAACAGCGTTTCGCCGATGGCGAACATGGCGACCGCAAGCGTCGTCACTTCCACGCCGTCCAGCAGGTCGGGAATACCGAAGCTCATGCGGGTCTGGCCGGTCAGCTGGTCGATGCCGACGATGGCGAGTGCAAAGCCGATGAACAGCGAGGTGAGGCCGCGCAGCGCCGAATCCCCGAAAGCGGAGGAAACGGTAACGAAGGCGAGCACCATCAGCGCGAAATATTCACGCGGGCCGAAGACCAGCGCCAGCTTGACGATATAGGGCGCGATGAAGGCGAGCGCGATGGTGGCGATGAGGCCGGCGACGAAGGAGCCGATGGCGGCGGTGGCCAGCGCCGGGCCGCCTCTGCCCTTGCGGGCCATCTTGTTGCCTTCGAGCGCCGTCACGATCGAGGCGCTTTCGCCAGGCGTGTTGAGCAGGATCGAAGTGGTCGATCCGCCATACATGCCGCCGTAATAAATGCCGGCGAACATGATGAGCGAACCGGCGGGGTCGAGCCTGTAAGTGACGGGCAGAAGCAGCGCCACGGTCAGCGCCGGGCCGATGCCGGGCAGAACGCCGACGGCGGTGCCGAGCGTGACGCCGATCAGCGCATAGAGCAGGTTCATGGGTTGGGCGGCAACCTCAAGACCGTGCAGCAGGAATTCAAAGGTACTCATGGACAGATGTCCCCCAAGTGGACCCGATGGGCGGGCGGAACGGCGGGCGGTCGCGTCATCGCGCGCCTGCTGTTCCTGTGATCTCGAATTTTGGTCGGAATGGCTGTCAGAAGAACAGCCGTTCCAGAGGCCCGGCGGGCAGCGAAAGCTGCAGCAGCCGCGCGAAGACGAACCAGATGAAAAAGCTCAGGACGATGCCGATGGGGATCGAATACCAGAGCTTGCGTTTGCCGAAGGCGCGCGCCGTAAAGGCGAAAAGCAGACCGGTGGCGATGGAGAAACCAGCTACATTCAGCAGCAGCATCTGCGCGGCGAGACCGGCGACGACCCAGATGACCGGGGCGATTTCCTGTTTGTCGCGTTCGGGAAAATCGCCGCGCCAGGCCTCGATGGCCGTCCAGAGCGCCAGGCCGACAAGACAGAAGCCGATGGCGTAAGGCACAGTCGCCGGGCCGACCGGGGAATAACCGGTGACGCTGGCGAGACGGGCGCTGTCCCAGAAGATCACTGAGGCGATGAGGACGAGGAAGACGGCGATCGCCAGCGCCGCCCAGTCAGGGCGGCGCTTTTGATGCTGCGAAGGGTTGGAACCCTGGCTCATTTTACCAGTCCGATGTCTTTGAGGATGGCGGCGGTGGCGTCGGTATCCTTGGCGAGCTGCGCCTTGAATTCGTCACCGGCGAGGTAGGTGTCCATCCAGCCCTTGGTCTTCAGGGTTTCCTGCCACTTGGCGGATTTCGTCAGCTTCTCGATATCGGCATTGACGGCCTTTTCCTGTTCCGGCGTCAGGCCGGGAGGAGCGGCGACCATACGCCAGTTCTGAACGACGACATCGAGGCCGCTTTCCTTCAGCGTCGGCGCGTCAGCCCCTTCGATCTTCTCCTCGCTGGAAACGGCCAGCAGGCGCAATGTGCCGGCCTTGACCTGGCTTTCGAATTCGCCGTAGCTCGAAATACCGGCAGTCACCTGCGAACCGAGGATCGAGGCAAGCGCTTCGCCGCCGCCGGAGTAGGCGATGTAGTTGATCTTGGTCGGATCGACGCCGGCCGCCTTGGCGATCAGGCCGACCGTGATGTGGTCGACACCGCCGGCGGAGCCGCCGCCCCAGGACACGCTGCCCGGATCCTTCTTGAGCTGGTCGACGAGGTCGCCGATGGTCTTCAGCGGCGAGGACGCCGGAACGACGATGGCTTCATATTCACCCGTCAGACGGGCGATAGGGGTCACTTCCTTGAGCGTGATAGGCGCGTTGTTGGTGAGGATCGCGCCGACCATCACGTAGCCGCCGACGATGAGGGAATTCGCATTGCCCTTCTGCTGGCTGGCGAACTGCGCAAGGCCGATGGTGCCGCCGGCGCCCGGTACGTTCTGCACCTGAACGCTCTTGGAAATGCCCTCTTCCTGCAACACGGTCTGCAGGGAGCGCGCGGTCTGGTCCCAGCCGCCGCCGGGGTTGGCCGGCGCGATGATGGTGTAATCCGCCGCAGCCGCCGGAAGGGCGATCATGCCCGCCAGAAATGTGCTAATAAGAAAATGTTTCACTTAGAAAACCCTCCTCAGGATGCCCTTTTGGGCGTCGTTTTTCGTTTATGCGGAAGGGGGCTTCAGGGCGCATCTGTGCCGGCGCTGAAGAGTCAGCGTTGGGCCTTGGCAATCCTCAAGATTTCCTCCCGCATCTTCTTCCGCCTCCACGGAATGAAGAAGAATTGCAGAGCATCACAAAAAGCTGTCATCTAACTGACGCTACGCAAGTCCTTGCGCATTTACTCTCTATTAATTTGTGCTGGGCGTCCACTGTGGCGTGTGGGATGGCTAGATTCCTGCGACGAGCACAGGAATGGGGGGAACCTACTGCGAGCGCAGCGCCTCGTTCCAGCGCTCGATCAGCCGGCTGCGCTTGACCTGGTCCAGATAGACCATCAGTCCGGGGCTGACGGGCACGGGGCGCAATTGCGCGCCGTGGATGGCCTGCATGGTGTTGGCGGTGTTTTCTCCCGCCACCTCCGGGCTGACGGCCGGGATTTGCAACTGCCGGGCCATGATCGTCTGGCCTTCCTTCGACATGAAGAATTCGAGATAACGGCGGCCGAGCGCCGGGTTGGCGGCGGCTTCCGGCACCAGACCGATGCGCGACATGACGACGGTATAGTCCTTCGGCAGCACGATGCCGACATCGGGGTGGCGCGAGGCCCAGTCCGCCGCATAGGAGCCGAGAATATTGTATCCGAGCACGAAACGACCGTCGGAAACCCGCTCCAGAATGGCCGAGGAGGTGGAATAGACCTTCACGCCCGCCGCGCCCATGGCCTTGATGACGCTCCATATATCACCGAACTGCTCCTGATCCCGCGACATGAACAGGAAGCCGACGCCGGAGCGTTCGATGTCGTAAGTGGCGATGCGGCCGTGGATTTCCTTTGCGTGGCGTTCGAGATAGTCGACGAATTCGGCACGGGTGGCGGGCGGTTTTTCGGTGGTGAAGCTCGGCTTGTGATAAACGAAGACTGCCGGCTCGAAGGTCAGCGCATAGGCGGTATTGCGCCAGTTCGCCCAGGCGGGCCAGCGGGCGCTCATGGCAAGATCCGAGCGCTGGGCATAACCGTCATTGCTCAGTTTCACCTGCAGATCCATGGCGGATGAAAAGGCGAAATCGGCGGTCTTCTTTCCGGCGTCGGTTTCCTTCACGATGCGGTCGTAGATTTCCCCCGTCAGCATATCCTCGTAATGGACGGCGATATCGGGATTGGCCTTCTGGAAACCCTCGATCATCGGCGTTGCCAGCGGCTCATCCAGCGAGGAATAGACCACCAGCGTTTCGGCATCCGCCTTGCCGGAAGGGGCGGGAAAGACGGCGACCTGCGCAAGCGCGGGCGAGGCCATGCAAAGACAGAGACAGAAGAGAAGGCAGATACGCATGGAAAAGATCATGCCGTACGCATTCACAAGCGGCAAGGGCTTGGTTAAATTCAGGAACATTGCGGGAGGGTAGATTTGCGTATTTTGCTGGTCGAGGACAATCAGGTGCTGTCGGAAGGGCTGTCAGCGCTGCTGCGCGGCAGCGGTTATGCGGTGGACGTGGTGTCGGATGGCGCTTCCGCCGATGCGGCGATTGCGGCTGAAAGCTTCGATCTGGTCATTCTCGACCTCAACCTGCCGGAGATGGACGGCATCGAGGTGCTGCGCTCCATGCGTTCGCGTCAGGACAAGGCGGCGGTGCTCATCCTGACGGCGCGCGGCACGCCGGAAGAAAAGGTCAAGGGGCTCGATCTCGGCGCCGACGACTACATGATCAAGCCTTTCGACATCACCGAATTCGAGGCGAGGGTGCGGGTGCTTTTGCGCCGCAATGCCGGGCTGCGCTCCTCGGCGCTGAGTTTCGGCAAGGTGATGTTCGATCTCAATTCCCGCACTTTTTCGGCCGATGGACGTCCGCTCGATATTCCGGCGCGCGAGGTGGCGCTGCTCGAAGTGCTGTTCATGCGGGCCGGCAAGGTCGTCGCCAAGGAAGCCATCGTGCAGTCGCTGACCGGCTTTGACGACGATATTTCCGCCAATGCCATCGAGCAATATGTCAGCCGCCTGCGCAAGCGTCTCGCGCCCCACGGGCTGACTGTCAAGACCGCACGCGGCATCGGTTATTATCTCGAAAAGCTGCCGGAGATGGCTGAATGAGACAGGCCGCCTATTCGCTCAGGCGGCGACTTCTAGGCTGGCTTCTCATCTCCACCGCCATTATCGGCTGCGTTGCGCTGACCGATACCTGGCGCGAGGCGGTCAATACCGCCAATGTCGTATCCGACCGGGTGCTATCGGGTTCGGCGCTCGCCATTGCCGAGCGGGTGGTGGTGGCAGAAGACGGCTCGCTGGAAGTCGACATTCCCTATGTGGCGCTGGAAATGCTGACATCGGCCGCACAGGACCGGGTATTCTACCGCGTCGACGGGCCGAACGGGCAATTCCTCACCGGCTACCAGAACCTGCCGACGGTGGAGAATACGAATGGCGATACCCCTGCCTATCGTGATGCGGTGTTCCGCGACGAGCCGATCCGCATCGCCGCCATCAGGCGCTTCGCTTCCACCGGCATCAATTCCGTGCCCTTTTCCGTCACGGTCGCCGAAACCACCATTGCCCGCAGCCAGCTGGCGCAGGCCATCATCCTGCGCTCGGCGCTGCGCCTACTCCTGATGATCGTCGGGGCGGCGATCATCGTCTGGATCGCGGTGACGATTTCGCTGCGCCCGCTTTACCGGCTCAGTGAAGCGATTGCCGAGCGTAGCCCGAACGACCTGCACCCCATCCGCCAATCCGTGCCGGTGGAGGTGGAAAACCTGGTGGAAACAGTCAATTCCTTCATGGTGCGGCTGCAATCGGCGCTCGATGCGCTCCGGCATTTCACCGGCAATGCCAGCCACCAGCTGCGCACGCCGCTCGCCATCATCAGCACCCAGCTTGCGCTTTCCGCCCGCGCCGCGAGCCTTGAGGAAGCGCAGGCGGCGGCGCTGAAGGGCGGCGCGTCGGTCGCCCATGCCGAACATATCCTCGCCCAGCTGCTGCGCATGGCCAATATCGACGCCGCCGGTTCGAGCGAAAAGCATGATTTTTCCGCAATCGATCTCGTGGCGGTGGCACAGAATGTGACGGCCGATTTCGTGCCGCGTGCGGCCGAAGCCGGCATCGATCTCGGGTTCGAAGGCGAGGGCGAAGTGACCATTCCCGCCGAGCCGCTCCTGATCGGCGAACTGATCGGCAATCTCGTTTCCAACGCCATCAATTATGCCGGGCGCGGGGCGGAAGTCACCGTCCGTGTCGGCAAGGAGACGGACGCCGTCTGGCTGGAAGTGGAGGATAACGGCCCCGGCATTCCTCCGGAAAAACGCGCCATGGTGCGCCAGCGCTTTGCCCGCGGCGAAGCCAACGCCGCCCCCGGCGCCGGCCTCGGCCTCGCCATCATCGAAGAGATCGCCGGGCTGTTCGGCGGGCGGCTGACACTGGAGGATGGTGCGGAGGGGCGTGGGCTGAGGGCGCGGGTGGTGTTCGGTGGCGTGGAATAGTTTTCGATAGAGGGACATGAAGATGTCGATGGAAAAGTCACTCGAAGTTTTAAACGCCATGGTCGATGATGGCATTGTTGAAACCTATGTCATTGCCGGAGCGGTTGCGGCTCTTTTGTATATTGAGCCGACCGTCACCGAAGACCTGGATATCTTGATAACTTTTTCATCCTCATCCCCTGGCGGACTTGTGACGCTGGGTGAAATTGTTCCCTACCTGAAAGCGCGCGGCTATGACCAATGGGAAAAGGAAGGCCTGCTGATCGAAGGCTGGCCTGTTCAGTTTCTTCCTGCTTCCGATGCGCTGGATGTGGAGGCATTGCAGCAAGCGGAAGAGATTGCCGAAGATTTCGGCTCGGGTCGCCAGATCACGACCCGCGTCCTTTCAGCCCATCATTTGGTAGCGATTGCCATCCGTACCGGAAGATACAAGGATCATGCACGGGTGATTGCATTTCTCGACGCGAATGCCGTAAACATCGAGCTTCTACGCGATGTCGTGAAACGCCACGGGCTTGACGGTAAATGGCGGGAATTTCTTGCGAAAACTGGACATGCTGATGTGTTGGATTTAAATTCCAATCCATGAGCAATCCGTCCAACTTCACGCTGAATGAGATTTTGGCACGCAAAGCAGAGGCTCGGCGTGTTCGAGCCAATTTGTCTTTTGCCGAGAAGATCAGAATCGTCGAAAAAATGCGTGAGCGGCTCGCTCCATTCAAAGCCGTTCGCGATAAGAACAAGGCCGGTGCCGCATCGCAAGAGACGGTGCGGCGATAGCAGCCGTCAGATGATCGGGCTTACTGGCGACTTTTCACCCCATCCGCTCGGAAGCATAACTTCCCGGGCTTGGTGGGAAGACGACGGTGCGGTTGCCGTTGATGAAGGTGCGGTGGTGGATATGGGCGTGGATGGCGCGGGCCAGCACCTGGCTTTCCACGTCGCGGCCGAGCGAGACATAATCGTCGGCCGACTGCGCATGGGTGATGCGCACCGTGTCCTGTTCGAGGATCGGGCCCTCGTCGAGATCGGCGGTGACGTAATGCGCCGTGGCACCGATCAGCTTCACACCGCGCTCATAGGCCTGCTTGTAAGGGTTCGCACCCTTGAAGGAGGGCAGGAAGGAATGGTGGATGTTGATGATTTTGCCTGACATCTTGCGGCACATATCGTCGGACAGCACCTGCATGTAGCGCGCCAGCACCACCAGCTCCGTGCCGCTGGTCTCGATCAGGTCCATCAGCTGGGCCTCGGCCTTCGGCTTGTTCTCCTTCGTCACCTTGATGTGGTGGAAGGGGATGTCGTGGTTGACGACGACCTTCTGGTAATCGAAATGGTTGGAGACGACGCCGACGATGTCGATCGGCAATGCGCCGATCTTCCAGCGATAGAGCAGGTCGTTGAGGCAATGGCCGAAACGCGACACCATCAAGAGCGTCTTCATGCGCTGGCCATCCGGATAGATATCCGCCTCCATGCCGAATTTTTCCGCCACCGGCCGGAAGCCCTCGGTGATGGCCTGAAGCGAAGCGCCTTCCTCGGAAATGAAGGAGACGCGCATGAAGAACTTGCCGGTCTCGAGGTCGTCGAACTGCGAACTGTCGACGATGTTGCAGCCTTTTTCCGCCAGATAACCGGAAATCGCGGCCACAATGCCACGGGTCGATTTGCAGGCCACGGTCAGAACATAGGATGTCATTCGTTTTCCCTCAAAGACGTCGCGTCGGCATCAGCCGGCGCGGTTCGGCGCGTTCCATAGCGCAGCTCTGCGGCGGAGCAAAGCGTCAAGACGAACACAGCAAAGTCATAGGGCGGGAAAGAGGAGCGCGCCGTGCCGGAAGCGACATGGAATGTTCCATGGCCAGCACGGCGGCGCGGGGTGTTTGCCGGGGGCTTCTCCGGCCTCAGGCGCGGCGCAGCCGCATGGCGGTGCGGCCACGGCCGTCGAGCAGTTCGAGCGTGCCGCGGCGCGGCTCCAGCCGGAAGGAGCGGGCGCCTTCCAGCGCCTCGATGAACTGCCGCTCCTGGCGCATGATGTCAGGCGCGCAGGCCATCTGGGTGGAAATCATCCGGCCGAAATCGACGCGATTGCGGCGGATATTCACTTCGCCGCCGATGCCGTTGCAGCCGGCATTGCCGGAAACGCGGCCCTCGCGGGAAATTTCCAGCGTGGCCTGGCGGCGGCCGCGAACCCGCTCGCCGCGGATCTCCTGCACCAGCCAGCGCCCGTCGATGCCGGCTTCCGGCTCCGGCCTGCCCGGACCCGCACCGACGCGTTCCAGTACCAGATTGGTATCGTCGCGACCGCCGGTCAGAACGGAATAACGCTGCGTGGTGGTGAAGAGCAGCCGGTCGCGGTCGCGGATTTCGGCGCTCAGCGCATAGGAGCGGCGGCCACGGATGTCGCGGTCGTCGTAACGCAGCACGAAGGGTACAGGCACCTGGCCACGCGGGCGGATGGTGGTTTCGGCAATCGTCTGCGACGGCGCATCCGCCAGCGAAACGTCGATCAGGCGCACTGTCACGGTCGCGCCTGGCGGCAATGCGATGCGCTCGCGATAGGAAACGCTGCCGCGCAGGCTTGCCGGTGCGGCAGCCGCGCCGCCCGCCGCAAAAAGCGGGGCGAGAGCCAGGAGACCGGCAAAACTGCGGCGCGAAAGAAGAGGTTGGTTGTCGGTCATGGTGCTTGCTCCGTGCTGGTGCCGATCGAATTTCAGCGGATGATAGAAAATGGCACTGAACGGGCGATGAACCGGATTTTTTCGGCTGGCGCAGGCCGGGGCACTTGGTGTGGATGACAAGGGAGCGTTTGGCGGATCTATCTAGTTTGCATCCCTCTACCCTCATTCCTACGCCAAACACTGGAATGAGGGTGGCGGGGAGGTCGATGACGACCTCTCCGTCGGTCTCAGCCGCGGAAACCGTCCCGCAGCGCTTCGAACTTTGCCAGCTGCCCGGCCAGCAGTTCCTTGTTCTCGTCGCGGCGGACGAAAATCTTGAACATGGCGCCGCCGGCGGCGTTCATGAACCAGACGGAACAGGAGCGGCGGCCGTGGAAGCCGCGATCGACAAAGGTGATGCCGGCGCAATTGTCCTTCTTGATGTGACCGCCAATCGGGCTGTCGCCGTGGATGTTGAACCAGCCGTGGCTTTCCGTGCCTTCCGGCAGGTGGCCCGGCACTTCGAACACGATATCGCCGGTCTGCACGATCATCAGGACTTCGCCCCAGCCGCGCATCTCGTTCCAGATGGCGTCGAAGCGGTCGGCGGCAGCGGAAACGGCGGCACCTTCGGGCAGGATCGTCAGAATTTCGGCCGGTGTCACCTCGGCCTTGGCGGCAATGGTTTCGACGATGCCGTCAGGCTTTTCGGCGAGCGCCGCGGCGGCGCGGGCCTGCCTGTCGTCGTCGGTCTTTTGGACTGCAATGCTCATCGGGCGGCCTCAGGCGGCAATCGAACGGCGGTCGCCATTCTTGTCTTCATGGATGATGACGTCGAAGCCTTCGAAATGCGGGCCGGAGAGATATTCGACCTTGCCGCGGTTTTCGCCGGCCTTGGCGTGGGCGGCGCGGAACTGTTCGGATTTCGTCCAGGCAAGGAAGTCGTCCTTGGTCGCCCAGACGGTGTGCGAGGCATAAAGCGTGTGGTCGTCGGCCTTCGGGCCTTTCAGCATGTGGAATTCGATATAGCCCGGCAGTTCGCTGAGGTGCGACTTGCGCTCGCGCCAGATGGATTCGAAGGTTTCCTCGTAACCCGGCACGACGCGAAAGCGGTTCATTGCGATAAACATGAAAGTCTCCCTTTAAGTTTCCTGTTTCAGTCAGGATATCCGGCCCGGATGGGGTTGGGAAGGGGTTCACGACAAAGCGAACAAAATTACTCCACTTATCGATTGCGCGGTGTATAAACATGTGTAAATAACTCAAGATTAGTGGCGCGGACGAAGCTGCGCCGGGTCGTGTTTCAGGATAACGCCATGTTGAATTCCCGTCTTCATTCCCTCGTTTTCGCCGCCCTCGTACCAGCCGCGATCGCCTTGACTGCGCCGGCCGCAATGGCTTCGGACAAGGGTAATCCGGAGGCGAAACGCATCGTGGCGGTGGGCGGCACGGTGACGGAGATCCTCTATGCGCTGGGTGCCGGCGATCGCATTGCGGCGCGTGACAGCACCAGCAGCTATCCGGCCGATGCGCTTGCCAAGCCTGATATCGGTTACATGCGGGCGCTCTCGTCAGAGGGCATCCTGTCGCAGAAGCCCGATCTCATTCTCTCCGAGGACGGTTCCGGGCCGGCCGATGTCATCGCCATCTTGAAGGCAAGCGCGGTGCCTTTCGTCACCGTCGACACGCCGCCGAGCGGCGATGCCATCCCCAAGAAGATAGAGGATATCGGTGCGGCCGTGGGTCTTTCCGACAAAGCCGGGGCGCTGGCTGCGGAGACCAGGGCCGGGCTCGATGCGCTTGCCAGGGATGCCGCCTCCGTGCCGGAAAAGGACAGGAAGCGGGTGCTCTTCCTGCTCTCCAGCGCCGGCGGCCGGGTGATGGCGGCGGGCAAGGATACGGAAGCGGCGGCGATCATCGAAATGGCAGGCGGCATCAATGCGGTTCAGGAGATCAGCGGTTACAAGCCGCTGACGGATGAGGCGGTGATTGCCGCCGCCCCTGACGTGGTGCTGACCATGGCGCGCGGCGACCATGCCGCCAAGGCGGAAGAGATTTTCGCGCTTCCCGCTTTCCAGTCCACGCCGGCTGCGGCCAGCAAGGCGCTCATCAGCATGGACGGGCTTTATCTCATCGGTTTCGGCCCGCGCACGCCGGCTGCCGGCCGTGAGCTGGCGGCCAAGCTGTACCCTGATGTGGTGAAGCCGTGAGCCTTGCCGTTTTGGACCCCACTGAGCACAGGGTCCTGGGCGACAGGTCCCGTCAGGGCATCGTCACCCTGGCCGTGCTCGTCGGCATATTGCTGTTTGCCTGTGGCGTATCGCTTGTCAGCGGGCCCACGGGCGTCGGCCTTTCCGAACTCTGGACCTATCTGACCGGTGGCGCGGCTCAACTCGACGCGCGCGACAAAGTCATTCTCGAAGCCGTGCGCCTGCCGCGCACGGCGCTCGGCATGTTGATCGGCGCCGGGCTTGCCGTTTCGGGGGCGATGATGCAGGGCCTGTTCCGCAATCCGCTGGCCGATCCCGGCATTGTCGGCGTCACCTCGGGTGCGGCGCTGTTTGCTGTCGCGGCCATTTCTCTCGGAGAGGGCGCGTTTGCCGCCGTCGCCGTGTTTTTCGGCCCGCATTTCCTGCCGATCATGGCATTTTTCGGCGGACTGCTGAACACCTGGGTGCTCTACCTGATCGCCACCAAGGATGGCGCGACCTCCACCACCACGCTCATTCTGGCCGGCATTGCGGTGGCGGCCATCAGCGGCGCGCTGACCGGGCTGATGATCTTTGTCGCCGACGACCGGGCGCTGCGCGACATCACCTTCTGGTCGCTCGGTTCGCTGGGCGGGGCAACACCCGCCAAGGTGCTCACCACCTTGCCCTTCATCATCGTCGTTCTCGCCATCATTCCTTTCGTCGCCCGCGGGCTGGATGCGCTGATCCTCGGCGATGCCGCCGCCTTTCACATGGGCATTCCGGTGCAGCGGCTGAAGCGGATCGTCATCCTCGCCGTCGCCGCCGCCTGCGGGGCGAGCGTGGCGGCGGCCGGTTCCATCGGTTTCGTCGGTATCGTCGTGCCGCATCTGCTTCGCCTTGCCATTGGCCCGTCGCACCGCTTCCTGCTGCCGGCCTCGGCACTTGGCGGCGCCGCGCTTTTGCTTCTGGCCGACAGTTTCGCCCGTACGGTGGCCGCGCCGGCGGAATTGCCCATCGGCGTGGTCACGGCGCTGATCGGCGCGCCGGTCTTCCTGTTCCTGCTGCTCGGCCGCGGCGGCTTTTCCATGCGGAATGCGCCATGATCCGGGCCGAAAACCTCACCCTCATCCGCTCCGGCCGCCGGCTTCTCGATGCCGTCAGCGTCGATCTGAAACCGGGCAAGGTCAATGTCATCATTGGCCCCAACGGTGCGGGCAAATCGACGCTGATGAAGGTTCTCTCGGGCGAGATGCGGGCCGAAAGCGGCTCGGTGACCTATAATGATGTCGCCCTGCCGGCCTTCACGCCGGTCCAGCTTGCGCGTCTCAGGGCCGTGCTGCCGCAGAACACCCAGCTTGCCTTCCCTTTCACGGCGCTCGAAATCGTGCGCATGGGGGCGGTGGCGCAGGGGTCGCGTGCGCCGGAAGAGCAGGCTCGCCGGGCGCTTGCCAAGGCGGGGCTGCGCGGTTTCGAGCAACGGTCCTACAACATGCTCTCAGGCGGCGAACAGCAGCGGGTGCAGTTTGCCCGGGCATTGGCGCAGGTGCCTTTTCCTATGGAAAATGGTGAGGCGCGGGCGCTCTTTCTCGACGAGCCCACCGCAAGTCTCGATATCGGCCACCAGATCGCCGTGCTGGAAACGGCGCGGGATTTTGCAAGCGGCGGCGGGCTGGTGCTCGCCATCCTGCACGATCTCAATCTTGCGGCGGAATTTGCCGATCAACTTATCGTCATGCATGGCGGCCGGGTGACGGCCAGCGGCCCGTCGCTTGAAACGATCAGCGACGAGACGATTGCAAGGGTCTATGGCATTGGCGGCGTCGTCGGGCGGCTGCCGGCGCGGCATATTCCTTATGTGCTGCCGCAGTCGCGGCATCGTTAGCAGGGGTATCTCAGCTTTCCGGCCGCGTGGCGATGAAGAGCGCCGAGCCGAGCATGACGGCGGCGACGATGGCCGCCCGCAATGGCGGCGGCTCGCTCAGGAACCAGAAAGCGGCGTAGCTGACGGACATGGCCGAAAGCGCCGCGATCTTGGCTTTGCGGGCGATTGCGCCGCGTTCGCGCCATCGCCGCAGGGAAGGCCCGAATCTGGGGTGGGCCAGCAGCCAGGCCTCGAGTTTTGGCGAAGAGCGGGAAAAACACCAGAGCGCCAGAAGCAGAAAGGGCGTGGTGGGCAAAACGGGAAGAAACGCGCCGACAATGCCGGTCGCGACCATAAGCCAGCCAAGACAGAGGTATAAAAGGCGCATGCCTAGCCGGTATCATGAGTTCATCACTCAGGATAGGGCGGCGGGCTCAAAACCATGCGGTCCCGTTGCCGCAGGTTCCGGCCGCACCGGAAAAACCAAGGGGTTCTTGCCATCACATTTGCCGTGATCGGGCGGCTACGTCCTGTCGCAGAGCGCCTTTAGGGTTGAAAGCGCGACGCTCAGTCTTTATCCCCTTGGGCCGCGATGCCCGGAGCATAACCGGGCTGTCAACAGGAAGAAGAAGGAAAACACCATGGCCAAGCTGATCCACTCGATGGTCCGGGTGCTGGACGAAAAGCGTTCGGTGGAATTTTACAAACAGGCTTTCGGCCTTGAAATTGCGGAACGCGCCGAGTTCGAGAATTTCACGCTGATCTATCTCAGCAATGCCGAGGGCGATTTCGAGCTGGAGCTTACCGTCAACCGCGGCCGCGAAGTGCCCTATGCGCTGGGCGATGGTTATGGCCACCTTGCCGTCAGCGTTGCCGATGTGGACGCCGAACACCAGCGCTTCACCGAGATCGGCCTTTCTCCCGGCAAGATCATCGAGGCCGATTACAAGGGCCAGCCTTTCGCAAAATACTTTTTCATCTGCGATCCGGATGGTTACAAGATCGAAGTGCTGCAGCGCGGCAACCGGTTCAAATAAACTCCAATGGAGGCGGGCATGGCAGAGGCAGGCGTGAAACTCGAAGACAGCTGGAAACGCGTTCTTTCCGGCGAATTCGCCAACCCCTACATGCTCAAGCTGAAGGAGTTCCTGCTTGCCGAAAAGACCGCCGGCAAGCGCATCTTCCCGAAGGGCGCGGAATATTTCCGGGCTCTCGATCTGACGCCTCTCGATGAGGTCAAGGTCGTCATTTTGGGCCAGGACCCCTATCACGGGCTCGGTCAGGCGCATGGGCTGTGTTTTTCCGTCCAGCCGGGCGTGCGCATTCCGCCTTCGCTCGTCAATATTTACAAGGAATTGCAGAGCGATCTCGGCATTCGCCCCGTCGGTCACGGCTTTCTGGAAAGCTGGGCCAAACAGGGCGTACTTCTGCTCAACAGCGTGCTGACGGTGGAAGAGTCCCGCGCCGCCTCGCATCAGGGGCAGGGCTGGGAAAAATTCACCGACGCCGTCATCCGCGCCGTCAACGACGAATGCGACCATGTGGTCTTCCTGCTCTGGGGTTCCTATGCCCAGAAGAAGGCGGCTTTTGTGGATCAGCGCAAGCACCTCGTGCTGCGCTCGCCGCATCCGTCCCCGCTTTCCGCCCATAACGGCTTTTTCGGCAATGGCCATTTTTCCAAGGCAAACGCCTTTCTCGCCTCCCATGGCCGCCAGCCGATCGACTGGCAATTGCCGGAAACGGCGGGAAGCGACAAAAACCTTCTCTAGATACTCATAAAATACCTTTACGCTTTGCGGTTGTCGGGATTAAAGATAACCGGACTACAAAGTGAAGGATTATGCCCGTGTCTCTGCTGTCTGCCGAAACCTCCGTCTCGCTGCCCGATCCGCTGTCGATCGTCGATGCTTTCGAGGATCATTTTTCCGAGCATATGGAGATGGAACGCGAAGGCGCTACGGTGCGGTTCAAGACGGAATACGGCCATGGCAGCTTCAGCGCCGAAGGCGGCCGTTTCGCCGCAAGTGTCAGCTGCATTTCCGAACATATATTGATGTCGGTGAAGGCCATGGTGGCCGAACATATCGTCGAATTCTCCGGCGAGACCGGGCTGGATTTCCGCTGGAGCGGCCATGGCGCGCAACAGCGTGAATTGCCCAATCTTTTTGTCGGCAAGGTCGCCCGCGCCTATAATCTGACGCCGCATATGCGCCGGCTGGTCGTGTCGGTCGAAAGCGGCATCGAAAGGCTGCTGACCGGCGGCATGCATGTGCGGCTGCTTTTGGTGCCGGATCAGGCGCGTGCGCCGGTCTGGCCCTATCTCGCCCCCACCGGCGCCATCGTCTGGCCGGCCAATGACGATTTCCTGACGCGGCGCGTCTATACGATCCGCTCCGGCGACATCGCCCGCGGCGAGGTGGATATCGATTTTGTCATGCATGAAGGCGACCATATGCCGGGTGCGACCTTCGGCGCGACGGCAAAACCGGGTGACGTTGTCGGCATCATCGGCCCGAGCGGTACCTGCCCGGAGGCGGATCGCTACGTCTTTGCCGGCGACGAAACCGCACTGCCGGTAATGCTGCGCATGGCCGCCGAAATGCCGGCCGGCAAGGTGCTGCGCGTTTATGCCGAGATCGACGACGAGGCCGAGCGGCAGGAGATCGTCTGCGCTGCCAATGTCGAGTGGACATGGCTTTATCGCCGCGGCAAGCCCGCCGGCACCACCGGCCTCATCGAAAAGGCGTTGCGTGACCACGCCTGGAGCGCCGACCATGAAGGCCTGCATGTCTTCGTCGCCTGCGAGAAATCCGAGGCGAGGGCGGCAAAATCCTTCCTGACCGATGAGATCGCCCTGCCGAAGGCGGCGCTGCGCGCCGTCGGTTATTGGACCATGGGTGTCGCCGACGACCACTGATCGTTGACGCCAGGAGTGATCCGGCATCCAAATCTACGTCTTCTTTTTGTGAACAATCCGTTCGGATTGTTCTCTCTGTACGACGCGGCATTCTTACCCCATTTTCGGCTCATGAAACACGGCGGGCTCCTTTCCGGGGCCGGTGAGCCGAAAGGGGTTTATCATGCTCAACCAGATCAAGGGCCTGCACCACGTCACCTCGATGGCGGCGAGCGCGCGCCAGAACAACAGCTTTTTCACCGATACGCTCGGCCTGCGCCGGGTGAAGAAGACGGTCAATTTCGACGCGCCTGACGTCTATCATCTCTATTATGGCGATGAGGTCGGCACGCCCGGCTCCGTCATGACCTATTTTCCGTTCCCGCACATCGCCCGCGGCCGTCCCGGCACCGGCGAGGTTGGCACGACGCTGTTTTCCGTTCCGGAAGGATCGCTCGGCTACTGGCAGGACCGTCTTTCCAAAGCCGGTGTCGATGGCCTGAAGGCCGATGAGGCCTTCGGCAACAAGCGCCTGCATTTTGCAGGTCCCGATGGCGACGGTTTTGCGCTGGTCGAGGTCAGGGACGACAACCGTGCGCAATGGATCGGCAATGGCGTCGGCGCGGATCAGGCGATCCATGGTTTTCAGGGTGCCTCGCTGCGACTTCGCGATGAAGGTGCAACGGCCGAGCTCCTGAAATTCATGGGCTATCAGGAAGTGGATCGTCAGGATGGCGTTCTGCGCCTCGGCATTGCCGGCGGCAACGGCGCCGACTTTATCGACATCGAAACCATGCCGAATATTTCGGGCGCACGCCTGGGAGCAGGCTCCGTGCACCACATCGCCTTTGCGGTCGAAAACCGCGAAAAGCAGCTGGAGGTGCGCAAGGCGCTGATGGATACCGGCTATCAGGTCACCCCCGTCATCGACCGCGATTATTTCTGGGCGATCTATTTCCGCACGCCGGGCGGCGTGCTGTTCGAAGTGGCCACCAACGAACCGGGTTTCGACCGCGACGAGGACACTGCCCATCTCGGCGAGGCGCTGAAGCTGCCGACCCAGCATGCGCATCTGCGCTCCGTGCTGGAAGAGCATCTTGAGCCGCTGGGGGACGAGAAGGCGGTTTGACCGCTCAATAGCGTTTGGCAGGACATTGCCACGTATTTCTTCTCCCCGTTTGGGGAGAAGGTGGCCCGAAGGGTCGGATGAGGGGGCAACGCTCACGATGGACCGCACCCTTGCCCCTCATCCCGCTGCCGCGGACTTCTCCCCGGCGGGGAGAAGAAGCAAGCCGCGTCCATTCGCTCCATCTGATCGCCCTGCCTGGCCGAAGAGGCCGTGCGGAAGCCGTTAAACCTCCTCCTTTCAGAAAGGGATTCTCCCATGACCAAGGACAGCTATTTCCACAAATCCCGCGCCGGCCTCGCAGGCGCACCGCTTTTCGTTCTGCTGCACGGCACGGGCGGCGATGAGAACCAGTTTTTCGATTTCGGCTCGCGTCTGTTGCCTGAGGCCACCATTCTTTCGCCGGTCGGCGATGTTTCCGAGCACGGTGCGGCGCGTTTTTTCCGCCGTACGGGCGAAGGCGTCTACGACATGGCCGATCTTCAGCGGGCGACCGTCAAGATGGCGGATTTCATCAAGGCGAACCGGGAACATTATCAGGCCGGTCCGGTCATCGGCCTCGGCTTTTCCAATGGCGCGAATATCCTCGCCAATGTACTGATCGAACAGCCCGGGCTTTTCGACGCTGCGGTGCTGATGCATCCGCTCATCCCGTTCGAACCGGAAATTTCGCCGGCCAAAGCCACCCGCCGGGTGCTGATCACGGCCGGCGAGCGTGATCCGATCTGCCCGGTGCCGCTGACGAAGGCGCTGGGAGAGAGCCTCAAGGCGCAGGGCGGTACGGTGGAAACCGTGTGGCATCCGGGCGGGCATGAGATACGCTCCGGCGAGATCGACGCGGTCAGGGCATTTCTGGCGGCTTACGGGGAATAGGCGTATGGCTGCACAGCTGTTCTCCGTCTGGCGCAACCGTTCCGGCACGATGCCGCTCCGGACAAAACGTCATCCTCGGGCTTGACCCGAGGATCCACCGCCCGGCGTGACCATGGATCCTCGGGTCAAGCCCGAGGATGACGGCGGAGGTCTGCTACTCCGTCCCCCGTTCTCCAGTGAATTTGTCGAGTCTCACCTCAGCGATAGCCGCATTGCTGCAGCTGCGCCTCGTAGCGCAGCGCCATGTTGGCGGAGCGGCGGGCGGCCTTCTGGACGCCGGAATTGTTGCGCCAGCTGCCCTTCGCATAACCGGCATGGCCGGAATAATAGGCGAGGTAGAGATTATAGGGGTCGTTCAGCGAAATGCCGTTCTCGCGGCGGCTCTTGGCGTGATACCAGCCGACGAAGTGGATGGCGTCGGTGAAATCGGTGCGGCTTGCCGACCAGCGGCCTGTTTCACGCTGGTAAACACCCCATGTGCCATCAAGCGCCTGCGCATAACCATAGGCGGTCGACTGGCGTTTCCACGGAATGAAGCCGAGAAGCTTGGTGCGCGGCGGTCGCGCATAGGGGCGGAAGGCGGATTCGGTATAGATCGTCGCCATCATGACAGGCACGGGCACGCCGAATTCCCGCTCGGCCGCTTTCGCGTCGCGCCGCCAGTTGTTGAAGATGCCGTTGCGCTGCTCGAAAATCGCACAGGCATTGGTCACCTGCGACGGTGCGGTGGCGCAGCCGGCCAGAACGAGCATCAGAAAAACAACGGCAAATACGCCACGCATAACGGAACCCTTTCGTTCCGCTATTCTTAAATTGCTAACCATTAACGTCGGGTTTTAAGACAAGGTTAATTCAAATGCCGCCGATCGGGCGGCCGTTAACCCGCTGAAAATTCCTGTGGCCGGGATGGGGCGAGGCCGCCTCCCGAGCGCCTTTTTTCAAGAAGCGTTCATCCCCGCACGTCCACGGTGCCGCCGGCCCGGCTATACTTGGTCCATCCCGGTCATCAGGCGTGCGCGCGGCGCAGGATGGACGGGGCAGGCGGCCGAAACCGGGGAGTTTCCCGATGTCACGGTTGAGGCGGCCGGCCTATGCCCATCCTCCAAACAGGAACCGGTTTGGCGGGCGGGTCATATGTTTCAAGCCGGGGCCGCATCGTCTGCAAACCCTGCAATACCCTTTGATACCCCCGCAGCGATGCGGCCCCCTTATCGCTTCCCGACGTTGCCGCGGAATTCGCGGTGACGATATCGGCGCATATTCGAAAAAGAGCGCTCGCTGTACAAAAATGAAAACCGATAAAATTGTAGCAATCAGCTTAAAGCCCCTGAAAACAGTGCTGTGCCATTGTGGGATCACAGACGGGGAGCGGCCTCTGAACGAGACGCTCCACAATGAAATCGAGACCGGCACAAGCCGGCGGATCGCCAAACGGGGTATGAAATGCTGAAGAAGATTATTGCTGCCGCCATCTGCGGAATTGCCGTCGCTTCCATGTCCACCCATGCCGATGCGGCTGGCGCTGCCGGTTTTGCCCGCGGTTTTGCCGCCGTCGAGAAGTCTGCGGTGACGCAGATCGGTGTTTCCGCGCCTGATGGTTTCGATGGCTGCGTTCTTTCCGCCGGCCAATGCGTCTCCACCATCGCCGCGCCGCTGACGGGTGAGCGCCGCGAGGAGCTGCTGCGCGTCAACCGCGATGTGAACGCCACCATGGGCGCACTCGACGATTATTTCTCCGGTTTTGCAACCGATGTTCCGGCAACACCGTCGTTGAGCCTTGGCGATTGCGGCGATTGCGCGGCGATCAAGCGCACCGCCCTTGCCGGCGCCGGCTGGTCTTCCAGCGCGCTGCGCCTTGCCTTTTCGCTGAACAATGACGGATCGCTCGAAAAAGTGCTGATCGTCACCACCGACAAGGGCGATATCGTCCTTGGCAACGCCGTCCTTTCTCCGGCCAAGCGCGAAACCGCGCTCTGACCTTTCGTTCGAGCATCGGAAAGATTTTCGGTCCGATGCTCCATTCTTTCATGCCTGCCAGACTGCGCCGGTTTTCCTGATCCTGTTGGTTCAGGAAGCCGGCGATTTTTTTCGTTCGGCCACGGCAATGCCTGCCAGCGCCATGATGAGAGCCATAACCTGGTAGGTATGCAGCGTTTCGCTGAGCACGACGACGGAAAGCAGCGTGCCGAAGACCGGCACGAGGTTGATGAAGAGGCCGGCGCGGTTGGCGCCGATCTGCTCCACACCCTTGATGTAGAGGATCTGCGCGATGAGCGACGCAAAAATGGCGGCATAGACCACCAGCACCCAACCCTTCTGATCCGGCCAGATGACGCTGTCGCGCGACATTTCCCAGAAGACCAGTGGTACCGAGGTGAGGAGGGCGAAAAAGGCGGGGATGGCCATCAGCGTGCGCCAGTCGACGGCCGGTTTCCAGCGCAGGATGACGGTGTAGATGGCATAGACCAGCACGGCGAGCAGCATGACGGCGTCGCCGACATTCATTTCCAGTTGCAGCAGCGAGACCGGATCGCCATGCGAGGCGAGAAGCGCCACACCTGATATGGTGAGGCAGAAGCCGGCGATCTGGCCGAACAGCACGCGGGTGCGGAACAGCATGAAATTCAGCACGAAGATGACCATGGGAATGCCGGCCTGGATGACGGCGGCATTGATGGCCGAGGTGTGTTGCAGGGCCGTGTAGAGAAACACGTTGAAGGCGGTATAACCGACGCTGCCGAGCACGAAGAAATAGGGCAGGCGTTTTTTCACCACCGGCCAGTCCCTGATAAGCTGCGGTACGGAAATGGCGAAGATGATGGCGACGGCGAAGACCCAGCGCAGGAAGGTGAAGGCCATGGGGCTGATGTGGCCGACGGCCAGCTTGCCGGCAACGGTGTTGCCGCCCCAGCAGAGCGTGGCGATGATGAGGGCGATATAGGCTTTGGAGGGCACGCTGATGTTTCGCTTCTTCACGGGGCGGGAAAACGGCTAAGGGGTGAATGGCGGTCTTGCGCCCGCGCCTGGCCCCCACGGGGCGAGATAATGCGGGAAATCCGCGCCTTGTCACGGAAAAAGCAAAATTCTCCATAAGAAACAGGGTCGCTTTCCGTAAAACAACACAGTATACATTCGCGGGTTTGGGTTTCCCATCGGGTTATCGGGCGCGCAAGCGCCATGAGCAGGAAAGCAAGAAATGACGAATGTTGTGGTGGTCGGCTCGCAATGGGGCGACGAAGGCAAAGGCAAGATTGTCGACTGGCTGTCCGAGCGGGCAGATGTCGTCGTGCGGTATCAGGGCGGCCATAATGCCGGCCATACGCTTGTCATCGATGGCATCAGCTACAAGCTTTCGCTTCTGCCCTCCGGCGTCGTGCGTCCCGGCAAGCTCGCCGTCATCGGCAATGGCGTCGTGGTCGATCCGCATGCACTGATCGCCGAAATCGGCCGTCTGGAAGCGCAGGGCGTGAAGGTTACCCCGGAAAACCTGCGTATTGCCGACAATGCCACCCTCATTCTTTCGCTGCACCGCGAGCTTGATGGCATGCGCGAAGATGCGGCCTCCAACAGCGGCACGAAGATCGGCACCACCCGCCGCGGCATCGGCCCGGCCTATGAAGACAAGGTTGGCCGCCGCGCCATCCGCGTCATGGACCTCGCCGACATGGAGGCGCTTTCCGCTAAGGTCGACCGCATCCTGACGCATCATAACGCGCTGCGTCGTGGTTTCGGCGCGACCGAGGTTTCGCACGAGACGATCATGGAAGAGCTGGGCTCGATTGCCGAGCGCATCCTGCCGTTCAGCGAAACCGTCTGGCTGCTGCTCGACAAGAAGCGTCGCGCCGGTGCGCGCATCCTGTTCGAGGGCGCTCAAGGCTCGCTGCTCGATATCGACCATGGCACATACCCCTATGTGACCTCTTCCAACACGGTTGCCGGCCAGGCCGCCGCCGGTTCGGGCATGGGTCCGGGTTCGCTGGGTTATATTCTCGGCATTACCAAGGCTTACACCACCCGCGTCGGCGAGGGCCCGTTCCCGACAGAGCTGAACGACGAGATCGGCCAGTTCCTGGGCGAAAAGGGCCATGAATTCGGCACCGTCACCGGCCGCAAGCGCCGCTGCGGCTGGTTTGACGCCGCACTGGTGCGCCAGTCGGTCGCCACCAACGGCATTACCGGCATCGCGCTCACCAAGCTTGATGTTCTCGACGGTCTCGACGAGCTGAAAATCTGCGTCGGCTACAAGCTTGACGGGCAGGAAATCGACCATCTTCCGGCCAGCCAGGGCGCGCAGGCGCGTGTCGAGCCGATCTACATCACGCTGGAAGGCTGGAAGGAATCTACCGTCGGTGCCCGAAAATGGGCGGATTTGCCTGCTCAGGCAATCAAATATGTCCGTCAGGTCGAGGAATTGATCGGGGCGCCTGTCGCACTTCTGTCGACAAGTCCGGAGCGTGACGACACCATACTTGTGACTGATCCGTTTGAGGATTAATGTCCTCGGCGATCTAGATTCATAAACCATATCGGGCCGGTACGTCGCCGGTCACGACGAGAAAGTGCTTATGGCGGATTTTGTAGCAGTCATTCGCAAGGCCGTGGATGGCTTGGCGAACAATACTCCCGAAAACCGGGCGAAGGTTTACGACAAGGCGCGCAGTGCTGTTGTGCGCCAACTCGAGAATATGAAGCCACGTCCGCCGGAAGAATTGTTGCGCCGGCAGATCGCCAAGCTGGACGCTGCCATATCAGAGGTGGACAGCGAATATGCCGAGGCGCTTCCGGCGCTTGAGGATGATGACGCTGTCTCGCCGGCTGCGGAAGAGACGGCGGCATCCTATCACCAGCAGGATGCTGCCGACGAAGACGCGGCCCGCGCCGCCGAGCCGGAACAGGCTGCCGAAGCGGAACCCGTCGCCGACCGCGAAGAGGAGCGGCACGAGCCGGCCTATGAGGAACCGGTATCGGTTGAGGCCGAAGAGCCGAAGCCCGTTTACGAAGAGCCCGCCCATCACGACGAAACCCGGCACGACGCCCACGCTCTTGATGACGAGCGGCATTATGGTGAGCGTGAGCCGGAAGAGCTTTATGATGCGCCGGAACCGGCGCACGCCGCACCGGCCCGGGCAGCCGCTTCCCACGAGGAGGTCGGCACCTATTTTACCCGCGCTGAAGAAGAGCCGGTTCAGCAGCTGCACGACGACCATGTGGAGCCTGAAACGGCGCCCGTCCCCGCCGATGATTCCGTTCCCTCCCATTGGGCGCAGCCGGTGGATGAGGACGACTGGCGCAAGCTCGACGAAGCGCGGGACGACGATGTGCGTCCGGTTGCCGGCGAATATGAGGATATCGGCAATGAGGGCGGCGAACGCCCGCTTGTGGCCGGTTATGCCGCACAGCATTATCAGGAACCGGAAGTCAGTTTCGAGCCGGCCCCTTACGAAAAGGATGAGCGGCGCGAGGCGGACGACCATTTGGGCCCGGCCGCTGTGGAGCATGCTCCGGTGTTCGGCGGCCGGCACGATTTTTCCGAGCCCCGCCAGGCGGAAGAGGCAGCCCCGAAAAAGGCGGCTGTTGTCGAGGATTTCTCGTCCTATTTTCAGGATGCGGATATTGCCATTCCCGCCAAGGGCGCGCCGGCACTGCCGCGCGCGGATAACGATCCCTTCGGCGATCAGGCTGCGGCAAAGGACAACAAGGAACGCACGCCCTGGGACGATCTGGACGAGCTGATCGGTTATGACGGCGCGTCGTCCTCCAGCCGTCAGGCTTCGGACGAAACGAACGGTGTGGGCGCCGCCGCCGCGACACCCGCCTATATGGTCAAGAAGAAGCCGCGCCGCAATTATGCGTCGGTTGTGCTCGCCCTCGTCGGCGTGGCGCTGCTGGCCGGCGGCGGTTATGCCGTGTGGATGAACCGCGATGCGCTGAACGATATGGTCGGCGGGCTGGTCAGCTCTGCACAGAACGGCGGCACCAGCCAGACGGCTTCGAACGGTATGGGTGAGGCGCAGACCTCGACACCGCCGGCGACCCAGCAGCCGCCCGCCACGGGGCAGCAGCCGACAACCCCGACCAACCATCAGACGCCGACCCATGGCGATGACGGCTCCGTCACCGGCACAAAGTTTACCCAGCGGCTTCTGGCCGACGGCACCGAGCGTGACGAGGGCCCGGCGCCGGGCGCGAACGGCCAGCCGGTTACGGCGGAAGGCCAGTCGGTCTATGAGCAGAATGTCGCGCCGCCGCCTGCGGGCGAGGCTCCGGCCAACAATGCCGGTGCGCCGGCTGGAACGCCTGCCGGCACACCGCCGGCGCAGCAGCCTGCCGCCGCCGCCGGCGACCGCATGTTCCTTTATGAGGAAGTGCTGGGTCAGACGGTGCCGACCGCCATTCAGGGCAGCGTTTCCTGGTCGCTGCAGCAGGAAAATGATGCGGAAGGCAAACCTTCGCCGACCGTGCAGGGCCAGATCACCGTTCCCGGCCGTGGCCTCAGCGCGCTGATCACCTTCAAGCGCAATACCGATCCGTCGCTGCCGGCCAGCCATCTGATCGAGATCGTCTTCTCGGTTTCACCCGGCTTCGAAGGCGGCGCTATCGACAGCGTGCAGCGCATCGCGATGAAGAGCACCGAGCAGGATCGTGGCAACGCGCTGATCGCGGTTCCGGCCAAGATCACCGACGATTTCCACATGATCGCGCTCAACGACTTCCCGGATGCGATGAAGACCAATCTGGAGCTTCTGAAGAGCCGTAACTGGATCGACATTCCTGTTTCCTACCGCAATGGCCGGCGTGCGCTGCTGACCCTGCAAAAGGGCAATGACGGCATCGCCGCCTTCGACAAGGCGCTCAGCGAATGGGCGGCGGCGACGCCGGCGACGGGCGGTCAATAAGGATTGAAAGGGCGGCTCGGGCCGCCCTTTTTGTTATATGGCAAAAAGGGCGACGTGCTTGTGGAATGGCTGCGGCGTTGTCTTTGCTTTGTCGGGTGATGGGTTTTGGTGATGTGGGTGGGTGCGGCTCACCCCCCTCTGCCCTGCCGGGCATCTCCCCCACA
>NZ_JAOCCY010000027.1:0-35746 GCF_029840625.1 Agrobacterium sp. GD03872
AGGGCGCGGTTTATCACTGACGTTGCCCCCCTCATCCGACCCTTCGGGCCACCTTCTCCCCGGCGGGGAGAAGAAACATGCGGCAACGTTGTGCCGCATGACGGCTTCTTCGCATCAAGCCGAAACGGCCAGCTCGCGTCTTTCACGATCCGCGATGATCGATAGATCGAGCACCTTCTGCAGATTGGCGGCATGACGGAAATCCGGATCGGCGGGGCCGCCTTCCATGACGGCCTTGGCGAATTTTTCGTAATTCGTCGGCACGGGGTCGACATCGATCGTCTTCCAGATCGCCTTTTCCACATCCTCGCCGATGCAGGCGCGCAGGCTGGAATAATCCGGCGTGTGGGTCACTTCCAATGCGCCCTTGTCGCCATGGATGCGCAAGCGAAGTTCGTTCAGATGCCCCGTCGCCCAGCGGCTGGCATGGATGACGCCCATGGCGCCGTTTTCAAGCTCGGCGGTCATGGTGAAGCTGTCATTGGCGTCGAGGTCGTAGACGCCAATTTTATTGCCTTCATATTTGTCGAAGGTTTTCAGCCGCGTGAAGATGCGCTCCACATCGCTGCCCGCGCCATAGGAGGCGAAGTCGAGAATGTGGATGCCGACATCACCAAGCACGCCGTTCGAGCCATGCTTGGTGGAAAGCCGCCACAGCCATTTGCTCTCCGTCATCCAGTCGCCCCAGGCCTTGGAAACGAGCCAGCTCTGGAGATAGGAAGCTTCCAGATGCCGCACCTTGCCGATCTTGCCTGAAAGCACCATCTCACGTGCCGCCTGCAAGGGGGCGACGTTGCGATAGGTGAGATTGACCATGGCGACGAGGCCGGATTTTTCCGCCGCATCGGCCATTTCAACGGCCTTGGCGTAATTCTCCGCCAACGGCTTTTCGCAGAAGACATGTTTGCCGGCCGCCAGAAGCTTCAGGCTGGTCGGGTGGTGGATGGCGTCCGGCGTGACATTGGCCGCCGCGTCGAATTCACCCCAGGCAATCGCATCATCCAGCGAGGTGAAGGAGAGTGGAATGTTGTGGCGCAGCGCAAAGCCCCGCACCACCACATCGTCCACATCCACCGCAGCGACGAGTTCGACGCCGGGGATTTCCGAAAAATGTGTGGCATGATGGTTGGCCATGCCGCCGGTTCCGAGAATGAGAAGTCTCATGGTTTTTTACCTGTAACCTGCTTCGCCTGCCTTGTGCAGCTTGGGGCCGCGTTCCTCTATTGGCTCAAGCGCCTTGTCGACGGGAACATTGGGGGCGTCGTGAATACTTTTCAGTGCGCCAACGGGATTATGGGCCCATTTCACCGAGTTGCTGATGACCTTCTGGACATTGGCGTCGTGATAGGTCGGATAGGTCTCGTGGCCGGGACGGAAATAGAAGATATTGCCCGCGCCACGGCGCCAGGTGAGACCGGAGCGGAAGACCTCACCGCCCTGGAACCAGGAGATGAAGACGGTTTCCAGCGGCTCCGGCACGGAGAACTGCTCGCCGTACATTTCCTCGTTTTCCAGCTCGAAATGTTCCGGCAGGCCGGCGGCAATCGGGTGGCGCGGATTGATGGTCCACAGGCGCTCGCGTTCGCCCGCCTCACGCCATTTCAGTGCACAGGGCGTGCCCATCAGCCGCTTGAACGGCTTGGAGAAGTGGCCGGAATGCAGGACGATCAGGCCCATGCCTTCCCAGACGCGTTTGGCGACGCGCTCGACGATCTCGTCCTGCACCGCGCCATGGTCCTTGTGGCCCCACCAGACGAGAACGTCGGTCTTGTCGAGGCGCTCCTGCGAAAGCCCATGTTCCGGCTCCTGCAGCGTGGCGGTAGTGGCGTTGATCTCAGGATTCTGGTTCAGCGCGTCGGCGATGGTGTTGTGCATGCCGTTTGGATAGATCGAACGCACCGTCTCATTGATGTGTTCGTGGATATTTTCGCCCCATACAACGGTGTTGATGGTCATTTTCATGCTCCTCGGTAAAAGCCGGTACCTTGGGTGAGCCCGGCGAAAGTTGAAATTTCAGGCGGCACCCCGGGCGGGGTTGCGGGCAAGCGCCCGGCCTTCGGTGTCGAAACGGTGGATCTGCGCCGCATCCGGCACAATGGCGATGCGTTCACCGGCCGTGCGGCCGGTCACGCCCTCTTCGCGAACGACGACGGGTTCACCGGCGCCGATCTCGACATAGATATAGCTGTCCGACCCGAGCATTTCCGAATGCACGATCTCGCCGCTCCAGCCGCTGCTGTCGGTGGTGATGGTGATGTGCTCTGGGCGGATGCCGATGGTTTTCGCGCCTTCCGTCTCGGCATATTTGCCTGACAGGAAGTTCATCTTCGGCGAACCGATGAAGCCGGCGACGAAGGTATTGACCGGGCTTTCGTAAAGTTCCAGCGGCGTGCCGATCTGCTCGACCCTGCCGTCACGCAATACGCAGATACGGTCGGCCAGCGTCATGGCCTCGACCTGGTCGTGGGTAACGTAGATCATCGTCGTGTCATGCATCGAGCGGTGCAGCTTGGCGATTTCCAGACGCGTGGCGACGCGCAGCGCCGCATCGAGGTTCGACAAAGGCTCGTCGAACAGGAAGACCTTCGGATCGCGCACGATGGCGCGGCCGATGGCGACACGCTGACGCTGGCCGCCGGAAAGCTGTTTCGGCAGGCGTTCCAGATAGGGCGTGAGCTGCAGCATCTCGGCCGCCGCTTCGACGCGCTTCCTGCGCTGTTCCTTGTCCGCGCCTGACAGTTTCATGCCGAAGGCCATGTTTTCGAACACGGTCATATGCGGATAAAGCGCATAGGACTGGAAGACCATGGCGACGCCCCGCTTGGCGGGCGGCAGGCGGTTCACCGTCTCGCTGTCAAACGAAAGCGTACCGCCGGAAATTTCTTCCAGCCCGCAGATGAGGCGTAAAAGCGTGGATTTGCCGCAGCCGGAGGGGCCGACGAAGACCATGAATTCGCCGGAGCGGATGTCCATGTCGATGCCCTTGATGACATCGAAGGCGCCGAAGGATTTGCGAAGATCGCGCAGTTGAATGGTGGTCATGATGTTTCTCCTAGCCTTTGACGCCGCCGGCGGTGAGGCCGGAGATGATGCGTCGCTGGAAGATCAGAACGAGGACGACGAGCGGAGCGGTGACGATGACGGACGCGGCCATGATCGTTCCCCAGGGGATTTCGAACTGCGAGCCGCCCGACAGGAGTGCGATGGCGACCGGCACCGTGCGCTGCTCGTTTGATGAGGTGAAGGTGAGCGCGAAGAGGAACTCGTTCCATGCCGCGATGAAGGCGAGAAGCCCTGTCGTGACGAGCGCCGGCCACATCAGCGGCATGAACACCTGGGTGATGATGACCCAGGGCGTTGCGCCATCGACGATCGCCGCTTCCTCGATCTCGATCGGCAGGTCGCGCATGAAGGTTGTCAGTACCCAGACCGTGAAAGGCAGGGTGAAGATCATGTAGGAAAAGATCAGCGCGAGCGGTGTGTTGAAGATGCCCGCCCAGCGGATCAGTTCGAACAGGCCGGCGAGAACCGCGATCTGCGGGAACATCGAAACCGACAGGATGGTGAGCAGCAGCAGTGAGCGGCCACGGAAGCGGACCCGGGCGAGAGCATAGGACGCCGTTACCGCAAGGAACAACGAGAGTATGACAACGGAAGATGCGACAAACAGCGAATTGCCGAGATTGCGCAGGAACGTGCCGTTGCCGATGACGAAGCTGTAATTGGTCAGCGAGAAGTCACGCGGCCAGTAGTTGACCTGGAACAGTGCCGAGCCGGATTTCAGGCTTGTCAGGATCGCGTAATAAAACGGGAATACCGAAATCACCATGATGACGGCGACCAGCGCATAAAAAGCGGTGGTCTTGAGGATGCTTGGCAGGGTCATCGCGCGGCTCCATCGGTGTTGACGCGCCCGAGCCACATGTAAATCACGGTGATCGAGGCGATGATGAGGAACAGCATGGTGGAGGCGGCGGCGCCGTAGGAGAACTTATCGAAATCGAACAGGTTCTCACGCGCCAGCACCGACATGGTGCGGGTCTGGGCGTTGTTGGGCGTCAGGATATAGATGAGGTCGAAAACGCGCATTGCATCCAGCATGCGGAAGATGACAGCGACCATGAGGGCTGGGCGGATCATCGGCAACGTGACGCGGAAGAATACCTTGACGGGATGAATGCCATCCACCTTTGCCGCCTCATACATGTCCTTCGGCACCATTTGCAGGCCGGCGAGAATGAGCAGCGCCATGAAAGGCGTGGTCTTCCAGATATCGACGATCAGCACGGCGATCATCGCAGTCTCGGGATTGGCCGTCCAGGCGATCTTGCTGGAGATCAGCCCGAGATTGAGGAAGAGGTCGTTCAATATGCCGAACTGGTCGTTCAGCATCCACGCCCACATCTGCGCCGAAACGATGGTGGGAATGGCCCAGGGCACGAGGATCGCGGCACGGACGAGGCCGCGTCCCTTGAATTCGGCATTCAGCACCAGCGCGACGATGAGGCCGAGCACGGTTTCGAAGCTGACGGAAAGGATGGTGAATTTGAGCGTGTTGAGAACCGCGCCCCACCATGCGGGATCGGCAAGCAGGCCGCGATAGATGGTGCGGCCGCTGCTGAGCGTGATCCAGGTGAGGTAGTTCTTGAGGCCGACAAACTGCGCACCCTCGAGATTGGTGAGCGAAGCGTCGGTGAGGCTGAACCACACGGTGCGCACCAGCGGCCAGCCGGCCACCAGCGCCAGCACCAGAAATGTGGGGGCAAGAAACAGCCAGGCGGATTTCAGACGTTCCGACTGCAGGTCAGAGCCGGTGCCGGCTGCCGCGACCGGTCTTTGAAGGGCAATATCGTTCATGGGGATATCTCGCGGTTGGGGCGCGGGAGACGATCAGTCAAGACCGCCTCCCGCGCGGGCCGGATTACCAGCCGTTGCCTTTGAGATCGGTCAGTTCAACCTCGAGAAGTTCGAGATTTTCCGCTGCCGTGCCGTTGCCGGAGAGCGTGTTGTGCACGGCGCCCCAGAACTTCGCCGAAACCTCGTTATATTTCACCTTGGCCGAGGCGGAAGGACGCGGAACGGCGGTCTGGAAGATGGGCTTCCATGTCGGCATGAAGGGCTGCGCGGCTGCGACATCCTTGTCATCGTAAAGCGAAGCGATCGTCGGCATGTTGGAAAGCTGGATCGCGCGCATCTTCTGGGTGTCTTTCGACGCCAGGAATTTCACCAGCTGAATGGCTGCTTCCTGATCGTCGGAATATTTCGAAACGGCGAGGTTCCAGCCGCCGAGTGTCGAGGCAGGGGCTTCGCCTTCCGCACCTGCCGGCAGCGGGGTGACGCCGAACTTGCCCTTGATGGCGCTGTCGTCGCCATTACCCAGTGCATAGGCATAGGGCCAGTTGCGCATGAAGACGGAATTACCGGTCTGCCAGACGCCGCGCGCTTCCTCTTCCTTATAAGCGAGTACGCCCTGCGGCGCGATGGTGCCGACCCAGCCCTTGGCGGTTTCGATGGCGGCTGCGGCCTTCTCATTGTTGACGGAGATATCGCCGTTGGTCTCGACAATATGGCCGCCGCCGGCGGAAGCGATCCATTCCAGCGCGTTGCAGGTCAGGCCCTCATAGGCGCTGCCCTGAAAAACGAAGCCCCAGAGGTCCTTCTGTCCGCCTTCGCGCTCCTTGTCCTGGATTTCCTTGGCGGTCTCGCTCAGTTCCTTCCAGGTCTTCGGCGGCTGCTTGCCGTATTTCTCCAGAAGATCCTTGCGATAGAAGAGCGCCGGCGCATCGGTGAACATCGGCATGGCGACGAGCTTGCCGTCGACCGTCTGCGAGGCGACGATGGAAGGGAAATGATCGCCGATGACATCCTTTGTCGCTGCGGTCAGATCCACGAACTGATCGGCCAGCTGCGGCGCCCAGATCACGTCCGTCTGGTAGACGTCGACATCCTTGTTGCCGGCGGCAAGCCACAGCCGGTACTGGCTGAACTGTTCGCTTGAAGATGACGGCATGGTGACGAGATTGACCTTGTGACCGGTCTCTTTTTCGAAGGCGGCGATCCGTTCGCGGAAGAACGCGACGTTCTTGCCGGTCGAATTGGCGGCGATGGAAAGCTCGGCCGCCTGAGCCGAAACGGCGGCGGAAAACACGGTCCCGCACAGGAACAAAGTCTTCATGGAAATATTCATTGTCAAACTCCTCCGTTGACGCTTCCGATTGTCCTCAAAATTGAAAGCGCTTTTGACTGACGCGAGGCTCTCAAAAGCCGAGCAATCTGTCAATACTCTTTCTAATCCCCCGGAAATCGGCTGTTTTTGCCTGCAATTTTTCGGCGTTTGCCTTTGAGAATAATCAACTGTAAGGTTTCAGGTGGAGGAAAATTGAAATCGTTTTCAATTTTTGTCGGCTTGAAAAATCCGCGGCGGCGACGCATGCAGGGGCAAATTGGCAAAAAATTATGAAGCTCAAGGAATTCGCAGAGAAAGTCGGGCTCTCGCCTACCACCGTCAGCCGGGCGCTGGGCGGCTACCCCGAGGTGCGCGAGGAAACGCGGCGGCGGGTGATGGAGGCTGCGCTGAAATATGGCTACCGGCCGAATGCCAATGCCGTCAGGCTGGCGACCGGTAGGGCAGGCGCCATCGGCGTTGTCATGGGGCGCTCGGGCGGCGGGCATTTCTTCTCGGAATTCATGGGCGGCATGGCGACTCGGCTGGAAGGGGAAGAGACCGATATTCTCGTCAGCGTCACCGTCGATAATGATCTTGACGAGGAGCTGGCGATTTTTAGCCGGCTCGCGGCAAGCGGCCGGGTGGATGGCATCATCGTGCATTCGCCGCGGCCGGAGGATGAGCGTATCGCGCTGCTCAACCGGCTGGGTGTGCCTTTCATCGTGCATGGCCGTTCGAAGACGCCTTTCGAACATGCCTGGCTCGATATCGACAATCATGACGTCACCTATCGCCCGACGATCCATTTTCTGGAGCGCGGCCATCGGCGCATCGCCCTTATCAACGGTCCTGTCGGGCGCACTTTCGTGCAGGATCGTGAACAGGGTTTTCGCGAGGCGCTGGCGACCCATGGCATTACGCCCGATCCGCGTTTCATGATGAATGAGCATTTCAGCGAGGAGACGGCCTTTCGTTTCGCCCGCTCCCTTCTGGAACAGACGCCGCGCCCGACCGCCTTTGTCGCGGGTGCGATGATGACGGCGCAGGGCGTTTATCGCGCTGCCACGCAGATGGGGCTGACGATCGGCAGGGATGTCTCCGTTATCGCCCATGATGACGTGTTTCCCTATCTCACGCCGCAAAGCATGATGCCGCCGCTTTCCACCACCCGTTCGCCCATGCGCATGGCGGGCATGCGGGTGACGGACCTGCTTTTGCAGATCATCGGCGGCCGGCCCATGAGCGAGGTTCAGGAACTGTGGCCGGTGGAGCTGATTCTGCGGGAATCGGTTGGCCCTGCCTGAGCTTGTCGGCATAGCTCACTGATTCCACTCCATTTTGTGAACGTCAGTTGATAGCGTTCGCCTTTCGTCATCTATACGTCCGCGTCGTCTCATGTATAATCGAAACGGTTACGGGCGTTATGGAACAGGACCCGGGCCGGCGCGTTGAGGGGACGTGCCGAAGGAGGTGGACGGATGTTTGAATTTTTAAAACCGCAACAGCAGACTGTGATCGACGATGTTGAGGCGACCGGCACCTATGCCGATGCGCTGCTCAACGTTCCGAGCCCTGAACTCACCCGTTCGACAGCCCGCGAACATGGTCATGAGGCCCATTCCCGCGACTATTGCGAAAATCGCGATATTTCCCGCAATGCGCTCGGTTTTGCCTGAGCCGTCGCAAAAATCCTCCAGAAAAGGAACGGACAAGGCCGTCCCTGCGTTTTCCTGTACGACCCGCAGGGCGGCGCAACCGGACCGAAGGGACCTGAGCGGCATTTGACCGATAGGCGAATTGGGTGTTGCGCCGCCCGACTGGCGATGGCGCAAAGGCGTTGTCCCGAGAGATGAAAACGCGGGGCTGCCGACATTTGGCGGCCAGGTGCGTTATATCAGGAGGCCGCAATGCCGACCGTTCCCGTGGAACCCTATCCCGAACCGCCAATGCCCGTGCCGCCCCAGCCGGATATTCCGCCGGTGGAAGAGCCGGAACCCGATCGACTGCCGGATGAGGCGCCGACGCCCAATCCCGATGAAAATGACGGGCCGCCGAAGGTGCTTTAGGAAGCCGGCGAAACGGATGCCTCCCCGGGCGCCGCACTCTCGAATTTCTTGCTGACGAAAGCCGAATCCTTCAACCCGAAGCGCCAGGGATATTCCGCCGCGCGGCTGATGCCGATGCGTCGGCCGCTGGTAAGGGCGGCGGCTTCTTTCGGCAGCGCCAGGAAAAACGGCGGTGCGTCCAGCGGTGCGCCGTCCATGTCTCCCGTAATGGCCAGAGCCTGGCAAAGTCGGCCCGGGCCCGAGCAGAGAAGTTTAAGCTTGTCAGTTCCCCGCCGCAGTTTCATCATGTCTATACCGGTCAGCGGCTCGATGGCGCGCAGAAGTACGGCGGAGCCGGGGGCGCAGACGAAATTGGCGCACCAGTGAATGCCGTATGACCGGTAGACATAAAGACGGCCGGCCGGGCCGAACATTGTCCTGTTGCGCGGGGTCTGCCCGTTGAAACTGTGGGATGCCGGATCGTCCGGATGATATGCTTCGGTTTCCACGATGATGCCGCCCACATTGCCGATGCGGAACTCCGCCCCGATGAGGGCGCGGGCCACATCCACCGCATCGCGCAGGAAGAAACCCTCCTGCATTTCCGGGCCAAAGGCCTGATTCATCTGGAACCCTTCCGCTCTGCCGCCGTTGTGAATTCAGGTTCTAACCGTTTTTCCAGCATCGGATTCGTGCCGGTGCTTTCAAGCCGGAGGGCATGTCATGCAACTTTCGACGACCTATGTAAAACGCAATAACGGGGCTATCTCCGTCGAGTTCGTCGGCAGCGACGGCGATCAGGTCTCGGTTCGCCTCGCCGACGGTCTGGAGGGGATCGATGATGCCGAGGCCATCAGGCGGGCGAGCGCGGTGATGGTGCAGTTGACCGCCTTCGGAACGCGCCATGGCGCGGATGCGCCTGCGCAGTTTTCCGCTCTCAGCACCGCGCAGGATGAGGCTCCGCACGGGCAGGCGAGCGCCCGCACATCGAAGGATCGCGACGTTCTCGAGGAGGAGCTGGAAGAGGGGCTGGAGGATAGTTTTCCGGCAAGTGACCCCGTTTCGGCGACAGTCACATCCATCGCGTCCCGAAAAGGAGGGTTGTGATATTGGCCGGTCGCAAAGTCGCTCTGATAACCGGCGCAGGCTCCGGTATTGGGCGCGCCGCCGCCCTTCATCTTTCGACGAAGGGTTTCTCGCTCGGTCTGCTGGGCCGCACCGAATCGGAATTGAACGGTGTCGCGCGTGAAGTAGACGCCGCATCCGGCTCCTCGAAGGTCCTCGTGGCCGATATATCGGATGAGACGGCCATGCGTCATGCAGTCGCAGGGCTGGTTGAGGATTTCGGCCGGCTTGATGTCGTGGTGGCCAATGCCGGCGTCAACGGTGTCTGGGCGCCCATCGATGAATTGAAGCCTTCCGAGTGGGACGATACCATCCGCATCAACCTGCGCGGCACCTATCTCACCGTCCATGCCAGCGTGCCGCATCTGAAAGCCGCCGGCGGCGGCTCCATCGTCATCATTTCGTCGATTAATGGCACCCGCACCTTCACGTCACCGGGCGCTACCGCCTATTCCGTAACGAAGGCCGGGCAGCTCGCCATGGCGCAGCAACTGGCGTTGGAGCTTGGGCGGCACGGGATTCGTGTCAATGCGGTGTGTCCGGGCGAAATCGAAACCGCAATCGATGAAAATACCGACATACGCGGGCGCGAAAGAACCGAGGTTCCGGTCCGTTTCCCGGCGGGAGACATCCCCGTGACCGGCGGCGTGGCAGGAACGAGCGAGGATGTCGCCGCGCTGATCGGTTTCCTGGCGTCGGACGCCTCTCGCCACATCACCGGAACGCCGGTGTGGATCGATGGCGGCCAGGGGCTACTGCGATAATCCCCCCCGGCGGCTTGCACTGCCTGCCGCCCTTCACGGGCTTGTGTGCCTATGATTAACGAATGGGTAACGTCTGTTCACGAGACTTTGTCCATAAGCGAGGTTGCCGTGTTGTGGCCACCTTCGATAGTTAAGCGTCTGCCGGAACGGCGGACAAATCAGGCGGGCAGAACGATCCATGGGCATGAAGGCATTGCTGGATTTCGCGGTTGCGGGGTTGCGGCAAAAGGTAAGGGCAGGCGTAAGAATAGCTGCGGTCGTTGCGATCGGCGGCGGCCTTGCCGCGTGCACCTCCATGGGCCTCGATAGCGTCAAGAAAGACCCGCCGAAACTGTCGTCCAAGATGATGGCGCAGATGTCGGCCAAGAGCATGCGGCCTGAAAGCCCGGTTCTCGTTCGCATCTTCAAGCAGGAGAGCGAGCTCGAAGTCTGGAAGGTCGACAAGACCGGAAATTACGCGCTGCTCAAGGCCTACCCCATGTGCCGCTGGTCCGGAAAGCTCGGCCCGAAGATGAAGACGGGTGACCGGCAGGCGCCGGAAGGCTTCTATCATGTCTCGGCCGGCATGCTGAACCCGAATTCGCAATATTACGTCTCCTTCAATCTCGGTTATCCCAACCGGCTGGAATCGGCGCTCGGTTATACCGGTGAGGCGCTGATGGTGCATGGCGCCTGTTCTTCTTCCGGCTGCTACGCCATGACCGACAGCCAAGTGGGCGAGATCTACGCCATCGTCGCGCGGGCGCTGCAGGGCGGGCAAGACCGCTTTCAGGTTCAGGCTTATCCCTTCCGCATGACCGCGAGGAACATGGTGACGCATCGGGACGATCCCAACATGCCGTTCTGGAAGACGCTGAAGGAAGGTTATGACTATTTCGAAGTGACGCGCCGGCAGCCCAAGGTTTCGGTCTGCGGCCGCCGCTATGTCTTCAACAGTGAATTTGCCGAAGGCGAGCCAGCCGATCCGCTGGCGGCCTGCCCGCCGGCCGTCAACCAGCAGGACCCGCAGGTGGCGTCGAAACTGGTTGAAGAGCAACAAAAACTTGCCGCTGCGATGAACGAGGGAACTTCCGCCCCGCTCAGCGCGTATGTAGACGGCGGCATGCATCCGAGCTTCCGGGCCATTCTGAAATCCAGCGGCGCCAAGGCCATGGCATCGCAGGTTTCCGGCACGAAGTACCCTATCAGCCGCCCAGAGGCGGCGCTGGCAGACCCCTTTGCCAGCGTGAGATGACGTAAATGAGGTTTTTCAATTGAACGAGACGACGACAACCCGGCGGGGTTTCCTGCTTGGAGCAGGTGGACTGGCGCTTGCCGGCCTTGCGGGCTGCAACACAACGGCGCGTGAGGCGACCCGGCCCGCGGCGCCTGCCGAAGACCCTATGTATGCCATGATGTATGCCGCCAAGCCGGACGAGCAGTTCCCGCTGCCGGAAATTCCCTACAAGCGGATTCCGCGCCAATTCCTGCGGCAGATGGTGGCGAACCCGACCGGCGAGCGCCCCGGTGTCATCGTGGTCGATACCGCCAATCACTTCCTCTATCTGACCTATGAGAACAATCAGGCCATGCGTTATGGCGTCGGCCTTGGCCGCGCCGGTTTCGAATGGTCGGGTCGCGGCGTCATTCAGTACAAGCGGCAATGGCCGCGCTGGACGCCGCCCGATGAAATGATCGCCCGTCAGCCGGAACTCGAACCCTATAGCAGCCGCAATGGCGGCATGGAGCCGGGCCTCAAGAACCCGCTCGGCGCGCGTGCGCTCTATATCTTCAAGGATGGCAAGGATACGATCTACCGTCTGCACGGTTCGCCGGAATGGTGGACCATCGGCAAGTCGGTATCGTCCGGCTGCGTGCGCCTGCTGAACCAGGATATCATCGACCTTTATAACCGTGTGCCTAACGGTACGCCGATTGTGGTGACGGCGCTTGGCCCGGCGCAGCAGGGTGTGCCGATCGGCCAGGAAGGCGTTCCCGTCGCGCAATATGGCAATGGTGTGATCGGCGACGGCCTGTCGCAGCCGACGCAGCGCTATTGATGGCGAAAGCCTTGTCTCACGGCGCGGACGCGCCGTGGCCGGATGCCGGCTCAACGCCGGCATAACGCGAGGCGATATTCTCCCGCTTCACCATCCGCATTCAGGCAACCCGGCGCGTCGCTTCCGGGCTGCCGGCCATTTCCACGTCCAGGCGAAAACGCGAGACCAGTGCGCGCAGCTTTGCCGTTTCGGCGGCAAGCGTGGCTGAGGCGGCGGTGGATTGTTCCACCATGGCGGCATTCTGCTGGGTGGCCTGATCCATCGAGTTCACGGCTGCGTTGACTTCGGCAAGACCGGTCGATTGCTCGGCGGCCGATGTGGCGATCGCGTTCATGTGGAGATCGATGCCGGCGATACGTTCGCCGATATCCTTCAGCGCGGCGCCGGTATCGAGAACCAGCTTCACCCCGCTTTCCACCTCCGCCGACGATTGGCGGATATGGTCGCGTATTTCGCTTGCGGCCTTTGCCGCGCGCTGGGCGAGATCGCGCACCTCCTGCGCCACCACGGCAAAACCCTTGCCGGCTTCGCCGGCGCGGGCGGCCTCCACCCCGGCATTCAGCGCCAGAAGATTGGTCTGAAAGGCGATTTCGTCGATGACGCCGATGATGCCGGTGATCTGCCGCGACGAGGCTTCGATGCGGCGCATCGCCTCTTCGGCATGGCCGACCACCTCAACCGATTTCAGGGCGCTCTGGTTGGCGTCTGCGGCCGCAAGCCGGGCTTCTGCCGCGCGTTTGTTGGCGTTCGATACGTTGACCGTGATTTCATCGAGCGCGGCAGCCGTCTGTTCGAGCGAGGCGGCCTGATTCTCCGTGCGGCGGGAAAGATCGCCGGCGCCGGCGGCGATCTCGCGGCTGCCGCCGTCGATCATGCCGATGCCATCGGAAATGGCGAACAGCGTTTCGGCCAGTTGCCGGACCGAGCTGTTGAAATCATGGCGCAGGGCTTCGAATTGCGGCGCGAAGGCGTCGTCGAGCTGGAAGGCCAGATCGCCCGACGCCAGCCGCTTCAGGCCGGCCGCGAGGCCGGAGGTGGCGATGCGCAACCGTTCGGAAGCGTCTTCCTCCGCCTGCCGCCGGGTAGTTTCCTGATCGGCTTCCGCCTGTCGGCGAACGGCGGCGGCCTGCTCCTCAAGTGCCCGGTTGGCGATGGCCGCCTGCCGGAATATCTCGACTGCACCGGACATGGAGCCGATCTCGTCCTGGCGGTCGGTGCCGGAAGGCGGTTGCGACGTATCGCCGGCTGCGAGATTTTCCATATTCTTCGACAATTGCAGAACGGGACGGATGATCGACCGGCGGGTGAGAAGGAAAAGCCCAACGGAAAAAAGCGTGGCGAGAACCAGCAGCCCCTTCAAAAGGAGGTTGATGGTTGCCTTGGTCTTTTCGCTTTCGGCCGAGGCCGCATCAGACAGGGCGTCGATCTGGTCGCCGGCCGTTTCCATCGCTTTTTCCAGCGCTGAAAATTGCCGCATGAATTCGGGCATCAGCTTGAGGGCCTCCTCCTGGCGGGAGCCGGCAAGGCCGACAACCGCATTGGCGGCATCGATATAAGCAAGGAGCGGTTTTTCGACGCCGTCGATGACGGCCTTGACTTCCGTACCCGCCGAAAGAGACCTGTTCTCGTCGATCATCTTCCGGAAGGAGGCTTCATGTTCGGTGAGATCGGCTTTGACCGCATCGAGGCTCAGGCCCATATTTCCGTTGGATGAAAGAATGGCGGCGAGCACGTCAGAACGCAGCGCGTCATGCATCATGTCCGCCTGCATGTGGTTGCGAAGGACATCGGCCGAAAACGCCACATATTCGCTGTTGCGGTTGAGGGTATCCGTGGCCCACATGCCGACACCCGCGGCGCTGCCGGTGATGAAGAAGATTGCGACGCTTGCCAATATTGTCTTCTGCTGAATCGACGCCATGGGACGTTCCCGCGCTGTTGGTTATACTGCAGAAAAATAATAGAGTATGCTTAATAAATGATCTATTTCTTCTAAGCGCTTGATAAAAGCAAAAAAGGCTGCAATTTGTATTGCAGCCTTTTCTTTATTAGAATTTTATACTTTTAATTTGCCCTTTTCAGCGCGTCACCGAGGATGGAGACGATGTCGTCGAAATGGGATTTTTCGGCGATCAGCGGCGGCGAAAGGGCGATGATGTCGCCGGTAACGCGAATGAGCAGGCCGCGTTCGAAGCAATCCACGAAAACATCATAGGCGCGTGCGCCGGCAGCACCGTCGCGCGATTGCAGCTCGATGCCGGCGATGAAGCCGATGGTGCGGATGTCGATGACATTCGGCAGGCCCTTCAGGGAATGGATGGCGTCGTGCCAGACATCCTGCAATTCGGCCGCGCGGGTGAAAAGGCCCTCATCGCGATAGATGTCGAGCGTCGCGATGCCGGCGGCGCAGGCGACTGGGTGGCCGGAATAGGTATAGCCGTGGAACAGCTCGATCTGGTTTTCCGGCCCATGCATCAGCGCATCATGCACCTTGCGGCTGGTGAACACCGCGCCCATCGGGATCGCGCCGTTGGTCAGTCCCTTGGCGGTGGTGACGATATCGGGCGTAACGCCGAAATAGTTGGTGGCGAAGGTGGAGCCCATGCGGCCGAAACCGGTGATGACCTCATCGAAGATCAAGAGGATGCCGTGCTTGTCGCAGATGGCGCGCAGGCGCTCCAGATAACCCTTCGGCGGCACCAGCACGCCGGTGGAGCCGGCGACCGGTTCGACGATGCAGGCGGCGATGGTTTCCGCGCCATGCAGGGCGACCAGACGTTCCAGATCATCCGCAAGCTCGGCGCCGTGCTCGGGCTGGCCCTTCACGAAGCTGTTTTTCGCCGGATCATGGGTGTGACGCAGGTGGTCTGCGGGAATTTGCGGGAAAACACGACGGTTGTTGACGAGGCCGCCCACGGAAATGCCGCCGAAGCCGACGCCATGATAACCGCGCTCGCGGCCGATCAGGCGGCTGCGGGTGCCCTGGCCGATGGCGCGCTGATAGGCGATGGCGATCTTCAGCGCCGTATCGACCGATTCCGATCCGGAGCCGGTGTAGAAGACACGATCGAGTTTTGCACCTTCCGGGCCGGGCGCAATTTCCGCCAGCCGCTCGGCGAATTCAAAGGCAACCGGGTGGCCCATCTGGAAGGAGGGCGCGTAATCCATGGTCGAAAGCTGGTGCTTGACGGCAGACGCGATCTGCTGACGGCCGTGGCCGGCATTGACACACCAAAGGCCAGCCGTGCCGTCGAGAACCTGGCGGCCGTCATTGCTGGTGTAATACATGCCCTCTGCGCTCGTCAGCAGGCGGGGATTGGCCTTGAACTGCCGGTTGGCGGTAAACGGCATCCAGTAGCTGTCGAGGGAGGTGGAATTGGATCGGCTCGGGTTGTCCATGGTGGTCTCCTGTTCGCTTCAGGTGATTGAATGCTATTTTCGCGACTGAACAAGCCCTTTTCTCTCTGTGGCCAAGCCATTGAAAATACTGTAGGTGTCAACACGAATTTTCGATATTTCGAACAAGGGCAACGGGGGATTGCGCATGTCGGTGGATATAGGCGGTCGTTTGCGTCATTTGCGGCTGCGCCACAATATTTCCCAGCGGGAACTGGCAAGGCGTGCCGGTGTCACCAATTCGACGATTTCGCTGATCGAATCCAATACCTCGAACCCCTCCGTCGGCGCGCTGAAACGCATTCTTGACGGCATACCGATCGGCCTTGCCGAGTTTTTCGCTTTCGAGCCGGAGACGAGCCGCAAGGCTTTTTACCGGGCGGATGAGCTGGTCGAAATCGGCAAGGGGCCGATATCCTTCCGGCAGGTGGGGGAGAATGTCTTCGGCCGCAGCCTGCAAATCCTCAAGGAATGTTACCAGCCGGGCGCCGATACCGGCAAGGTGCCGCTGGTTCACGATGGCGAGGAGGGAGGAATCATCCTCTCCGGACGGCTGGAAGTGACGGTCGATGAAGAGAGGCGGGTGCTCGGGCCGGGCGACGCCTATTATTTCGAAAGCCGCAGGCCGCATCGTTTCCGTTGCGTCGGTCCCGTGCCCTGCGAGGTCATCAGTGCCTGCACACCGCCAACCTTCTGATTCCAGCGGTTTTTGCGCCGCCTAACGCTCTTGGGACGGTCAAGTCGGGGCAATTCGGTAAAAAATGGCCGGCAGCTACGGCAATTTTGCGTGGCTGCCATGACTAGAATGCAGTTTATTGCCACTCTTTTGCCGTGTTTGCGCCCCTTTAGCAATTTTTCCATCGCTTTTTCTTGGCGGCCTGGCAATGTCAGGCAAAAAAATCCCTACGGATATGTCAAATTTTATATGCATTGCCACAATCTTGCTGCGATGCAAAAAAATTTTATATTCTGTTACAGACGTGGCTGTTCTTAACGTTCCTGTCTCATCACGCCAAGTCATAAGAAACACATAAGAAAAGACTGTCGCCGGCGCAAATCCCAATACATGCCCGGGTGAAACCCATGCTCTCAACACATGGCCTTCGGCACATTTGTTGCTTTTTTATGCAACCGTTAATATTGCCCGGACGTTGATCGGCCGCTCGCGCAAGAAATCGCATAGACGGTCATGGGCAATGTGCCTTACAAAAAATCCATTAGCATCAAATTCCGAACACAGACTTGTTATCTCCTTTAGACGGAAAGACGCGCCTCCGGGCACCGACCAATCGCAAAACATAAATGGAGTTCTCTCTATGAAGTCCGCGACCCAATCGGCTGAACAGACACTCAGCAGCTCCGAAGATTTCGATGTCAGTTTCCCTATCGGGGGCATCGCAAAACGCAGCTTCGATATGACGTCGGCTGCGCTTGCGCTGCTCATCTTCAGCCCGATATTCCTGTTGATCGCCGCACTGGTGAAAATGTCCGATCCCGGCCCGATCTTTTACGGTCACCGGCGTGTGGGACATAATGGCCGCTATTTCCATTGCCTGAAATTCAGGACGATGGCGATGAACGGCGACGAGATTTTGCGGCAATATCTTGCCGCCAATCCGGAAGCCGCCGAAGAATGGCGCGCTACCCGCAAGCTCAAGAACGACCCGCGTGTTACGGCCGTCGGCGCCGTGCTTCGCAAGCTTTCGCTCGACGAACTGCCCCAGCTCCTCAATATCATCCGCGGTGAAATGAGCGTGGTTGGCCCGCGCCCGGTCGTCGATGAGGAACTGAGCTATTATGAAAGCGCTGCCGCTTATTATCTCAGCACCCGTCCGGGCCTGACCGGCCTGTGGCAGATCAGCGGCCGTAACGACGTATCCTACAAGACCCGCGTCGCTTTCGACACGCAATATGTTCAGAACTGGTCGATGCGGCAGGATGTCTTCATCATCGTCAAGACCATTCCCGCCGTGTGCCTTTCACGCGGAAGCTACTGAAAACCGATATTGAGTTCGGCTTTATCGATCTTCGTTTCGACACGCACCCCGACCGGGATCCCAAGTCCGGTCTTCGGGTGCGTCATTGGTGCTAATCATAGCGGCCGCTTTTGGCGGCGCGGCCTTGTCCGGTTGCGCCACGGCCTGATCGCCTGCGTGCGATCCGCTAACAGGGAGTTTCCCCGATGAACGGCTTTTCTGCCGCCCGCCCGTTTGTGGCTCTCGTACTCGCCGCTTCCGTCGCCCTCACCGCGCCGCTCTCCGCACCGGCTGCGGATGGCGCTCAATATAAGCTCGGCACCGCCGACAAGCTGCGCATTCGCGTTGCGGAGTGGCAGCCGGCCGATGGCAGCATCCGCAACTGGGATGTGATCAATGGCGATTATTCCGTCGGGCCATCAGGTGCGCTGTCCCTGCCTTTCATCGGTCAGCTGGATGTCGCGGGCAAGACGCCATCGGAGGTCAGCGAACAGATCGGCGCGCAACTTCAAAGCAAGTTCGCCCTTCGCAATCTGCCTTCCGCTTCCGTCGAGATCGCCCAGTTCCGGCCGATTTTCCTGAGCGGCGATGTGCAGACGCCGGGTGAATATCCCTATGCCGCCAATCTCACCGTGCTGAAGGCAGTCAGCCTTGGCGGCGGCCTGCGCCGTTCGGATGCCGGGCAGCGTTTTGCCCGCGACTTCATCAATGCCCGTGGTGATGCCGCCGTTTACGACAACCAGCGGGCAAGGCTGCTGGCGCGTCAGGCGCGGCTGGTCGCCGAGGTCAAGGGCGACACGACCATTGCCAAGACGCCCGAGATGGAAAAGATCGCCGAGATCGACGTGCTGCTGGCCAGCGAAAGCGCGCTGATGAAATCGCGCACCGAGCGTTACACCCTGCAGCTCAAGGCGCTGACCGACCTGCATGCGCTGTTGCAGAGCGAAGTCGAATCCCTGAAGAAGAAATCCGAAACGCAGAACCGCCAGCTTCAGCTTGCCAATGAGGACCGCGACCGCGTCAATCGGCTGAACGAGCAGGGGCTTGCCCTGTCGCAGCGGCGTATTTCCGCGGAGGAGCGTGCCGCGGAAGTGGAATCCAACCTGCTCGATATCGATACGCAGTCGCTGCGCGCCAAGCAGGATATCAACAAGGCGACCCAGGACGAGATCAACCTGCGTAACGACTGGGTGGCGCAGCGCTCCAAGGAATTGCAGGACACGGAGGCGGAGCTGGACAAGCTCAATCTGCAACTGACCACCAGCCGTGAGCTGATGTCGGAGGCGCTGGCGCAATCGGCAGAAGCGATCCGTTTCGATCCGTCGGGCAAGTCCGCGACGATCAGCTATGTCGTGGTGCGTGAGGAAAACGGCAAACCGAAGGAGCTGAAGGTGGATGAAAACGCCATGCTCCAGCCCGGTGATGTCATCAAGGTCTCGTCTGAAATCCTGATGCAGTGAGGTTTCAATGCGGATCGCCAAATCGGCGCTGATCGATCCCGAACGCAATGAGATTTACGGAATGGCGGCGGTTGCGCTGTCATTCTTCGTCTTCGCTTACTCGTCGCGTTTCGGGCAAATCTCGGTTCTGGCCTATTATGGCATGTGGCTGCCGCTGGTGGTGGTCGATTACCGGCGCGTACTCGGCAATTATCCGCGCTATCTCTGGATATTCGCCTTCGGTATTCTGACCGTGCTGTCCAGCTTCTGGTCGGAGGCGGTATCAGTGACCATGCGCGCCTCCATCCAGTATATGACGCATATCGTCTGCGCGCTGATCGCCATGCGGGTGATCTCCATCCGGACGCTGACGCGCGGCGCGCTGATCGGCATCGCCGTCGTTCTGCTCTATTCCCTGCTGTTCGGTATCTATCTCTTCGATGCGCTTGACGGTACCTATAGTTTCGTCGGCGCTTTCTCCTCCAAGAACCAGCTCGGCTTTTATGCCTCGCTCGGCGTCATTTTTGCTGCCGCATCGGTGCTGGTGCTCAAGCAAAGGGGCATCTGGCTGCCTGTGGCGGGCGTCACCGGGCTCCTGTCGGCCTACAGCCTCCTTGCGTCCCAATCGGCCACATCCACTATTACCACGGCGGCGGTGGTCGCCCTCATCATCGGCTTCATTCCCATCGGCATGCTTTCGCCGGCGAACCGCAAGATGACGTTTTTCGCGCTCGGCGGTCTCGGCGCATTGCTGGCGGTCGCGTCCCTGCAATTCGGCCTGCTGGACGCCATTCTTGGCATTTTCGGCAAGGATTCGACGCTGACCGGCCGAACTTACCTCTGGCAGCAGGGTATCGAGGCGGCGAAACAGACACCGATCCTCGGCGTCGGTTATCAGGGGTTCTGGGTTGCGGGTTTTCCCGATGCCGAACGGTTGTGGAACGATTTCTTCATTACCGGCCGCAGCGGCTTCCATTTCCACAATACCTATATCGAAACCGTGGTGGAAAACGGCTTCGTCGGCATGCTGCTGCTTGGCATGGTGCTTTACGGAACCTTGCTCGGGCATCTGCGCTCGGTGCTGATGCGCAAGAGCGATCCGCAGGGCGTTATCCTGTTTGCGATCTGCGCGCTGTTTGTCGTGCGCTCCTTCGTGGAGATCGACATCATCTTCCCTTATCAGATCGGCTCGTTCCTGCTTTATTTCGCGGCCGGGAAACTGTGCCTCCCGGCAAGGGCTGCGGAGGGGAGCGTTCACCTAACTGGAGTTCGTGGCGGTTTCTCTCTCCGTCATTCCGGCCTTGAGCCGGAATCCAGCCAGCCCAAGTCCTTGGGCTGAAAGAACTCGTCTTCGCCGCGCGAGAGCCGCGTCGGCTGGGTTCCGGCTCAAGGCCGGAATGACGAAGGCGAGGTGGTTCTAAAGATAATCCGCTGAGACATGCGGACTGGCGTGGATGAAACTCCACATATCCTTGCTGACCGCGACGATATCGGCGATGGATTTTTCGAGGTGCTCGATTTCCTTCTCGTCCATGCGCTCCACCTTGCCGTAACGTACCTGGCTGTCATCCTCCACCAGCCGCATAAGCTGCGTGCTGGCGATCTCGCCCTTCTCGTCAAACGAATAGATGCAGTGGTTATATTTGTTGCGGGTTTTCGCTTCCTTCTTCAGCCGGGCCATGATGGAAAGAATGGTCTTGCGGTCCTTTGCATCGGTGGAGGGAAGCTTCGCCAGGCGTTCGATGATATCCATGCGCGCCCGCGTGGTGTTGAGCGTCAGGAACACGACGATGGCAGCTTCCTTCTCCACTTTCAGGAGATGGACGATCAGATAGATCATCAGGCTTTCGGTGTTGGTCCACACATAATTCAGCCTGCCGACCAGCAGCAATACATCCGACATCGCCGCCATGCCGCTTCTCCCGCCCGACGAAACATATTCGGAGATTATATGCCGACCGCCGCGGAAAAGACAGTGTAGGTTACTGATATTTCTTCATCTTTCCTTGAAAGCACGTGACATGCTGTCGGAGATCGGTTTGGTCAGATATTCGAAGAAGGTACGCTCCGAGGTCTGGATCAGCACGTCGGCCGGCATGCCCGGCACGGGGTGGAAATTATGAACCTTGGCGATCTCCTCGTCGGGCACCTGCACGCGCACGATATAGACATCCTTGACCTGAAGGCCGGCATTTTCCTCGATACTGTCGGCCGAAACGTAAAACACCTTGCCGTTCAGAACCGGCGTGGTGCGGCGGTTCAGCGCCGATAGGCGGATCGCAGCGGTCTGACCCTCATGCAGCTGGTCGATGGAGGTTCTGAGAACCTGCGCTTCGAGGATCAGGGGAACATGCGCCGGCAGGATTTCCATGATCGGCTTGCCTGTCGTAATGACGCCCCCTGCCGTATGGTAATAGGACCGCACCACAGTGCCGTTGACGGGGGAGCGGATGACGGTGCGTTCCAGCACTTCGGCGGCGCCGCGCACCTGCTCGCGGACGCTATCGAGATCGGATTCGGCAGTTTCCAGCGCATCGAGAGCGGCCTGCTTGTTGGCGTTGACCGCTATGATGGCCTCCTGCTTGAATTTGGCGATCTCCGCTTCGCTCTGGTTCATTTCGCCGCTCAGGCGGGCAATGTCGCCCATGGCGTCGGCAATGGCGCGCTCCAGCGCCAGCATGTCCGTCTTGCGGATGACACCGTCCTTGGCGAGCTTTTCCTTGGAATCGCGCTCCTGGGTCAGAAGCGCCAGCTGCCGGTCGAAGGCCTGCTTCTGCCCATCGTAACCAGCATAACGGAACTCCAAGGACCGGATGTTCTTTTCGATCAGGTTCAACTGCTCCTCAAGCTTGATGAGCTTGCTGTGGAACACGACGTTCTGGCTCTGGATGATGGCGTTGATATCCGGATCGCCGGCTTCCTTCATGACGATGTCAGGCACCTTGAAGCTTTTTTCGCCCTGTGCTTCGGCACGCAGCCGCGTCACGATGGTTTCAAGGCGAAGACGGCGGAGCTGCAACATGCGTTCATTGGCCAGCGCGGTCGTCTTGTCGAGCGTTAGCAGCACGTCGCCTTCCTTGACGGTATCGCCTTCGCTGACCATCATTTCCTTGATGATGCCGCCTTCCAGATGCTGGACGATCTTGTTGTTGCCGGTGGCGACGAAGCTGCCCTGAGCGATGATGGCGGAGGAGAGCGGTGCGGTGCCCGCCCAATATCCGAAACTGCCGAAAGAGGCGAGCAGGACCGCAAGGCCGATGGAGCTGTGCAGCCGGATGGAGCGCGGCACCTCGCTATACCATTCGAGCTGGCCCTGGGGTTTGATTTCCGCGACGGCATTTTTCTTCTTGAACATGACGGTTCTCAACTCTCGATCTGCGGGGACTGGTTGGCCTGGCGACCATTTCCGGAAAGCGCCTTCAGCACGTCGATCCTCTCGCCGAACATGGCGACCGATCCATCCTTCAGCACCATGATCTTGTCGACACATTGCAGGAGTGCGGGGCGCTGGGTGATGGTGACGGTGGTGATGCCCTGTCTTTTTGCATGTAGCAGCGCCTTGGCCAGCGCCTGTTCTCCCTGTGTATCGAGGTTGGAGTTCGGCTCGTCCAGCACCACGAATTTCGGATCGCCGAAGAAGGCGCGGGCAAGCGCAATGCGCTGTTTCTGGCCGCCGGAAAGCGGCGCGCCATCGGCGGCGACCACGGTTTCATAACCCTGCGGGAAACCGGCGATCAGCTCGTGCACATCGGCCAGCACCGCGGCCTCGTAAATCTGCCGGTCCTCGATATCGTCGCGCATGCGGCAGATATTGGCCTTGATGGTGCCGGGGAAGAGCTGCACGTCCTGCGGCAGGTAACCGATGCTTTCACCGAATTGCCGCTGGTCCCAGTTGCGCAGATCCATGAGATCGAGGCGCACATTGCCTGATGTGGGCAGGATGGAGCCGACCAGCATCTTGCCGAGCGTTGTCTTGCCGGAACCGGAATTGCCGATGATGGCGAGCGACTCCCCCTTTTTCAGCGAAAAGGAAATGCCGTTCAGGATTACCTTCTTCTGCGGCGGCGGCACGAAGAGGATGCGCTCCACATCGAGACGCCCTTCCGGATTGGGCAGGCGCAGGCGCGGGAAATTCAGCGGCGAATTGATGAGAAGCTGCTTGATGCGGCCATAGGAGGCGGCAGATCTGTTGAACTGGTGCCAGCCCTCGATCGCTCCTTCGATGGGCGCCAGCGCCCGGCCGGAAATGATGGAGGCCGCGATCACCATGCCGCCGGTCAGTTCGCCTGATAGCGACAGATGCGCGCCCCAGCCGAGCAGCGCCACCTGGGTGATCATGCGCGCCGCCTTGGAGATGCCGGAGAACATGATGTTGCGGTCCTGCGCCGCCACATGCGATTTCAGCGAGCCGGCGGTTTCGCGGCCCCACATCTTCACGGCTTCGGGGATCATGGCGAGCGCATTGATGATCTGCGAATTGCGCGACATGGAATCGAGGTGGAAATTGGCGCGGCTGAGATAGCCTGACGCCTCGGAGAACTGCCTTGCCGTGAAGCGCTGGTTCAGCCAGGCAATGCCGAAAAGCACCACGCAGCAGACCATGATGATGATGCCGAGATGGGGATGCACGAGATAGACCACCACGATGAACAGCGGCATCAGCGGCGCATCGAGAAAGGCGATCAGCGTGCCTGACGTGATGAAGGAGCGCAATTGCTGCAGATCCTGCAATATCTGATAGTCCTTGCCGCTGCCATGCAGCGACGCGCGGGCGGCAGCCGACAGGATCGGCGCACCAAGCTGCACCTCGAGTTCGACGGCGGTGCGCATCAGGATAAAGCGGCGAATGGCGTCCATGAAGGCCTGCAGCAGAACCGCGCCGAGAACGGCGACCGTCAGCATGACGAGCGTATCCATGGAGCGGCTGGTCAGCACCCGGTCGGAAATCTGGAACAGATAAAGCGGTATGGCGAGTACCAATATGTTGATCGCGACGGTGAACAGCATCACCACCACCATGTTGCGCCGCACGGCGGCGATGCCCTTGGCAAGGCTTGCGGCGAAATTGATCGGCTCGCTGCGTTTGTGGAAACCGCTCTGGCTTCCGCCACCGCCGCCACCGCCGCCACCGCCGCCGCCATTGTCCGAGGGTTCCTTGCCGTTTCCGCCGCCGCCGGTTACCGGCCGGCGTTCGTTTTCGCGGATCGGTCCGTCATTATTGTCGATGGTTTTGACAAAAGGCAGATCGGGTGAATTCTTCAGCTCAGCATTGTCGATCTTGGCCTGGGGTTGCGGCGGCGCGGGTTGCCTGTCCGGCTGCGGTGCTGGCTTTTCCTGCGGGGCGCTCCGCAATTGCGGCGGCTGCGTGGTCTTCAGGGAGGGTGGGAAGAGGGGCTGTGTCGCTATTGTCCCGGGGGATGTTGCGGCTGCTTTTTCCGCCTGTTCCGCACCGGATAATTGACGCAGGTTTTCAACGGCTTCGTTGATGGCTGAAATACAGGCGTCCGTCAGTTTGCTGTCTTCCGCGTCCTGATCCAGCGGCAAGTCCAGTGAACGCCCGTCGGCAATTGTTTTTCTTGAAATATGATCCATTTTATATCGGTCCCCTCGGTGATCTTGCGGTGTTTGCGGTTCCGCCTGCGGCGGGGCGTTTTTGCCGCCCCACTTGCCAGGTGTTACGCAACGACCGTCTGCATGACGTCGGCCGGATGGGCATTCGACCATGACAGGTCATGACCGGCATTGATGACGCCATTGGATTCGTTTTCGATGGTGGCGGGATCGTCGTGAAGAAAGGCGATGACCTCATTCGCCAGCTGGCCGGACTGCGCCGGTTGCGACGTATCGTTTTCGATGATGCCGCCCTGTATCAGGATGGCGTCGGAATAAACGCCGCCGGCCACATAGGTAGTGGAGCCGAAGCTGTCGTAATCGACGATCTGCGCCAGATTGACCACGGCATTGCTGCCGGTATCGATATGGACGGTGGCGTCCTCGTTGTTTTCGAGAACCTTGGCGGCGGCCTGCGTCACATCGTCGGAATCGCCCAGTACGCTCACCTGTTTTATGATGCTGACATCATAAAGATTGCCGGTGATATAGAGGACGTTCAGACCCTGATAGCCGACGAAATTGACGTCATGAGCCAGCGCATCCGGCATGTTGGGATCGCGTTCGTTGATGGCGTTTACCGTCTGGTTCATATAGTCCGGCATGGTTTCGAAACGGTCGTTGCTGCCGACATTATGGATGGAAGCATCGTTCCACAGCAGGTTGTTACCGGACTGGACGGTGGCGCCATCGGGCGCATCGGGATTGGCGCGGACCCAGTCATTGTCGTAGAGCACGGCGATCTGGCTGATGATGTTCATGTCCAGCACATTGCCGCCGACGATGATCAGGTCGTATTGCATGCCGATGCCGAGGAAATTCGCGATGTTGAGCGCGGCGTTGCCGCCGGTCAGCAGGCTGACGGTGGCGCCGGATGTGGTGATCGTCATCGTGTCGTTGTCGCTGACGAACTGGTATTGCTCGATCCAGTGCACGAAGGAAACGTCGCCTTCCAGCACGCTGACGCGCCAGGCGGTCGGAAATATCGGCGGCTCGCCGTTATCCTGGCTGTTGTTTTCCGCGGCTTCGGCGCCCGGATAGACGCTGCGCTCGAAGCTGGCGATATTGAAGGCCGCCGTCGCGGCCTGGTCGTCCGACCGTGTGAAAACGGCGTCGATCTCGTCCCGGTCGCTATAGATATAGGCCTGGGTGATCGCATCGATCTGGTGATAGTCGCCCATGACGGCGGTTACCGACGTCATGACACCGGTATTGACCAGCGTGGCGATGTTGGCGACGACATTGGCGCCTGCGGCTACATCGAGGCTGTTGCCGGCGGGGCTGTCCTCATGCAGCGAAACATCGCTCTTTTCGGGCTCTTCCGCCGGTTTGGCGATACCGCGATCGGGCATGTAATCGTCGAGCACCGGCTCTTCGCTGGCTACCGCGCCGTTGATGTAAAGTCCGTTGATGTTGTTGCCGGCCAGAACGAAATCCTGGTCTGCGCCGGTGCCGAGCGAGGTGACGTCGTTCTCGCGGGCGTGGTCGATGAAATCGTGCGCGGATTTGGCGAGCGTCTGCAGGGCGTCGTAGCTGTCGGTGCGCTGGAAACCGGCAAAAGGCGTGAAGACGGACGCTTCATTGTAGAACTCGACGGTGCGTTCGGTCACGAATGTCGTGTCGCGGCCCGCGTAAGGACCGTCAGTCATGTTCAGGTAGTCATCGTCCTGAAGAATGTTGACCTGCGCGACATGTGCAATGACCGAGCCGGGACCGGTGTGAACCACCAGTTCGCGTTCCTCTTCGAATGAGAGGCGGCCGGGGAACCGGAAATTTACGCCGGAAATATCGACCGGAATGGCATTTGCAAGCTGCTGCATGTCGTATTCGACAGCGCGGGCGAAATGCGGCCGGATATAGTCGAAATCATAATAACCGGCGCGGTATTTGACGCCGGGATCGTAGTCCCCGAGCGGAACGTCGTAGTTCTTGTCGAGCAGCTTTGCCGCTTCATCATCCGGCAAGCGGTCCGGATCGGAATATGCCGGGCCTTCGGTATAGTTGCTTCGCAGACGCGCTTCCTCGATCACCGTGTCGAACAGGCCGATGAAATGCGCAATCATGTCCGAAATCTTGTCGATATGCATTGGAGACCCCTCCCTGATCATCGCGGCAGAGCCTGGGGTGCGGACGGCACACGTCCTGGAGGCGGTGCTTCGTTTTGCGCAAACCCGGTCCTTTAACCGCAAACTGCACCGGCGGATGCCGGTGCAGCTCTTTTCGTCAAGAGGTGGTTATCAGGACTGATCCTCACCGACATCGGACACATGCGAGTTACCGCCTGTGATCGTGACATCAACTGCGTTGGAGAGCATGTTGGCGCCCTGCACCAGTTCCAGATGGAAGCCGGAATTTGCAAGGATTGCCGATGCATCCGCAGTGCTGGTGCCTGCTGCATCGTCGCCTGCCTTGAGGTCCCATCCCTTGCCGTCGATGCCTTCCGCGCCATAGGCGTCGCCGGCATTGGCGCTCAGATGGTTTTCCGCACCGCCATTCTGCATCTTGATGTCATAGGCCTCATCCTGGTCTGCCAGGTGGTTGGCCTGCACCATGCTGAAGCCGGTGTCGTTGCCATCGCCGTTGAGCGAGCCGTTGAGGATATTGTCGACATCGAGGGTGAAGGAGAAGTCGTCACCCAGGTTGAAGGTGAGGTCTCCGCCGGCGATGCCGAGATTGCCGACATCCTTGACGCCCGTGATGTTGCCGAAGTCGTCATCCGACTTGTAGAAACTGTCTGCGGAGTTGAAGCTGTCGGAGGTCGTCGTGGTCGTGGTGGTGGTGTCGTTGTCGGAATAGGAGAACGTCTTGTTGTCCGTATCCGTAATCGTCTTCACATTGGTATCGTTGTCGCTGTACGACTTGCTTTCATAGCTCCAGTCGTAGTCGACCTTGATATCGGTGTTGGTTTCGGTGCTGGTCTTGGTGGTCGTGTCGTTGTCGCTATAGGACTTGCTGTCATAGCTCCAGTCATAGTCGTTGTCGCGATTGTCACCGTTATTGGCGGAAACATCGACCTTGGCGTCAACATCCACATTGGTGCTGTTGTCGCTGTTGTCGTTGTTGCGGTTTTCGCCGTTTGCGGTGCCGACGTTGCTGTCTTCCACCTTGGCGTCATTGGTCGCCGTATTGGCGAAACCATCGGAAAGCGCGCCGATCTTGGTGATGTCGTCGTCGCTGCCGGATGACTTTGGATCATAACCCATTTCGATTTCCTCCGAAAAAGCTCGGAGCAGCTTTCGAAATCCCTCTCATCTCAAACGGGATTTTTTCGCGCTTGCCCCGGGTCGCATGAAGATTGACGTTTTGCAGATGCACTCGATACGCATCATCTGCGGTTCGGTATCGGTCCGTAACCGGACTCTTGTCGTTCAGCCCTTGTGCGCTACTCGGTAAAACGGCGCACAAATCCGTTCCTCGTTCCAGGAGGGGAGCGCGGTGGCTTCGTCTTTTCGCTTGCATGTTTCTTGAAAAGGGACCGGCGTTTTCAAACACACGTCAAAGGCCGGAAGTGTCTTTCCGTTGGCCGCCGTTCAGCGACGGTCAGACTGTGCCGTAGAAAAATTGCGCTTCCTAGATATCAATTCGGGTTAAACATATCGGCGTGTCACCCCGAATATATATGCCGAAAGGAGCGATCCGGCGGATCGTTTCATCGGTTCGGCGGCAAATAATGGCCGTTTCGCTGGAACAGGGCGGATTTTTCGAGAAATATGGTTTATTTCGACGGGAAAGGGCTCTCGTCCCGAAATGGCACGGTTTCCGGCTTCGTTCGTCGGAGAGCTATGTAAAGGGATATCAACTATAAGTTATATTTTCCCGGAACACAAAACCGCGGCGAAAGCTTTTCCGATGCCTTTGTTTTTGCACCGGTTCCAGGATGAATGATTCTATCTCCGCGTAACCTATTTTGTATGTCAATTGTAAAAAATAACCCGTTTGGGCCATTTATTTACACAGCTTTTCGTATTAGCGTGTGTGAATTAACGGGTAATTAATGATAGTTGACATGGCCTAAAGCGGAGAATCGCCCCCAAGTATTCAGGGGAAAAGATAGCCGGCGGACAACAGACTGCGCAACCAAAAGAAAGTAATGCGTAAGCGCTTGAGGGAGGCGTCAATGTTCATGGGAACGTCAGATTATGCCGCAAAACAAAAAAACACCGCTGCTCCTATAAATGGAACTTTATTGGTCATCGCGGATCCGGACCTGTTTTCCGAGTGCCTCATGGAGGCGCTGGGCAAAAAGTTCCCCACATTCGCGGTGGTAAGCATAACCTCGTCGGCAGGGATCGACGATGACTACGGTAATAATGTCCGGCTGGTTCTGCCTTACCGGATGTCGGGCGAGCGGCTTCATGCCGTTCTTTCGGAGGTGCGGGAAAAGCATCCCGATGCGCCTATCGCGCTCGTCGTCGAAACCATCGATAAATTCGAGGAGCCGCTGAAAAGGCTGGTAGGGACGCGTGTCATCGATGGCGTGCTGCCGCTTAATCTCAGGCTGGATGTCTTTATGGCGGCCGTCGATCTGCTTATGAAGGGCGGGGAGCATTTTCCCGCCGCTCTTCTCGGCAAGCTCACGCCCTATTCCGCATCGGTCAACGGCAAGAGCGTTCAAAGCAGCGCCGTAATTGCCAACCGCGCCGATGCCCTTGCTGCAAGCAGGAGCGAGGTGGCGGTGCTGACGACGCGCGAGGTACAGATCCTCGACCTGCTTTGCAAGGGAACGCAAAACAAGATCATCGCTGATCGGCTGCATCTGTCCGAGAACACCGTCAAGGTTCACGTTCGCAATATCTATAAGAAAATGAACGTGCGCAACCGCACGGAGGCGGCATCGCGCTTCTTCAACAAGGATGAAGACGCGACCTTTTCCGGCGGCTGGAAGAACTGAGCGTCAGGACGGCAAGAGCCGCCCGGACGCCAGTTCCCCCAGTTTATTGAGGCTCAGGGCCTCAGGAAGCAGCGGGATTTCTGCCCGAATCCGCTCGGCGAGCAGATATAGGGAGAGGAACCCGAATAGGACTGCCGCGATATGGCTGGTGTGCCCGACGCATCGGCAACAAGCGTAACGGCTGCGTTGCCGGCTTTTTGATAACCGTAAGACGCCTTTGCCGGGGCAACCCGGCTCTTGATCGTAGCGGTATTTGCCGATGCGGTCTTGATGAGAACGGTGTCTTCGACGACGGAGCATGAAGCCGTGGCGAAGGTGAAAGTTGCAAGTGCTGCGGCAACAAGCGCGAAGCGACAATGGCGGGCTGCTTTGCCGCTATGGGAATAAGGCATTTCATTCGTCATGTATGTCCCCTGAAATCGACTGTCTGTCGCATCTCGCCGGGCGGTTTTGTTCCCGGTGGACCGAGCCTTACAAAACCAGGATAGCCCCGACTGGTTGAGCGAAGCTTGCGCTAATGCTCAATAAGAAAGGCATAATGGAGGCGTAGTTAAAAAGTATTAAATCAACAGGCTATTTCGAGTAATTTTTGGTAATCAATTGTAATATTTCGACAAAATGAAGTTGACCTGTTTTCCGCTGCGCTTATCATGAAAGTTGAAGTTTATCTGATCGAAATATTAAAACCTCCAGAAGAAGTAAAAACCGGAGGATGATATTCAAGATATCGCACAATTGGGAGTTTGATCCAGTTTAGTCGAATCAGCCGCGCTGATTCCTCATGGGGAGGAGTGTGTAATGCGTAATTTCGTTCCCGACGAACACGACAACGGCGTCACCATCTACTCCGAATGGAGACCTGGCCAACGCGTTCTCGTCAATGGCGGCGCCGGTTTTCTCGGTTCCCATCTTTGCGAGCGCCTGCTGAGCTGCGGTCACGAGGTGATCTGTCTCGACGATCTTTCGACCGGACGCACCGCGAATGTGGCACATTTGCGGGACAATAAGCGGTTCTTGCTGGTTGAGCACGATGTGCGCAAGCCCTATGACATCGATGTCTCGCTGATCTTCAACTTCGCTTCACCGGCTTCACCGCCCGACTATCAGCGCGATCCGGTTGGCACATTGCTCACCAATGTCCTTGGGGCGGTCAATGTACTCGAAGTGGCGCGCAGATGCGGTGCAACCGTCGTGCAGTCTTCGACATCGGAAGTTTACGGCGACCCGCATGTCAATCCGCAGCCGGAAACCTATTTCGGCAATGTAAATACAATCGGGCCGCGTGCTTGTTACGATGAGGGGAAACGCAGCGCCGAAACGCTGTTTTTCGATTATCACCGCAGCTTCGGCGTCGATATCAAGGTGGGACGCATCTTCAACACCTATGGGCCGCGCATGCGACCCGATGATGGACGCGTGGTTTCGAACTTCATCGTCCAGGCGCTGAAGGGTGCCGACATCACCATTTACGGCGATGGCAGCCAGACCCGTTCCTTCTGCTATGTCGATGACCTGATCGACGGTTTCCTGCGTTTTTCGGCCAAGCCGAAGGATTGCACCGGCCCGATCAATCTCGGCAACCCGACGGAAATTCCGGTGCGGCAGCTCGCCGATATCGTCATCCGGATGACGGGTTCCCGTTCACGCATCGTGCATCTGCCCGCCGCGATCGACGATCCGCAGCAGCGCCGCCCGATATTTCGCGGGCAAAGGAACTGTTGAGATGGCAGCCGCGCGTGCCGCTCGAAATCGGCCTGGAAAAAACCATCGCCTATTTCGATGCGTTGCTGGCCGGCAAGGCTGTGGCGGAGGCCGTATGAGATGCCCCGCACGATCCTCGTCACGGGCGGGGCCGGATTCATAGGCAGCCACATCTGCAAGGCGCTGGCTCAATCCGGCTTCCAGCCGATCGCTTACGACAATCTTTCGACGGGCCACGCGGATTCGGTCCGCTGGGGTCCCTTCATCGAGGGCGACATTCTCGACCGGGGCCTGCTGAAGGCGACGCTCAGGGAATTCTCGCCGGCCTTCGTCATCCACTGCGCCGCCAACGCCTATGTCGGTGAGTCCGTCGAGGATCCGCGCAAATATTATCGCAACAATGTCGGCGGCAGCCTGGCGCTGCTGGATGCCTGTCTCGACGCAAATATCGGCGGGCTGGTGTTTTCTTCCAGCTGCGCCACCTATGGCGTGCCGCCGCAATTGCCCATCCGTGAGGAAACGGCGCAGATGCCGGTCAATCCTTACGGGCGCACGAAGCTGATCTTCGAAATGGCGCTGGAAGATTATGCCGCTGCCTACGGCCTGCGTTTCGTGGCGCTGCGTTATTTCAATGCCGCCGGCGCCGATCCGGACGGTGAGCTTTACGAACGCCATGAGCCTGAAACCCATCTGATCCCGCGGGCACTGATGGCTGCCGCCGCACGGTTGCCGCAGCTCGACGTCTTCGGGGCGGATTACGACACCAGCGACGGCACCTGCATTCGTGATTACATCCATGTCAGCGATCTCGCCGATGCGCATGTCGCCGCCGTCAACTATCTTGCCGAGGGCGGCGAGACGCTGCGCGTTAATCTCGGCTCCGGTCACGGCACGTCGGTTGGCGATATCATCCGGGCGATCCACCGGGTCACGGGGCAGGAAGTGCCGGTTCATTTCGGCGCAAGGCGCGCCGGCGATCCGCCCGCCCTGTTTGCGGATATAAGGCGTGCGGAAGAAACGCTCGGCTTTACCCCGAAGCGCTCGGATATCGACACCATCATCCGGACGGCCGGTCCCGGTTTCGGACTGGAGGTGCGGTCATGACAGCCCGCTCCACCCCTTCCGTTCCCTCGGCCCGTGTGTACACCGCCGCCAGCGACTTGCGGATGCTGCCGGTTTTCGCCGGCTGGAACCGCATGGCCTATCTTCTCGGCATCGGCGGCTGGCTGGTGACGCTCGCCTACTTCTGGATCTGGTGGCTCGATCGCGATCGCGTCATCGACTGGCCCTATTACACCGTCGTCACGACGACGCTTGCGTGGATCACGCTTCTGCCGTCCTATTTCATCTTCATCTTTCTCAACGCCAGGGTTGTCGACCGGCGTTCCCCGCTGCCGCGGGGCAGGGTGGCGATGGTTGTCACCAAGGCGCCGTCGGAACCTTTCGCGGTGGTGCAAAAGACGCTGCTGGCGATGCTGGAGCAGAAGGGCCTGGAGTTCGACGTCTGGCTTGCCGATGAGGCTCCGGATGCGCAAACGCTGAAATGGTGCGGTGCGCACGGCGTTTTCGTTTCCACCCGGCAGGGCGTTACGGAATATCATCGCAAGACCTGGCCGCGGCGCACACGCTGCAAGGAGGGCAATCTAGCTTATTTCTACGATCACTACGGTTACGAGCGTTATGATTTCGTCGCCCAGTTCGATGCGGATCATGTGCCGGAACCGGATTATCTGCGCGAGATCATGCGTCCCTTTGCCGATCCGGAAGTTGGATATGTGTCGGCCCCGAGCATCTGCGACGCCAATGCCGGTGAAAGCTGGGCGGCGCGTGGCAGGCTTTATGCCGAAGCGAGCCTGCATGGCGCGCTGCAGCTGGGTTACAATAGTGGCTGGGCGCCGCTCTGCATCGGCTCGCATTACGCCGTGCGCACGAAAGCCCTACGGGAGGTGGGCGGTCTCGGGCCGGAGCTTGCCGAGGATCATTCCACCACGCTTCTGATGAACGCCGGCGGCTGGCGCGGTGTCCACGCCGTCAATGCCATCGCCCATGGCGACGGGCCGGTGACCTTTGCCGATCTCATCGTGCAGGAATTCCAGTGGTCGCGCAGCCTGATGACCATTCTGCTGCAATATTCAAGGCACTATGTGCCGAAGCTGCCGCCGAGGCTGAAGTTCCAGTTCCTGTTTTCGCAGCTCTGGTATCCCTTGTTTTCGGGATTCATGGCGCTGATGTTCGTGCTTCCCGCCGTTGCGCTGATACGCGGCCATGTGTTGGTCAACGCATCTTACCCGGCGTTTCTGGCGCATTTCCTGCCGGTTTCGCTGATCATGATCGTGTTCGCCTTCTTCTGGCGGGCGACTGGCGCATTCCGGCCGCATGATGCGAGGCTCTTCAGCTGGGAAGCCATGGTGTTCCTGTTCCTGCGCTGGCCCTGGTCGCTGATGGGCGTACTGGCGGCGATACGCGACACGATCCGTGGCGATTTCGTCGATTTCCGCATTACGCCCAAGGGTACGCAGGCAAAACCGCCGCTGCCGCTCAGGGTCGTCGCGCCTTACATCGGGCTGGCGGCGCTCAGCCTCGTGGCCATGGTTCTGGCGCCGCGTGAAAACGGGGCGGAGGGCTTCTTCGTCTTTGCCGCCATCAATGTGGTGATCTATGCGGGGCTTTCGGTATTTCTGCTCATCCGCCATGCGATTGAGAACGGTCTGCCGAAGCTGCCGGCCCTGCGCGGGGGAGCGACCGCCGCCGCCTGTTCGTTGCTGCTGGTGGCCGCAAGTGGTGCAGAACTCAGCACCCACGCCATTGGCGGGCTGGAAGCGCTGTCGCACGGGCAGCCCTATGTCAGTTTTACCGAAACGCGGTTCACGGTCGCCGGTGCGGGCGTGGAAGGCGCGAGATCGGTGCGTCTGAAACTGCGCATTGCCGTGCCGGGACTGCGCGGACCGCAGGAAATGCAGGCGGAACCCATTGTACCGCCGCCGCCGGCGGTGGCAACCGGAGAAATCATGCTGGCCGACAATAGGGTCGGGCAATGAAGGAGGAGGCTGTGATGAAAACAACAATAAGCAAATGCGGATTCTCCGCTTTCGTACTCTGTCTTGCGGTGGTCGCGCCAAGCGCCGTCCACGCTGCAGGCGGCACGAAGACGCCGAAACCGCTCAGAACCAGCGAAGTCGTGGATATGTACTTCGACAAGACCTGGAAATGGGATACGGGCGGCGGACGCTTCATCGCCCAGGACCGCAAATTCATCGCCGCAACGGAAGAAAAAGGCACGAAGTCCATCGGTGAAGGCCGCTGGACCGTCGATGCCAACGGCACCCTGTGCATGCGCGCCACCTGGAAAAGCGCGGCAGGAAACGGCAAGGCCGATACCTGCTTCGACCATGGTCGCATCGGCAAGGTGCTCTACCAGCGCAAGCAGGGCGGGCCATGGTATGTGTTCCGGCACAACCCGCCACGCCCTGGCGATGAGTTCCTCAAGCTCGTCCGCAAGGACGACGTGACGCCGCAGATCGCCGCCTACGACAAGGCGATGACGGCAACAAGGTAGGGAGTAAGGTGTCATGCAGATAACAAGAAGAACACTTCTGTTCGCAAGCGGTGCCGCCGCAGCCTTTACCGCCGGCATGTATCCGGTGCTCAAGCTCGACGCACAGGGTGTCGCCCCGATGACCTCGACGGGCATGAAGACGCTTGCCGACAAAAGACCGACATTACATGCGGATGGCATTCGTTTCGGCGCCTACGATCCGCATGGCGATTTCACCGGCCAGGCCGGGGTGGCGACGGAACATCTGTTCCTGCCCTGGGAAGACGTGGATCTCGACAGTCTGGCACTTGCGGATGCCTACGCCCTGGAGCGCAAGCGCAACGTGCTGATCACGGTCGAACCCTGGTCCTGGGACGTTAACTGGCGGCTCACCTCCGACGAGTTGCGCCGCAAGGTGATGAGAGGCGACTATGACCAGAACATGCAGGCGATCGCCGCCCGCATGTCGGCGATGAAGAGCCCGCTGATCCTGCGCTGGGGACAGGAAATGGAAGACACGTCAGGCCGCTTCTCGTGGTCGGGCTGGAACCCGCGTGATTACATCGCGGCTTATAAACGCATGGTGGACATGACCCGCAAGGCGGTTCCCGGCGTCAAGGTGATGTGGTCACCGAAAGGTCTGGATGGCCTGCGGGCCTACTACCCCGGCGACAGCTACGCCGATCTGGTCGGTCTCTCGGTCTTCGGGCTCGAGGATTACGACAAGATCGAATATGGCGGCCCGAAGACCTTCACCGATCTGCTGCGCAAGGGCTATGGGCTTGTCGAAACCTTCAACAGGCCGGTCTGGGTTGCTGAACTGGGGTATGAAGGCGGCGATTCCTATGTTCGCCCATGGATGAATGACGTGACGCTGAAGCAGGCGGATTTTCCGAAGCTGGAAGAGGTCGTCTATTTCAATGACAAGGATGTTCATCCCTGGCCGCACAATCTCGGCAGACCGGACTGGCGCGTCGTGCGTCCGGCGAAGGTCTGATCGACGTCGAAAACCGGCGAGCGGCAATGCCGCTCGCCCGGCAATCCGATGTCAGCTATCCG
>NZ_JAOCCY010000028.1:0-26688 GCF_029840625.1 Agrobacterium sp. GD03872
CCGAAACTTGTAACAGCTTCCAGTCGGCCTCCGCCTCGGCGAGAACAGCACGGAAGCGTTCAAGATATGCCAGCTTCTCCGACTGACTACTGAACTCACCCGCCCTGACCCGGCGGGCGAACTCGTTTCTATGCCGCTCTGTCAAACCGGCACTATATTCCTGAAACGCCGCCATCGACGCGAGGATCGATGCCAACCGGCCATGAATGGTCAGCTCTGCGCGCCGGTTATCAGGGGAGGGCGCAATTACCACCTTCTGAACCAACCCGCCTGAGGAAGTTGAAATGTCGCTGGACGTCATCGTGTTGGCTTGCACCGGTGCGTGCCATTGTTGTGATTGCGCCGATGGCGGCCGCGTACATGGATGCATTAACGACGAAGGTTCTTGGCGGCCCTTTTCTCTTTCGGGTCGTTCTTGCGAGATTGGCTTCAAGTTCCTCACGCTGCTTCTGGAGGTCGTCGAGCATTTCGATTTACCTCACCATGGTTTAGTTGCCATGATGTTTACGATTTGTGTCGATTTGAGCTGTCGATCCACTCAATATGGGTTTCGTTCTCGCAAATGACATGTCGCGAATGCACTGCATCGTTAAGTAGATGTTCAGCGAAACTATCAGTGCAACCAATATGCCGATAGCCGCGATGTTTAGAAGCTCCACGTACCAGGTATGAATATCGCCCATATCTGAACTCCTGTTTCAACTGGAGACAGGATGGCCTTTGAAGTTGGTCTCCTGATTGCAGGAATATTTCAGAATGTTGCAGAGCTATCCGGCCCTCGTCAGATTTAGGTGGTGATGCGCCTCTGGTCCATTCGCCAAGGGGAGGCAAACCGCGGCGCTGAGCCCTTGGGCTTCCGGGCGGTTTGAGAGAGTGATCGTACCGCCATACGCATCCAGAATCTGCCGAACAATCGAGAGCCCAAGTCCCGAGCCCCCATGAGCGCGGTTTCGCGAGGGTTCTCCTCGGAAGAAGGGTTCGAACACCAGTGATAGATCGGATGGCGGTATCCCTGGCCCGTCATCCTCGATCACGATACAGGCAGCGCCATTCTTCTTTTCTGTCGTGATCGATGCATGTTCACCATATCGCAAGGCGTTGGATATCAGATTGTCTATTACCCTGCGTAGCGCACGTTCTGGAATGCAGACTTCGAGAGGCACACTGGTAGCTGCAAATGAAACAAGTCCAGTCTGCATGTTAGTGTCACTAACGCAGTGATCGACGATAATGTTGAGATCAATAGTTTCGATCTTGGCATTCGAGTAAGCGTCCCCGGCAAACAGCAATGCATCATCAAGCAATTGTTCCATCGCGTCGACATCTGTCACGGCGCGATCCCTATGTTTGCTTTCCGGCATCATTTCAAGGCGAAGGCGAAACCGAGTGAGATAAGTCTTGAGATCATGAGAAATCGCGCCCAGTAACAACGTCCTGTTACCGACAAGACCAAATATGCGTTCCTGCATGTTGTTGACCGCGCGGATCAGTGTTCGTAACTCTCGTGCACCAACCTCCTTGACTTCGATCGGCTGGATCCGGTTGCCCAGTTCATCGATACTTTTCGATAGTCTGGCCAGCGGGCGTGTCTCGCGTGCAACTGCCAGCACGGCAATGACCGCAACCGCAATGCCGAACAGTCCAGCCAGAAAACCGAGTGGAATGTTGAAAAGTCGAAGCGTCGTGTCATCCGAGATCGAGAACATTGCAACATCGCCTGTACCGAGCTCGACAGCGAAGTCTATCGCCGCAACAGACTCATCTCGGACAGGATCGACTTGCCCGCTTCGCACAAGTCGGTCAGGGGAGTAGCCATCGATGATGCGCTGTACCATTACTCGCATCCGGGCCGTACTCGGCTGATCTTCGAAAGTGGCGGGGACGTGTGACAGTACGGAAACGTGAAACCCTTCGACGCTTGCAACCGCTAGAACATCCGTCATGTCCTCTGCCGCCGTCCTGTCGAGGAGACGAACGACGGCCGCGATGCGGTTCGCAACTGCGAATGGCGGCAGGGGCGATCGTTCAATCTGCCACAAGTAGGATAACAATACTGCAACCTGACTGATGACCATCGCGGCGGTGACGATCATGGCAATTCGCGCGACGATTCCGAAGTGGGTCATTTGCCAGCCTAGCCGTCGGTCACGGACGGATTGAAAAGATATCCGGTATTGCGGACTGTCGTTATGACTTGGGTATCAGGAGGCAGAACCGCAGAGAGTTTTGTCCTCAGCCGCGAAATTGCGACATCAATTGCTCGATCATAGGTCTCTGTATCTGCCCCTCGGGTAAAGTCCAGCAATTGGTCGCGTGACAGCACACGTCTCGGCCTATCCAGAAAGCAAGCAAGAAGGTCGAACTCCGTCGTCGTCAAAGGTACTGACTGGCCATCCTGCGTTGTTATCGTCCTGGCTTCGGGATCCACGATAAGTCCCGAAAATCGCTTGGTACGGGCGTGTGCCGCCGACTGTTCAGCCGTTCCATTGGTTCGCCTCAGCACCGCCCGGATACGCGCCAGAAGCTCGCGGGGATTGAACGGTTTGGCGATGTAATCGTCAGCACCGAATTCAAGGCCGATGATACGGTCGATCTCGGCAGACTTGGCTGTTACCATGATGATTGACACTTGAGACCGGGATCGGATACGACGGCAGAACGATAGCCCGTCCTCCCGCGGCATCATAACGTCCAAAACGATGAGATCGGGCCATCGGCGCTCGACAAGTGAATCCGCCGCCGCAGCATCCTCGGCCGTGCGAACCTGATAACCTTCTCCTGTTAGGAACTCGTCAACGAGGTCACGGATTTCGGCGTCGTCTTCAACGACAAGAATTTTGGCTAGCTCTTCCATGACTATCCCCCCGGCTATCAGATATCACGGCTACATTCTGCCTTAACGTCGTGCAACCTGGAAACGAACGTCTTCGCGCTTATAGGCGAACCGTTCACAATTGTTCCACTGCCTGTGATGAAGATCACTCTACGCGATCCTTCAATCATTTCAATGAAATCACAGGGCTTTGCACAGCAACGCAATAGCTGCGATCGAAGTCTCTCCGCAGGCAGGTACATGCCAATCGGGCACATGACGTGCGCTGCAACAATCTGCAACAAACCCGCAATAGCCGCACAAACAAGCAAGGGTATCTTCGGGCTTAACAACCCAAAGGAGAAAGCAAGATGATCCAGCGTCACAAATCAAAAATTGAGAGTTCCTTGCGTCAAATGTTCAGTGCTGATCCTCGCGGAAGAAGAGCGGGTCTCTCAGCGATGATTATTGCAATAGCAGCGGCAACTGCTTCGGCTTCAAGTGCTACGACAGCCCTTGCCGCTACTGGTGGCGTTGCAATGACATCGGTTAATATGCGGGCGGGCCCGGGTACCCAGTATCCTGTTGTGACTGTGTTACCGACCAACGGCTCGTTTCCAATCCACGGTTGCCTCGCAAACGGTTCATGGTGCGATATCGGCTGGGGCGGAGATCGCGGATGGGTATCTGCAAGCTACATCAATGTCATGTACAACGGCCGGTCTACAGTTCTAAATGCAGCGATTGTTCCCGTCGTCGGTATCACGACCGTTACGTTCAGCATCACCTACTGGAACACTCATTACCATTCCAAGCACTGGCATGGTCATTGGGATCGATATCATCACTATACCAGCCGAAAGGTGGCCGCCGGATGCAACGGCAATGCCTGCGGCGCTGCAGCGGTCACACGCGGACCGCATTCTGGTAGGGTTGCGGCCGTTGGCGCGAGCGATGGTAAGGTTGGGGCAGCGGCGGCGACCCGTGGTCCGAACGGCGGCGGCCGTGCGGCAGTCGGTGGCTGCGGGCCCGAACGATGCGGCGGCGCTTCCGTCACACGTGGCCCGCGAGGCAATACTGTATTCCGTCACGGTTCTATCGAACGTCGTTGAGCAACTGTATCCGCAGGAACAAGAAGGCTGATCAGGCTTATTTGCCAAGCGCGTGTCCAAGATGGCGGATCATCGGAGCAGGCACCCAGGGACAACAAAAGCCTCGCCACCACTCCTTGCGTCGCACAAAAAATAAGCGCGTAGGTTAAGTTATGCACACTTCATGTAACCTATGTTTCATCTATTTCAGCAAGATTGGGGCTCATTGATTAGCTCCAAAATTATCGGAGGCCGTGGATGGAAGTAACCATCAATCCTTTAGCTCCAGAACACCTACCTGGGTTCTTTTCCGCTCCCGGCGAGACAGACACGGCGATGGTTTTCATGGCAATTATTCTGGTCGTCGCTGTGCTGGCGTTCGGTCTTGTTTTTCTTAGGATTCATACTCTTCCCGAGAGGATGGCCCACAAGGGACACAAGCTCCAGTTCGAGATCGTAGCTGTCCTCGGGCTGCTCGCGCTCTTCACCCACATCCACCTTTTTTGGGTGATCGGCCTGCTACTCGCCTTCATCGACATTCCCGACTTTGGTGGGGCGTTCGGTCGGATGGCGCACGCATTGGAGAAGCTTGCGGGGATCCCACAGGACACCAAAGCGGATGATGACACGTCGCACAATATCGTGCCGACGACAGAAGTCACTGCTTCCTCACCAGTCGTGGCAGAAACAACAGTCTTACCTCCGAGGAGCAACGCATGATCGAACTCATTCTTTGCTCACTTGTGACAATCTTCCCCGACTACCTGTTCAGGCGTTACGTTCAGGGTAAGCGGATCGGTCGTGAGATCACGCTTTACTCTGTCTGGTTTGAGCTCAGGTGGGGCATCGTAACCTGCTTGATGCTGACCGTGACCATGTTGACAGCAATCTTCTATAGTCATCCGTCGACGACGAACGTGGCCATGCGTTACAGAACAATCGCCATAGCTCCAGATGCGGCAGGACGAGTTGCCGAAGTGTATCTCGGCCTGAGCGGCGAGGTGAAGGCTGGAGATCCGATCTTCAGGCTTGACAGTTCAACGCAGGACGCAGCGGTGGAAGCGGCCAGACGTGCCGTAGCCGAAGTCGATGCGGCCATCATCGCTGCAAAGTCTGACGTTGCTGCTGCGGAAGGCAAGATTCAAGAGGCCCGTGGTGCAGAACAGCAGGCTGCCGACGAACTCGACATAAAGCAGGGATTGAACCGTCGTAATCCGGACGCTGTGGCTACTCGCGAGATTGTGCGGCTTGAGAACATCGTGGACGGACGCCGCGGTGCTGTTATTGCCGCTACCGCCGCCCGAGACGCTGCAGAAGCTAAGATCACAACCCTTCTTCCCGCCCAAAAGGCCAGCGCTGAGCAGGCTCTAGTGCAGGCAGAGGTTGAGAAGAACAAGACCATCATCCGCGCTGGAGTCGATGGAAGGGTGGAGCAATTTACATTACGTGTCGGCGATGTCGTGAATCCTCTTCTGCGACCAGCAGGGGTCCTTATTCCGACTGCGCAGCGCGAGGTGCTCGTCGCAGGTTTTGGCCAGATCGAAGCTCAAGTGATCAAAGTAGGCATGGTGGCGGAGGCCACTTGCATCTCTAAACCATGGACCGTAATTCCAATGGTAGTGACTGGCAAGCAGGACCACATTGCAGCAGGTCAGTTCCGTGGTGGTGAACAGTTGATCGATCCACAGCAGGCGATGCTGCCCGGAACGGTTCAAGTCCTGCTCGAACCTGTCTATAAGGGCGGTCTCGACGGTGTTAGCCCGGGTAGCTCATGCATGGCCAATGCCTACTCGAGCAACCACGACCTGATTGCCTCCGGCAAGGTAGGCCCAGTGAAAAGCTTGGTTTTGCATGCTCTCGATGCAACTGCCGTCGTGAAGGGCATGATCCTTCGCAACAAAGCGCTTTTGCTTCCATTCAAGACCCTTATCTTCAATGGCAACTAAAAGCTTTGACTGACTTGGATATGCCGCCAACTTCCCTCGTTGGCGGCATATTATGTTTTCGGAGCTGTGCATGTTTGGTGACCTGAGCCCCAAGTTTCCTCCGGGCTTTGGGAGAGTCTTTGGTTTTCAATCTGGCTTTATGCAGCCTGTTTTTCCAGTGCCATTTTCATGGCGAATTCGTTGCGAAGTGCTCCCCGATTTTGGGCCAGCGGGAGCTGGAATTTTCCGGGGTTAAGGCTCAGCTCGGCGGGGGTGCCGATGAGCCGCTCATGAGCGAAATAGGCACCTTTTGCCAATCGCGCTGTGTGGCCGGCACTCGTTATACTCTCTACGCCAATCCTCTAATTTTACCCGCGCGTCGTTAAGGCTCAAGAACCAGTGGGTGTTCAGGCACTCAGCACGGAACTTGCCATTAAAGCTCTCGATGTAGGTGTTGTCCGTCGGCTTGCCAGGCCGGGAGAAGTCGAAGGCGTCATCCCGCCGACGGGCGATTAGTGGAACAAACTGACGGACCTTCAGTGGTTCATGTCACTCAAATTGACGCGACCCGGCCACGACAATGAAAACTTCGTCCCTGCAATGCTCGAGTTCGGGATTCTGTGTGAGCTGGAACCCTATGATGCTCGATAACAGGACCGTCAAAGGCTCCTGTCCCTATTGTGGTGCCGGCTGCGGCATCGTGATAGGAGGTCACGGACAATGAGGTGGTGAAGGTTGCCGGCGACAAGCCGCTAGGCAATCGCTGGTTCTGGTCGGGTGAACAAGGCTCACTTGCGGCATGCTCGCAGCCAGGATCAGCTCTCGGTTTCAATGGACAGGGCGATCGGCGAAACAACACGGCGGCTGAAGGCAATTATCGAACGCGATGGTCCCGATACCGTTTCCTTTTACGTCTCCGGCGAGATGTCGCTTGAAGCACAATATCCAGCCAGCCAAGGGCTTCATCCAAGACGGCCAAACAAATCATGCTCGCTCGCGACCCAGTCACGATTGCGGAGATGTGGCAATATAGGAAATCGACCAACTCTGGTTCGGTTTGGAGCGTTTTGCCCAAGGCAGTGTCACACCATAATCAGCGGGCACCGCTTCGGACCTTCCCTATCGCCTTGAGGCGAATCTCGAATTGCCAAGATTTTGTCGTGGCCGTTTTTCGATGCACGATGTTCTGTTCCGGTACTGTATTCGTTGGGCGAGAACGCGAGGAGAGCGCCAATGATGACGGCCCCGAGCGCGGCGTCGGCGAAGCAACGCTGAGGAAGATTGGAGATGTAATCGATACACCGGTCAACATAATCCGGACTACGTTGTTCAGACATTTCCGTTCCTTTCATGCCGATTGTTGATGCCAGTCATTCCGCCGGGGCCGCTAGGCCCGACTGTCCAGTTGAGGCTGAAGGCTCCGACTTTCCTTTGAAAACCCGGCGGGTAGCGAAGAACAGAACGGGTATGAAGAATATTCCGAGGAAGGTGGCGGAGATCATACCGCCCATCACACCAATGCCGATCGAGTTCTGGCTGCCGGAGCCAGCACCCGTTGCGATTGCCAGCGGCAGAACGCCGAGAATGAAGGCGAAGGACGTCATCAGGATCGGCCGCAGGCGTTGGCGCGAGGCCTCCAGTGTCGCCTCAAGCAGCGACTTTCCGGTCTGCTGTTGCGCAATCGCAAACTCGACGATCAGGATGGCGTTCTTCGCCGCAAGGCCGATGGTCGTCAGCAGTCCGACCTTGAAGTAAACATCGTTCGCCTGTTCGAAGAGCGTTGCCGCCGCCAGGGCGCCGAAAATGCCGACGGGTACGGCTAGCATGACGGAAAGCGGGACAGACCAGCTTTCGTAAAGCGCTGCCAGGGCAAGAAAGACGACGAAAACGGAAATGGCGTAAAGCTGGATTGCCTGATTGCCGGCCAGCCGTTCCTGTGCCGAGAGACTCGTCCATTCATGGGTGAACTCCGGCGGGAGTTGTTCCATCATCCGCTCTATCTCGCTCATGGCTTCGCCCGAACTCGTGCCGTCCGCACCGGCACCCTGAATCTGGACGGCCGACGCCCCGTTGTATCGCTCCAGCCGAGGCGATCCGTACGTCCATTTTCCGGTTGCGAAAGCCGAGAAGGGCACCATTTCGTTCCGATTGTTGCGCACATACCAACGATCAAAATCTTCCGGCTGCATGCGGAAATCGGCCTGCGACTGGACGTAAACACGCTTGACGCGGCCGCGGTCGATGAAATCGTTGACATAGGTGCCGCCCCAGGCGGTCGACAGTGTTGCGTCAATATCGCTGAGATTGAGGCCGAGTGCGCTTGCACGTCCGCGGTCGATGGAAACAGAATATTGCGGCGTATCTTCCTGGCCGTTCGGACGTGTACCGGTCAACTGGTCGTTCTGACCAGCAAGACCAAGCAGTTGGTTTCGTGCCGCCATCAGCGCGTCATGGCCAGCACCCTCAGTGTCGCGAATGAAGAAATCAAAGCCGGCCGAATTGCCAAAGCCCGGAATGGGAGGAGGATTGAGCGCCACCACACGGGCATCGCGGATGGGTCCGAAGGCTCTCATGGCGCGCCCGACGATTGCCTGCGCCGTGGACTCCGGCGTTGTTCTCTGATCGAAATCCTTGAGCGAGATGAAGGCCAGGGCGACATTCTGGCCCTGGCCGCTGAAATTGAAGCCGACAGAACCAAACACGCCGTTGACGTAGTCTTTTTCTTCCGTGAGGAAGTGCTGGATCACCGTATCAAGCACACGGCGGGTTCTATCGGCCGTCGCACCTGCAGGAAGCTGGATCGTTGCGATCACGCGGCCCTGATCCTCCTGCGGTAGAAATGCCGTTGGCAGCCTGTCCAAGAGGGCGACGATGCCTGCCACCAAGGTGAAAAACAGCATTATCGAAATCGCCATGCGTTTGATCATGACGTTGACGCCACGTCGATAAAACTGTGTTCCGCGCTCGAAATTGCGGTTGAACCATCTAAAGAAGGCAGGCTTCTGAGTGTGATGTTTCGGCTTGCGCAGGATTGTCGCGCAGAGCGCCGGCGTGAGCACAAGCGCCACCAGTACCGACAGGATCATCGCCGTGACGATTGTGATGGAGAACTGGCGGTAGATCACGCCGACGGAGCCTGAGAAGAAGGCCATCGGAACGAACACCGCGGACAGCACCGTCGTAATACCGACGAGCGCGCCGCTGATTTCCCCCATCGACTTGATGGTTGCCTCGCGCGGTCCCAAACCCTCCTCTTCCATGACGCGTTCGACATTTTCGACGACGACGATGGCATCATCCACCAGGAGGCCGATGGCGAGCACCATGCCGAACATTGTCAATGTGTTGATCGAATAACCGAAAAGGGCCAGCACGCCGAAGGTTCCCAGGAGAACCACGGGCACGGCAAGTGTCGGGATCAAAGTCGCCCTCAGGTTCTGGAGAAAGAGAAACATGACCAGGAAGACAAGAATGACGGCCTCGATGAGCGTCTGGATGACGCCTTCGATCGAAAGCCGCACGAATGGTGTCGTATCGTAGGGATACTCGACCTCGACATTGGCCGGAAAACTGCCCCTTTCGCGTTCGATCGCCGCGCGGATGGCATCGGCAGTATCGATGGCATTTGCGTCTGTGGTCAGGTTGAAGCCGATGCCGGCCGCAGATTTTCCGTTGTAGACGCCGGTTCTGGTGTAGCTCTCGGCGCCAAGTTCGACAGTCGCGATATCTTTCAGCTGAACAAGCGCTCCGTCATTCTCGCTTTTGAGGATAATCGCTTCGAATTCCTCCTTGGTCTGCAAACGGCTGCCGGCTGTTATGCTGGCATTGAGCTGTTGTCCCGTTTTTTGCGGGAGCGCACCCAGCTGTCCCGCCGAGACCTGCGTATTCTGTGCCTCGATCGCGTTGGTGACATCGCTGACGATTAGCTGATACTTTGCCAGTTTATCGGGATCGACCCAGATGCGCATGGCATAGCGGGAGCCGAAGATTTGCGTATCTCCAACCCCCGGCACGCGCCGCAAGGTGTCGTTGAGCGACGTATCAATGAAATCGGCAAGGTCGTCTCCCGTTTGACTTCCATCTGTCGAAACGAAGGACGCAATCATGAAGAAGCTGGATGTCGACTTTGAAACCGTGATGCCGGTGTTTCGCACGACCTGCGGCAAGCGTGCTTCAACGAGCTGCAGGTTGTTTTGCACCTGCATCTGGGCGACGTCGGCATCCGCTGCATTGGTAAACGTAAGAGTGATGGATGCCTGACCAGTCGCAGTCGAGTTGGATGTGATGTAGTCAAGGTTGTCGATGGCGGTCATGCCTTGCTCGATCACCTTGGTGACCGAGTTTTCGACAGTTTCAGCATCGGCGCCGGGATAGTTTGCCGTGATGCGAACCGTGGTTGGGGCGATCTGAGGATATTGGGAAATTGACAGCGTGGTGATCGATAGGGCACCGGCAAGCATCACGACAATTGCAAGCACCCAGGCAAAAATCGGCCGATCGATGAAGAAGCGCGACATCTTTGAAGTCCTAGCGTGAGGTGACGAGGGAAAGACCGGATGAGGAGTTGCTACTGTTCGCCTGCCCGGCTGCCGGCTCTCCCCCCTCCATCACGGCAACGGCTTCACCTGTCGCGTCGTCGATCCGTACCGCCGTCACCTGGACGTCCTGGCCGGTCTGTGCGCGCTGAAAACCGTCCACTACCAGCCGATCGCCACTTTCGATGCCACCGTTGACGAGCCAGTTGTTGCCGATGCTACGATCGATGGCGAGTATCCGCTCCTCGATCTTGCTCTCGGCATTGACAAATTTCGCAATCGCCTCGCCCCTTGGATTTCTCGACACGGCACGCTGCGGCAGGAGGAAGCCGTTTTCGCGAACCCCTTCTTCGACAATCGCCCGAACGTACATGCCTGGCATCAGCAGTCCGTCAGGGTTGGGAAAGAGGGCGCGAATGGAGACGGTGCCGGCGGTCGTCGAGACCGACGATTCTGAGAACTGCAGCTTGCCGGGATGGGGATAGCGCGATCCGTCTTCCATCAAGAGTTCAACGGTGACGTAATCGCCATTCGCCCTGATGCTGTTTTCCGCAATCGCCTTCTTTACGCGCAGCAAATTTGCGCTTGATTGGACGACATCGACATTGATGGTGGCAAGTTGCCGGATCGTGGCAAGTGCCGCTGCCTGATCGGCAGTGACGAGCGCGCCCGGCGTCACGCTCGACGCGTCGATGCGACCGTCGATCGGCGCGCGGATCTTGGTGTATTCCAGATTGATGCGTGCTGTTTCCAGCGCAGCTGACGCTGCGGCAACGTCGGCCTCCGCCTGCAGCATGGTAGTTTGCGCTTCGTCTAGATCCTGCTGGCTGACGGCGTTTCGGGTGGTCAGGCTCATATATCGCTTGAGACGCGCCTCGGCGCTCGGAATGGCGCCGTTCGCGCGCTGAAGAGCTGCCTCGGCGTTCCTGTAGGCGGCCTCAAAGGGGGCCGGATCCAGTTCGTAAAGAATGTCACCAGCGTTGACGTTGGTACCTTCTTCGAAATTCCGGGTCCGTACAATACCGCCAACACGAGGACGCACCTCTGAAACCACATGAGCACTTGTTCGACCCGGCAATTGTGTCGTCAGCGTCACGCTTTGCGGGCGAAGCGTTTGAGCGCCGACCTGCACCTTGGCGGGAGCACGTCTGGGCTCGGCAGTCTGTTCATCGCTGCAGCTTACGAGGGCGGCCATCATCACAACGCCTGCGGCAAAACGTATGGGAACACGTCGCACGGTCATCTGAAATCCTTGTTTAGACGGTATTTTTTGGCAACGATCAGCTTTCTGAAAAACGCCGGCCGATCCAGCCAAAGTCCCGGGAGGGGTCATCGGCAACCAAGCTAGCTGCCCTTTGTCGCAGACATGTGCCGTAGAGGACCAAGTCTGTATTATTTTGTATCTTCTCTCGCCGTTTGTTGCCGTGCAGCAAATTTGGGACACTTTATTACAATTTTTTGAGTGCCTTGGGTTCGCGGCAGCGATATGCTCGGGCTCCCAACGACCAACCAGGCCCGGGAATGAGCAACGAACCCCATATTGTCGTCGTTGATGATCATCGCGAAATTCGCGACTTGGTAGGCGCTTACCTGTCTCAGCATGGCTTTCGTGTCAGCGTCGCGGAGGGTGGGGATACCTTACGAAAGGTTCTCGAGCGCAGTTCGGCCGACCTGATCATTCTGGATATCATGATGCCGGGTGAAGACGGTCTTTCGGTCTGCCGGCAGCTTCGAGGCAGCAGCCAGCTTCCAGTCATTTTTTTAACCGCCATGGCCGACGATACCGATCGGATTATCGGGCTGGAGCTTGGGGCCGACGACTATCTGGTCAAGCCGTTCAACCCGCGCGAACTGCTCGCCCGTGTCAGGGCTGTTCTGCGCCGGACCGCGTTGAACGTTTCAGCGCCAAAGGAAGTCCCGAAGAATCAGATCATTGATTTCCATGGATGGCGGCTCCATGTTCGCCGCCGCGAGCTTCAATCCAGCGATGGATTGGGCGTTGCGTTGAGCACGGCGGAGTTCCGCCTGCTGAAGGTTTTCCTTGATCATCCGCATTCGGTGCTGACGCGCGACGAATTGTTGGACATGACGGTCGGGCGCAGCGCAGATCCCTTCGACCGCAGCATCGACAACCAGGTCAGCCGGTTGCGCAAGAAAATAGAACCGGATCCGAAGAACCCGATCATCATCCAAACTCACTGGGGCGGGGGTTACAGCCTTTCCGTGGAGGTGAACGTGCAATGAAGGTGCCGTGGTGGAGGAGGAGCTTGGCGGGCCAGTTCATCGTTTTCATTCTGGGTGCACTTCTCGTTGGGCAAACGATCACCTTTTTCGTCTCGTCGTGGCAGCGCGAAGCTGCAATCCGGCAGACGATAGAGAGCGAATTCATTGCTCGTACGAGTGCGCTGTCGAGCGCTCTTGCCGCAGTCTCACCCGATATGCGCCAGAATCTTGTATTGGCAAGTTCAATGAGCCATGTGCGCTTCTGGTTGTCTGATCACGACCCGGCAAACGACACGCGAGCGTGGTACGAAACTGCGCAATCTTATCTGCGGCTGCCCTTTGAAGACTTGATCCGGTCGCAAGGTCTAAATCGATCTGACGTGCGGTCCGGCGGTGGTCCGGGCGCAATCAGACTGGGCAATCCCGATGTTTCTGAATGGCAACCCCTCCTGTCCGAACCTGATACCGCAAACGCGCGCTTCCTTCACTTTTCCGGGCAGGATGGCATGGGTATTGTTCAGGTACTGAATGACAAGACATGGCTCAACGCAGCCTACTACAAGCCATTGCAACCCGCCTTCGCACAATCGCTGCTTTCGATAAGTATAACAGCGGTTATTCTCAGCATTATCGCCACGGTCGTCGCCCGCCAGATTGCCCGCCCCTTGCGCCGTCTCGCCCTGTCGGCAGAGGCAATGGGCCGCGGTGAGGCAGTCCAGTTGTCTCCCCCGCATGCGCCTGAAGATATCCGGCAACTTTATGAAGCCTTTGATGGAATGCAGCTCAGACTGCGCCGTTTTGTCGATGATCGCACGAAGATGATGGCTGCTATCGGGCATGATCTGCGCACCCCGCTAACTACCCTTCGCCTTCGCGCAGAGTATGTCAGTGATCCGGAGTTGCAAGGCAAGATTCTTGCGACTGTCGACGAGATGCAGGCCATGACGGAAGCAACGCTGTCCTTTGCCAAAAGTGAGGCGGCCGCCGAGGAGACACGCAAGGTTGACATTGCCGCCCTGCTCGGAAGCCTGTGCGAGGATCTTGCCGAATTGGGCCATGAGGTTGAATTCCAGGAGAGCGAGCGGATCAGCTACCGCTGTCGGCCAGATAACCTCAAGCGTGCTCTTCGCAACCTGATAGAGAACGCGCTGAGATACGCGGGCAAGGCTTCCGTGAAGGTCAACAAGTTTCCTCATGCGATAGAAATCATGATTGATGATGACGGGCCGGGAATTCCTGTAGATGAGTTCGAACAGGTATTCACACCATTTTATCGTATAGAGACATCGAGGAATCGCGAGACCGGAGGTGTCGGCCTTGGCCTATCAATCGCCAGAGCGATAGCGCGGCATCATGGCGGGGACATCGTGCTGTTACCAAATAATCCGGGTCTGCGGGCGGTCGTTGTCCTGCCGGTTGCGTGACGTTTCTGCCTTCAAATCCGGCTCGAAACGGCACGCAGGCGGAATTATCAACGGCATCGAGGTCAATCCGGTGCGGTTGACCTATAATTCCTATCTGACGCCCGGCTTTGCCGATATCCTTCGCAGCCAGCTTGAAAAGATAGGCATCGCCGTCAAAATCCGCAAATACGACCTGCCGACCTATCTGAAGACGGTATACACGGACCGCGCCTTTGATCTGGTGGTGGAATCCCTTTCCAACACTTTCGATCCGTCGCTCGGCATCCAGCGCGCTTACTGGAGCAGGAATTTCAAGATCGGGCTGCCCTTTTCCAACGCGGCCAACTACGCCAATCCGGAGGCGGATGCGCTTCTGGATTGGCGGCGGCCATCGCGCCGGATCCGAAAAAACGCTGGGTGACCTGGAGCAGGTTCCAGCATCTCATCCATGACGACGTCGCCTCGGTCGATCGTGTGGCGGCGGGAAGCCAGATCGTGGCGCACAGGGCGTCCGGAACTACGCCACCGGCGCGCAAGGGCGCTCCGCAAAAAATCCATTTCACGTCGCCACCGTAGCGGTTTGGATCGTCTGGACAGTCCTCGGCCAATGGCCCTGACCTGAGCCCGTTCTCGTGACCGAAACGGCTTTGTCACCTCGTATTTTAATGCGTCAACGGTTTGGATGACGGATCAATCTGAAGCGATGCTCCAATGTCCCCGGCTTTCGGTTTGGTTGGCTGTTCTACAATTCTGATCGGCGCGCTTACCACTGCTCCTGTGGCACTTCCGACAGTTCTGACCGTTCCACCAACTACGGCCGCAATACCTTCGCCAAGCGATATATTCGAATCCGTCAACGGTTGGCCCGTCATCAGATGTTGGCCGATAAGTTGTACGATCTGCGGGCTTTCAGCGAATTTGCCATGGTTCAGGCGGTCGTTGCTTTCCACCTTCGTAAGATCAATAGCGGTGATGCCCGCTTGTTCGAGCTTTGACCTGTATGGTTCTACGGTGGGATCAATGCCGCCAAGACGCGCGACGTTACCGGTCAGGAAGCTCGATAACGCCAACGCCTTGTCGTCTTGAGAAACGAAGATTGTGAACTTCGGCTTGGGTCCACCCATCTCGACATACTGCTTGGCGAATACCTGGATATCGATGTCCGGCGAAGCAAGAATAACATTATGAATCTTGCTGGAGACCTGTCCATCGCGAATTCCCATCTGTCTAAGAGATTCCATCGTCAGCCACGTGCCCATGGAATGCGCGAGAATGGTGATGTCCTTGACGTCGGGGTTGCTGGTCAGAACCCGTAGCGACTCTTCCAAAGCTGAACGGGAGTAGTTCGTGCTTTCCTTATCGTACTGATAGCCAAACACGCTCGCCCTCGACGGCCAAGTGAAAAGGATCGGTGTCGCCTTCATGCCGCTATCGTGGACGATCTGCGCAAGCCGAAAAACCGAGTCTTCGTAGGTATTGTTGAAGCCATGGATGAAGACGAGAGCGTGTCCGCCCTCAATGTGGGTCTTGAACCATGAACGGCTTTGCGGCAGCGTGTCTATTGGCTGGACGCGGGTGACGGCGAAATCTGTCGCGGGGTTTGGTGGAAGTTTCTTTGGCCACTGAACGGTGCCTGCCTCGCGCTTCGCAGGAATCGATACGGCAACGTCAGTCATGTAGGGACGGGAGCTGCGTTCACCGTTGAAGAGGGTGGCCGGATCACCGGAAGGCTGACGCGTTGTTGCGACAAGCATGTTCACAACCGTGGCCTTCTGTTCAGTCACATTCAAAGCGACAGGCGACATCACTCCGACGGCATGGCCGCACCCAACCAAGGGTACGACGACGGCGATCCATGCTTTTTTTCTCATTTTCCCTCCAGCACCGTGAGTTGCGTATTTCGGCATGCATTTTAGATAAGTGCCTTGCGCACTTGGCGGCGCTTAGCTTTCTGGAACCGGCACTACCTTGGCCTGATGGGCAATTACAGCGGTGGCCGCGGCGGCGGACTTTTCGTCGCCTCCGACTTGTACAGAGGGAGTTGCGAAATCGATGCCATTCTCCTTGAAGGCTTCCCTAAGCAGGAAATTGGCACGGCGACGGATGAAAGATTGCATGGGTGAGGGGCGTAGCGTCATCCCGAAACTCACCTGCATGCCGTAGTCTCCAAATTCCTCGATGCCTTTCATCTTCAATGGTTCGATGAAGAGCGGCGCGAATTCCGGATTTTCCATCAGCGCGGCCCCAAGCTTCTTCGTGATCTTGCGAACCTTTTCCACGTCGGTCCCAAAGCCAAGCGAAATCCGAAACTTCACGACTCCCCAGTCGCGGCTCATGTTCTGAACCGCGCCGAGTTCGCCAAAAGGAATTGTGAAGACGGGTCCACGATGGTGGCGCAGCCGCACCGAGCGGATGCTGAAGCCTTCCACGGTTCCCTTGTAGCTCTTCGACTGGATGTACTCGCCAACCCGGAATGCATCGTCGAACATGTAGAACACGCCGCTGATCACGTCCTTGACGAGGGTCTGCGAGCCAAAACCCAAAGCAACCCCGAATATACCTGCACCCGCCACAAGGGGACCGATTTCGACGCCGAGCTCTGAAAGTACGATCAAGCCCGCTATCACAGCGACGACGACGGCAAGCATGTTCCTGAATATCGGCAGAAGCGTGCGCAGTCGTGACTGCCGAGCGAGATGCATGGGATCCGCCTCGTCCGCAGGACTCTCGGAGAGACTTCTGTCAATCCACGAGCGAGCAAGATGCCAGGCGAGATCCGCCAAAAGCAGGATAACCACACTTTTCAGAAGGCCATAGCTCACCGCCGTGATGGCCGGGTTGATGTGTACGAGGGAGTTTGGATCAAGCCGCCAGACCAGCGCAAGCCAAGCCATCGCAAGAACAATCACAACTGCGCGGCTTCCTCGGACGATCAGGACGCGCTTCGCGCTAAAAGGTTTTGCATCGACCAAACCTTCCGTGGATCGGCCGACCAGCCGCAGTACGTGCGGCAATACCAGAGCGTACATTAGCAGCCAGAAAAGGCCCTTCAAGCCGACGAACCAAAGGCACCATCCGGCGAGCAGAGCTATACAGACTGCATAGCGGACGCGTAAACTTTTCGCGGAAGTAGACAACACTCCCTCGACGGCAATGACCAGAAGGACGATCGAAAAGCAGAGTGAGACGGCAGCCGATGTCTGAGGTGGAATTGATAATGGTTGCCCCAGAGATGCCATCGTAGCCGCGGCAATCAGCACTCCCAAAAACAGCTTGATCCTAAATCGTATTCTCGGCTGTAAGTTTGCAGAAGCGAGACCAGCAGCAAGGAGCCGGTAGACAACGATCGCTACAATGGCTGAGAAAAGCGTGTTGCCCGCGAGGGGTGGCCATTCGAAGGCGAAGAAACCGATGGCCATCGTGACTGAGAAAACGCCAGTCGCGAGCAGGCGCTCAATCAGGTCGGCGCTGCGTTGGCGGGTCCGCATATAGAGATGCTCTGCAACTAATCCAACAACAGCGAGTCCAAACAGGACCAGGAAGACAGGTGCTCCGCCGTTCGATATCGCGTCTTGTCTTGTCCGGGCAGCGGCAGCGGCCATCTCTGATGGAATGCTGGGAATAGCAGAAAACACACCGCGAATCCGGTCGCGCGACAATTGTTGCCAACGGCTAATGTCGACGACTGAAACCTCACTCTCGGGCAAAGCCGACGGCGCGCGTTCGATCCAGCTCCTGACCTCGGGGTCCTGAAGTAGGCGTACAAGATCATCGACTTTCGCGGGTCGTGTTTCAGCCTGTGCGTATGATAACGCAGGTATCAGGAGGAGCATCAGCAGAGCGCCGATCAATCTCATGTACAGGTCCTCTTTCTCAGCTAGTTAAGCCTCGTTGCCGGCAAGACACTTATCGATCTCCGACGTACCTCCTTCGTATCTCAATGTGATGGGTAATCAAGCAGTTCGTTGAGGTGAGCGCCTCAGATTTATCCGGTAGCGACAACAGGGTGAATACGAAGTTTCCATTTACCAGAGGTTGCGGGAAAAACTACTGATCTATCCCGGCCGTGTAGCGTCAGTGACCACCTGCTGACGTCAAGCTGTCGCTAAGATGTGTTCCACCGAAACCCCGCAATGCTCGATGCATTTTACGCATAAGTGGTATATATCGGCTGCAGTTTAGTACTGCCGAATGAGGATTAAATGAGGATTAAATGGAAGCATCGCCAATTGTAGGGGAACTTGCATCAGTTGTGCAGACATCCCTTGCTCCGGTTTTTCTCCTTGCGGGCACGGCAGGGTTCGTGAGCATTTACACTATGCGGCTGGGACGAGTTTCAGACCGGCTGAACGATCTGACGGATACGGGCGGCCAAGCCGCCATAGTTCCGGTTCAAATTTCTTATCTCCAGCGCAGAATTCTTGCGCTCGAAATTGCCGTATTGTTTGGCGTTCTTGCTGCCATTTGTACGAGCGCGTCAATTTTAAATCTGCTGGCTGGCGCTCTTGGCATCTGGCTTCGCGAAGATAATCTCTTCTGGTTTTTTGGCGGATCCCTTCTATGTCTCATGGGGTCGCTCTTAGCTTTCATGATCGAAGTTTTGATAGCTGGGAGAAATATGCTGCGACAGATAAGAATGAAAAAATATAGCTCCGAGTAGAACTGATTGGTCGATCCTGTTTGAAGACCTGCAGCTCAGTTACCTCATAATGTCAGCTCTAGTTTATTTCCAAGGCAGCCAAACGCAGGTAACCATTCCGCCTCAGAAGGTCGTTGTATTGTCGAAGTCCGCTTTCGGTCACAAGTCTCTGTGTACTCAGGCCCCCGCAACCAATTCCTGCACATGCACAAAGCCCGCCCGGAGAAATCCGGCGGGCTTTTGGCGTTCGCAGAAAACACATCAGAAATCACTAATGCCCAACATGGCCCACATGTTCAGGAAAGGCTGCTTCGTCGCGGCATCAGCCAATCAGCGAATGTAATAGAAGGCGGAGTTGACGATCGACTCGACGGCTCTCATGCCCCCCGCCTTCAGCCTCCCGGTCTTTACCTCCGAAATCCCCATGGTCAGGCGCGTCCATGTGCAACTTCGCCCGGGTTGTTGCACCGACGGTATGGTCGGAGCCCAGACATTGCTGGTGCCCATGGTCGAAAGTGGCGATGAGGCGCAGGCCTTGGTGAAAGCCGTTCGTTATCCGCCCCACGGCGTGCGGGGCGTCGGCGCCGCGCTGGCGCGCGCCTCCCGGTTCAATCGTATTCCCGATTATTTGCAGACGGCGAATGATGAGGTTTGCCTGCTGCTTCAGATCGAGAGCAGGGCCGGTCTGGAGAAACTGGACGAAATCGCGTCCACCGACGGCGTCGATGGCGTGTTTATCGGTCCGGCCGATCTTGCGGCGGATATGGGTTTCCTTGGCAAGCCCGGCGCGCCGGATGTGCAGGCGGAAGTTGAAAAGGCTCTGAAGCGCATTCAGGCGCATGGCAAGGCGGCTGGCATCCTGACCGGCGATCTGGCGTTGGCGAAACGTTACGTCGAACTGGGAGCGACCTTCGTCGCAATCGGCAACGATGTGACGCTTTTCGCCAATGCGACGAGCAAGCTGCTTGCCGATTTCAAGACAGCAGAGGCGGCAAAAGGGGTTGGCGAGGCGAAGGTTTACTGACGGCATCAGGCTGAATAGCAAAGGAGATGCTGCAGATGGACCGTTGGTGACGGACGAGGGACCGGGAATTTATCCGGGCGACCGGGGCGAGGTCGGCAAACGCTTCCAGCGTGGACAGTCGCCCCTATTGTCGATGGCAGCGGACTGGGCCTGGCAATCGTTGACATGGCGATGAACAAGCTCGATGGGAGTTCGGGTTCCGCAAATCGGCGAAAGGTTTCACGGTCGTTCTGGCATTGCCAGGCCATGGCGGATGGACCGGCAGGTATCTTAAGCCAGCCTTAAGGTGAAAGCCTCAGCGAAGTCTGGAAAAACCCCAACCTTGCCAGGCAAACCTCCATGATTCGTACGTCTTTCTCCTTCCGTCCACCGGCAGCCATCACATTGGTCCTTCTTCTTTCTGCCTGCGCAAGCACGCCGGATAGCGGTCCTTTGCCTTCACCGCGCCCGATGAAGGAACGCCCCGCCGGGGAAACATCAAAGCCGGTCGGTTCTGACCCGACGCAAATGTATGCGGAGAAGATCGACGCCGGGTTCAAAATTCCCGGTGTCAATGTCGAAAAGATGAATCCTGAATACGTCAGGCAAGTCGTGAACTACACAACGGAGGAGAAGCCCGGCACCATCATCGTCGATCAGAAGGAACGCTTTCTCTACCTGGTTCGGCCGGGCGGAAAGGCAATTCGTTATGCCGTTGGTGTCGGACCGGTCGCACGTGCATTTGACGGTGGGGAAGCGGTGATAGCCAGAAAAGCCGCCTGGCCGCGCTGGATTCCTACACCTGACATGGTCAAGCGAAATCCTGCGCATTACGGGCCCAACAAGGATGGTGTCGATGGCGGTCCGTGGAACCCCATGGGCGCGCGGGCGCTTTATATGCACAAGGATGGCAAGGACACCTATTACCGCGTCCACGGGACAAATGATCCAGGTTCAATTGGCAAGGCCGTTTCGGCCGGGTGCATCCGGCTCCTGAATCAGGACATCATGGATCTGTACGAACGGGTTTCTCCTGATGCAAAGATTGTGGTGCAAGGCTAGCACCATGCGAGATTGGTGTGATGGAGAGAGCGCACTCGCAGAAGGCGGCAGCTGCCTGCCGCGGGATGAGCGGGCCATTGGGGCCCTGCGGCACGGATGCCGTGGTGATACCATAGCTCGATCGGCGTGAAGGTGCGGGTTGGTCTGGCATGTCCGGAATAGTTTCCAGAGATGATGCGGACTGCGGCGGCCATCCATTGTACGTCACCTGGACCAATAAGGCTTCCGCTCCCGGTGGAATCGCGGTGTTCAACCTCGCCCTGATAGACGATGGTCACCGTTTCAAAACCGCGATGGGGATGGCTGCCAACGCCGCGCGGGGTTAATGTGGGAGCGAACTGTTCAGACCCGGCATAATCAAGATGCAAAAAGGGGCTGATATGTTCGCCCATCTGCGCTGCGCGACCAGGCGTACCGGTGTGTCAGTTGCGTATGACGATAAGCGGACCAAGCCTTGTCGCTTTCACGCCGAGGGCTTCCCTGACGAATGAAAGGGCGGCGTCGGTGTCGGCGATTGCGATGGTTCCACTCACGCGTCTGGCGGCGAGCGATTTTCCGGCGATGACGATTCTGCCGCTGAAGTGGCGGTTCATCTCTTCGACCACATAAGAAAGCGGCGCATTGTCGACGGCAATCTGGCCCCGCTTCCAGGCGAGTGCGACGAGACTGTCGACCGGCTGGACGCTTGTTTCGTCCTTCACGCGATCGTAGGTCGCCTGTTCCCCCTGCCGGACGCGCTGAGAAAAGGATCTGTTGTCGTCCGGTTCAACGAGGACCGCGTTTTCGGTTACGGTAACCTCCGTGTCGGTCTCGCCGTAACGGACGTCGAAGGCAGTACCGAGTGCCGTCACGCGTGTGGTTCCGGCTTCGACGCTGAAGGGTCGTTCCGGCGCATGGGCGACTTCGAAATAGGCCTGCCCCCGCAGAAGGCGGACCATTCGTCGGTTCGGTGTGAAATCGATGGCGATCGCCGAGGAGGCGTTGAGCTGAACCCTGGAACCGTCCTCAAGATCGATGACCGGCATCTCGTCGGTCCCGGCGATGACGTCCGCCTGAAGGCGCATCGGGCCGTCGAGGAGGAAAAAGGTTGCGGTTGCCATGGCGAAAAGCACGACGGTGGTTGCAACGGGTTTGGCAAGGTTATGCGGCGTGGCTTTCATGCCGGCGAGCTTCGGGTCTGACTGGATCGCCTTGCGCGCATCGCCCATCAGTCGCTCGGCGGCGCCATAGGTGCGACAGTTTTCCGGATCGTCGAGCCAGTCCGTGAAGCGCGCCCTGTCTTCGGCCGATTGCTGAGGATCGTCGTTACGGAGCAACCAGTCCGCAGCCTCGCGGTTACGTTTTCGCTGAGCGTTCATCGCTTCGTTCTCACGCATTGGCGTCTCCAGCAGCTTCCTTGTCTGATAGACGTTTGGCATCGCCGATTTGGGAGGTTTAGCCGATCAGAAACAGCCGGTCGAGGCAGTGGGCGAAGGCGTGGCGCAGGTGCCTGTCCACCATGTTTCTGGAAATGCCGAGTTTTGCCGAAATCTCATCCGGCGTGAGGTGGTGCAGCCGGTGCAGGATGAAGACGACGCGTCGGCGCGTCGGCAGTTCGGTGATCGCCTGACGGAGGATTGCGATGCGCGCTTCGATCTCCAGCGCATGATCGGGCGCCGGACCTGCGCTCGCCACAGCCATCGCTTCGTGCTCGGAACCGGAAAACAGCCGCGACTCCATGGTCTCCCGCCGCATCCTGTCGATGCCGAGATTGATCGCCGCGCGGCAGAGGAAAGCCTTCACCGATCGCTTGTCTCGCAGGATATCGGGTTTTGCAGCGAGCCTGACATAAAGATCATGCACCACATCCCGCGCCGTGGAGCGTGGATGCCCCCTGCGGTGAACCGCAGCCGTGATGTCGTGGTAATAAATCTCCATTGCCCGGTTCAGCAGGTCGTTGCTGTCGGGAATGTCCCAGGAGGGCGGAGAAGATGAAGGGTTCGACATCGGTGCTCAATTCGCAATAACCGGGCCTACCCGTGCGCTTGTCTCTCGGGTGCCAATGGTAAAAGCGCTACCGGCTTCAAAGATTGCATGCAAGTACAACAGGTTAGAACGGTTCGAACGTTGAACTTACGACAGGCTTTAAAGATGATACAAATACTCATCTTTATGTCTGATTTTATTGCGGATTTCACTCTGGAATGTTCCGGCGGGAGGGCGGATCCTCGTCTCCGGCATCGTTCGAAAAGGCAGCTGGTGTGATAATTTTGTAACTGTAGAACAGACGCAAGCCATGCCGCCTAAAGCGGGATGCAGAGTGGGGTTCCGGCGACCGGATCGCGGATCACCACTGTCTTGACGTTGAAGACGGTCTCGATCGTATCTGCCGAGATCACGTCCGCCGGCCGGCCGGCGGCGGTGATTTTCCCGTTCTTGAGAATGATGATGTGTTCGGCATAGCGGGCGGCCTGGTTGATATCGTGCAGCACCGCGACAACGGTCTTGCCATGGCCGCTGACCAGCCGTGTTACCAGATGCATGAGTTCAATCTGGTGCTCGAGATCGAGATAGGTCGTGGGTTCATCGAGCAGGATCACCTCGCTTTGCTGCGCAAGCGTCATGGCGATCCATGCCCGCTGGCGCTGGCCGCCGGAAAGGCTGTCAAGCGGGCGATCACCAAGCGTGTCCATGCCCGCCAGCACAAGCGCCTCGTTGACGGCCGCCTCGTCCTCGGCCGACCAGCGGCCGAAAAGGGAACGGTGCGGATAACGGCCCTGGCGGACGAGATCGCGGACCGTCAGGCCTTCCGGCGCGACAGGCCCCTGCAGGAGCACGCCAACCCGGCGCGCCATATGCCTGGTCGACAGCGTCGTGATGTTTCGGCCGTCGAGCAGGATGGCTCCCCGAAGCGGCGTCATCAGGCCGGCAAGGCTGCGCAGGATGCTGGACTTGCCGCTGCCGTTGGGGCCGATAAGAGCCGTGAAGCGGCTGCCCGGAATGACGAGGTCGAGATTTTCGACGACGGGGCGGCGGTCATAGGCCAGCGTAATGGCCTCTCCTGCCAGCTTTTTGGCGGCCTTTGGCTCATCCACGATCATGGCGGCGTCCCCAGAGAAGATATGCGAAAAAAGGAGCTCCCACGAGCCCGGTAACGATCCCCGCGGGTAGCTGCGCAGGCGCAATGACGGTGCGCCCAAGAAGATCGGCAGCGACGACGAGGCACGCGCCGACAAGAGCTGCGACGGGGAAAATGCGGGCGTGAGACGCCCCGACGAGGCTGCGGGCGATATGCGGTGCGACGAGGCCAACGAAGCCGATCAGGCCGGAGACGGCAACGGCCGCGCCGGAGATGATCGTGACGAGCACGATCATCAGGCCGCGAATGCGATCGACCGGCTGGCCGAGGCTTTTTGCCGAGTTATCGCCGAAGCGGATGAGATCGAGTTCGCGTGAGGCCATCCACGCGAGTGCTGCGGGAAGGACGAGCCACAAGGCAAGAAGCCGCACCTTGGTCATGCTGGCGTCGTACACGCTTCCCGCAAGCCAGACCATCGCCCGCTGGACGTCACCGATCTCACCGAAGGCGGAGAGGAAAGTCGTGCCGGCGGTGGCGAGCGCGCTGAGCCCGATGCCGATCAGGATAATGCGAAGCGGCGAGGTTCCCCCCCGCCAGGCAAGGAGATAGACCGCCGCCGCCATCAGCACGGCGCCTCCGAAACCGGCGGCCTGAAGCAGCGCCACAGGCGGATCCCGCATGAGAACGATGACGGCCATGACGGCTGCGGCCGCGCCGCTGTTAATGCCGAGCACTCCGGGTTCGGCAAGCGGATTGCGCATGATGGCGAGCGATATGGTGCCTGCGGTCGCGAGGGCCACTCCGACAAGGATGGAAAGCAGCACGCGCGGCAGACGCAGATCGAAGACGATGACCGCATCCTGCGGATTGGCCGCCGACCCGCCGGCAAAGACATCGAACAGAGCGGGCCAGGACAAAGAAATGTCACCCAATGCGAGGCTTGCCAGGACGAAAATGACGAGCAACGCGGTGAGCGCAAGCAAAAGGCGGATCATGTTTCGCCTCTCATCCGGTTGCGTGCAAGCCACAGGAAAAACGGTGCGCCGACAAGCGCGATCGTCACACCCACGGGAAAGTTCTGGCTGCCGAAGACCATGCGCCCGGCCATATCAGCCCCGACCACGAGCAGCGCGCCTCCGAGCGCCGAAAACGGGATGATCCAGCGATAGTCGACACTGACAGCCATCCGGACGATATGCGGGACGACGAGGCCGACAAAGCCGATCGGCCCCGCAAGCGCCACTGCGCCGCCGGCGAGCAGGATGACAGTGACGATCGCCGCTCCGCGCCAGAGGGCCGTATTTTGCCCGACCGAGCGGGCGGCGTCCGCGCCGAGGCTCAGCGTCGTCAAATGCCTGCCAAGGAAAAGGGACACGAAGAGGCCAAAGGCAATATAGGGCGCGACGGCTGCTGCCTGCGCCATGGTTCTGCCCGTTACCGAGCCCGCCGTCCACATGCGCACGGCATCGAGGGTGCTTTGATCGAAGATCAGCACGGCGCTGGTGAGCGACGTGAGGAAGGTGGCGACAACCGCACCGGCAATAATGAGCCCGACGGGCGAATGACGGCTGGGGCCGAATGAGGAAAGCAAAGCAACGGCAAACGCTGCGATACCCGCACCCGCAAAGGCGAACCAGATGTAGATATCGCCGACGCCTGCGCCGAAAAAAGTCATGATGGAGACGACGGCGAAGGCAGCACCCGCATTAATGCCGAGCAGGCCGGGCGAGGCGAGGGGGTTGTTGGTGACGGCCTGCATGATCGCCCCCGAGACGGCAAGCGCGCTGCCGGCCAGAAGGGCTGCGATGACACGCGGCAGGCGAACCGCCACGACGAGGAGGTGGTTCCGCGATCCGTCAAACCGGAAGATCGCATCCAGAATGGCGGATGCAGGTATGAGCACGGTGCCGAGCGCCACGGCAAGAAGCGACACGGCGGCAAGCAGGCATAGCAGTGCGGCAAGGGTGAGGACCTTGCCGCTATCGGCGCCGACAAAACGTCCGGATGGTCTGCGGTTCATCGATCCGCCAGAACATAACGCTCTATGTCATCCAGTATCCGGTTTGCGGAAGCGATACCATGGAAGCTCTGCCAGGCGATGCGATCGACACGGTGGGCCCGCCCGTTGCGTACGGCGGGCAGAAGCTGCCAGAGCGGATTGCCGATGACCTCCTGCTCAAGCGCATCGTCCGGACCGCTTTCGAAGCCGCTGGCGGATACATAAAGGAGGATGTTGCCATCGAGATTGGCCAGTTCTTCCCAATCCGGCCGCTTGACGATGGTGTCGTCGATCACCGTCTCATAGGCCGTGCGCTTTACCCCGGCTTCGCGCAGCACCGCAAACGGCGCATAGGCGGCAGGACCGTCCAGGAAGACGACGAACCGGCCCGGAGCGAAACGAACGGTCGAGACAGTCACATCCTTCATTCTCGCGCGGATCGATGCCACCCGCTTCTCGTAGGCGGCGAGCGCCTCCTGCGCGGCGCCCTTGCGTCCTGTCATTTCGGAGAGCAGCCCGAGATATTTCTTCCAGTCCATATGGTTGACGAGGACGGTCGGCGCGATCTTCGATGCGGTCTCGTAGATCGGCGAATGCCCTTCCGTGCTGCCGATGATGAGGTCGGGCTTCAGCGCCGCGATCCGCTCGAGGCTCGGCTCCCTCGGATTGCCCAGATCGATCATCTTCGCCTGCCTGACGACCTCAAGCACGGCGGGATCCTGAATTGCCATATAGGGTGTGGCGACGACGGGAGCCTCAAGTTCGATCAGGAGCCCGAGCGTCAGCAGCGGATCGAGCGTAACGATCGTCTTCACTTCAGCCGGAACGCAGAAGGGCGGGTTATAAACGCCTTCGGTTATCTCCTTGCCCTGGCAGGCCGCGTGGGCAAGGGAGGCGGGCAGGATCAGGAAGAGAAGGACAAGACAGAAGCGCAAGAC